>NZ_BCNF01000061.1 GCF_001485495.1 Gordonia desulfuricans NBRC 100010 | reverse complement strand
TCGAAACCTCTGTCGGCCGGGGCTGGGTGGTGACCACGTCGGGGTTGTGGTTGCTGACATTGTCGTCTTGCTGGGTTTCGACTCGGGTCCTCGCCTGGCGGCTCGGTCCCGGCTCAACCATCGAATATGGTTGTGGCGGTTGCTGATGCTGCTGTGGTCCCGGATCAACCATCGAATGTGGTTGTGGCGGTTGCCGATGCTGCTTTCTATTCCGGATCGATCATCGAATGGTGTCTTTGTGTCCCTACTCGCTCAACAGCTCCACGCTCGTGATGCGGTGCAGGGAGAAGTGCTGCTCGTCGTCGGTGCCGTCCTCGGTGCCGATCAACTGACCTGCGCTCATGATGCGGGGATGGACGATGTGTCGGCTCGCCGAACCGTGGGCGTTCACGTAATCCACGCGCAGCGGGCGATTGGCCCGCAAGGCCAACTGGATCAGGGCCGTGGTGGTCTCACCGTTGCCCGCGGCACGTACCGGGGTGGTCGAGCCCTTCTTCTCCCGGGCCGGTCTCGCCGCCATCGCCCGGTCATGCGAACGCAACCGCGACACCACCTCCCGCACCTGGTCGGAGTTGAGGGCGGAACGGCGCGGCGGGATCAGGGTCCGTCGCCCACGTGTGGTCGCCACCCGGCTGCCGCGGGTGCGCATGTCCACCAGCTCGCCGGCCGAATCCTCGCCGGCCGGCGCGAAACCGGCGGATCGCAGCTGCTCGAGGACTTCGCGGATCTCGCTGGGCGACACCGCGACCGTGGGGGCCAGGGCACGCAAGGCCAAGTGGTCGGCGGCGTCGCTGCGTAACACCGCCGCCAGCGTGGCGGCATCCTCGCACCGGATGAACGACGACGCCAGACCCACCCGCAGCTGGCCGTGGCGGCGGGCCACGTCCTCGATCAGATAGGTCAGCGACTGGGGGACCGGGGTGCGGGAGTGCGCGGTGAACAGGGTGATCAGTTCACTGCTGGAGCGTCCCGCGTCGAGCGCACGCCGCACGCTGTCCTCGGTGACGCGATACACCGATGCGGCTCCACCGGATTCGAGGTCGGCGACCAGCTCCACCTGCTCGGCCAGATCCGGGGTCATCGGACCCGGCACGGTGATGGTGAGATCGGCCTGGGCGAGGAAGTGGTCGACCGGCTCGGGCAAGGCCTTACGCATCGCGGCGAGGGTCGCGGCATCCTCGTCGTCGGGTTCGGCGGCGAGGAGCGCGCGCCCCACCGACGACAGTGCCGCATGTGCGACGATCCCGAGTTCCCGTGCTTCGGTGAGGGTTTCGTCGACGACGCGGGTGGTGATCCGACGCAACCCGTGCGGATGATGCCAATGCAGAGCGGCCACCAGACCCGCCACCGACACCCGGGTACCGGGGGCGGTGTTGGCCAGCCCGGCCAGGATGGTGTGCCGCTGGGCGGGTGCATGGGCGTCCTGGTTCTCCGCCGACAACGCCGGGATGGTGGTGCCGTCGCGGTCGGGCTCACCCACCTGCCACGCCCGGCGGGGCACCGACAGCCATGCCTGGGCCAGGGTCAGCCACTGCCGTTCCGGCGGCTGGTGCAACCAGGCGTCGGCCTGGGTGGTGGGCGCGAAGGCGTGCTCGCCGGTGTCGTTGGCCGGCGGCGGATCGGGGAAACCGGCGTCGATCAGACGGGCATGTGCCAGCAACTCGACGATCAGCGCCACCCGCCGCTGGTCGAGACCGGTGGCCTTGCTCAGCCGGCGCAGCTCACGCACGCCCAGCGCACCCGACCGCAGCACCGCGGCCGGGGCGGTCCCCAGCACCCGCAGCAGGGCGACGGTGTGCCGGATCAGTTCCAGCGCCTCACCACCGGCCGCCGCGTCGATGTCACGGGCGGAGAACCGCCGGGATGCATTGTCGTCGTCGGGCACCGGCCGGTGCAGGTCGTCGCTGCGCAACGGCGGCTCACCGCGCAGGATCTGCCCGACCTGCGGTGGCAGTTCGACGGTCTGGTGATCGATCCGGGCGAGCAGGCCGTCGGCGATCAGCCGGGCCACCGGCGCCGCCGGATCCGCGTCGGGGGCGGCGTCGCGGCTGCGGCCCAGCGCCGGCCCGCGTGAGAGGGTGGCGAGCAGGTCGGACCGACGCTCGTCGAGACCGTCGAGCCGGGCCCGCACCTCGTCCGGGGTGAGATGGCCGAGCGGGCCGGTCAGATGCAGTGCCCGCCACGGCAACGCCGCGGCGGTGTGCGCCCCGACGTGCAGCGAGTCGTCGTCGCCCCAGATCAGGGCCAGCCGCCGGAGATGGTCGACGCGTGCGGCGAGGTCGGCGGGCTCGGCGCGATCGGACAGTGCGTCCACGATCGCCGACACGGTCACCGGTACCGGCGTCTTGCGTCGCTTCGGGGGCGTACCCAAGACGATCGCCTGCTCCAGCACGGCCACGTCGAGCAGATCCAGCGACTCGCCGGCCAGCGCGATCGATGCGGCCGACAACGCACGCTGACCGAGGACACCGGTCCCCTGGGGTGGCGGCGCGGCGAGATCGGGCCGGAGCGCGAAGAGTTCGGCGAGGTCGTCGTCGGAGCGACGCGTCAGATCGACGGCCAGTGCGTCCGCGCGGGTATCCGAACTCATCCGACCGATTCTACTGAGTGCCGGGTATGCCGCTGCGGGCGCGCCGAACCCCGATCAGGCGGGGAGGGTCAGCTTGACCGGCGTCGACCGGTCGCTGGTGCTGCCGTCGCCGAGCTGGCCGACGTCGTTGTGGCCCCAGCAGTACACCTCGCCGGCGGAGTTCCGCGAGCAGGTGGAGCCGCCCGCGGTCTCCACCGCCACCGCCTGACCGGTCAGGCCGGTGACCTCCGCGGGGGTCTGGCGGCCGTCGCCGGTGGTGCCGAGCTGGGAGTTGTCGTTGTCGCCCCAGCACCACACCTTCGCGTCCGCGACGGCACAGGTGCTGCCCCAGCCGGTGCTGATCACCGACGCCCCGGACAGGCCGGTGGCCTGGGTCGGCACCGATCGCTGCTGGGTGCTGCCGTCGCCGATCTGGCCGTAGGCGTTGTCGCCCCAGCAGTAGGCGCCGCCACCGGAGGTCGCACAGACCGTGACATAGGCGGTCGGCGTGTCCTCCGAGTTGTTCTTGGTGTAGGTGCCGACCGACAGCGAGGTCACGTCGGTGAGATTGGCGACCTGGACCGGCGACTCCTGCCGACTGGTCGACCCGTTGCCGATCTGGGCGTTGTCGTTGTCACCCCAGCAGTAGGCTTTGCCCTCGGCGATCGCGCAGGTGGTGCCCTGTGCGGTGGCCACCGCGGTGGCCGGGGGCAGACCCGCGACCTTGGTCGGGGTGGTGGTCTCGTCCACACCGGGCAGACCGAGCTGCCCGGAGTCGTTGTCGCCCCAGCAGAGCACATCGCCGTTGGCGACCGCACACGTCGACCCGTATCCGGTGGCGATCGAGGTCACGCCGGTCAGATTCGGGACCTTGGTGGGCGAGGTCTTGTCGGTGCCGGAACCGGTGGCGCCGTCGCCGATCTGGCCGTAGTGGTCGTTGCCCCAGCAGTAGGCCTCGCCGCCGGCCACCGCACACACCGTGGTGCGCGAGTTGCGGTCGCTGTCGGCGTACCCGCCCACCGAGATCGCGGTGACGCCGGAGAGTCCGCCGACCTCGACCGGGGTGGTGCTGTCGGTGGTCGAGCCGATCCCCAGCTCGCCGGAACCGTTCTTACCCCAGCAGTAGGCCTTGCCGGCCTGCACCGTGCACGTCGTCTTGCCGTAGGCCGACATGGTGAACGGCTGCGCCGCGGTGACGTCGTCGTCCTTGCTGCCGCTGAACGCACCCGCTGCGAACGCGATTCCGACCGCGGCCGCGACGATCACGACCGCGGCGACGGCGATCACACCCACGATCAGGCCGGTGCGCTTCTTGCGCTGCGGTGGCTGCGGCTGCCCGTACGGCTGCCCCGGAACACCGCCGACGAGGTGGTTCGGCTGCGACGGCGGGTAGGTCGGCGGCTGCCCGCCACCCAGCGGCACGGTGCCCGGACCGCCGAGTCCCGCAGTCGGATTCGCCATCGTCGGGCCGGAGGCGATCCCCGGCTGCGACGGATACGGCGTCGGCGGCGGGGTGCCCGGGTATCCCGGTGACGCCGGGTAGGCGCCCGGGTTCGGCTGTGCCGGATTGGGATAGGACCCCGGATTGGGGTGCGAGGGCGGATTGGGGTGCCCCGGATTGGGGTAGGACGGCGGGTTCGACAGACCGCCGGACGGGATCGGGGTCCCCACCGGAGCCGGGGTGGCGGGACGATGGCCCCCCGCCGGGCCGATCACCGTTGCCTCCCCGGAACCGTCGACGGCCGACTTGAGGGCGGCGGCGAAGGACCGGCAGTCCGGATAGCGGTCCGCCGGGTTCTTCGCGAGCGCCCTGGTCAGCACCGCGTCGAAGGCGCCGAGGTCCGGTCGCAGGGAGCTGATCGGCGGGATCGGCTTGGTCAGATGACTCATCACCAGCGCCGACGGCGTGGTGGTGGTGAACGGTGCCTGACCGGTGAACAGCTGGAAGACCGTGCACGCCAACGAGTACTGATCGCTCATCGCGGTCGCGTCGTGCCCCTCGATCACCTCGGGGGCGCAGTAGGCGAGGGTGCCGATGAACGCACTCGTCGCGGTCAGCGAGGTGGAGTTGACCAGCTTGGCGATACCGAAGTCGAGGACGGTGACCCGCTCGATACCGCCCCCCGAGGCATCCCGGCTGACGAAGATGTTGGCGGGCTTGACATCCCGGTGGATCACCTGACGTCGGTGGGCGTAGTCCAGGGCGTCGGCGACCCGCTCGGTGACGGTCACCACGTCCGCCGCGGAGATGGGGCCGTGGGTGAGGTCGGAGCCCTCCAGGTAGTTCATCGTGAACCACGGGGTGCCGTCGGTGATGCCGTACTGATGGATCGAGATGATGCTGGGGTGATCCAGCGACGCGGTGGTCCGCGCCTCGTTGGTGAATCGGCGCTGGAAGTCGGGATCCTGCGCCCCGGCGAGCGAGATGACCTTGAGGGCCTCGCGGCGGAGCAGCTGCGGATTCTCGACGAGGTAGACCTCGCCCATTCCGCCCGAACCCAGCAGTGAGACCACGCGGTAGCCGGCGATCTGTGAACCTGGACTCAGTGGCACGTCTTCCCCTTCGATGCTCGTCGGACCTTGGATTGTGACCCTACCGCCACCGATGACACGGGTGCCGCCATATCATTCGAACGGAGGGTGGGTGGTCGGCCTGCCCGGCAGGTGTCGGGCATGGCACAATATGCGCGTGGCTGAGAGCAATTCGAAGAATCACTACGTCGACAACGGCTGGCCGAGGGATGGCGACGGCAACGTGCCCGACCATGCCGTCTCGGAGTTCGCGACCCACGTCGCCGGTGCACTGTCCCCGTTCGGGGACGTCGAGTTCCCGCTGCCTGCGGACAAGGTGCACTACATCAACCCCAAGACGGACATCAACAGCTGAGCCGTGACCGGCGAATCGCTGTCACACATCGACGACTCGGGCACCGCCCGGATGGTCGATGTCGGTGACAAGTCGGTCACCCGGCGTCGGGCGGTCGCCTCGGGCACCTTCCGGACCACCGCACGGGTGATCGAACTGCTCACCTCCGCCTCCCTGCCCAAGGGAGACGTGCTGGCCACGGCCCGCATCGCCGGGATCATGGCCGCCAAGCGCACCGATGCGCTCATCCCGCTGTGCCATCAGCTGTCGCTGGCATCGGTCGACGTCGACTTCGAGGTCGGCACCGACAGCATCGACGTGACCGCGACGGTCACCACCGCCGGTCAGACCGGCGTCGAGATGGAGGCACTCACCGCCGTGTCGGTGGCCGGGCTCACCCTGCACGACATGGTCAAGGCGGTCGACCGTCGCGCCAGCATGGACGGCGTCCGGCTCCTGGAGAAGTCCGGCGGCCGATCGGGCCACTGGATTCGCGACGAGGACCCGGATCGGTGACACCCTCGCGTTCGGCGCGGGTGATCGTGGCGTCGACCAGGGCGAGCAGCGGGATCTACAAGGACCGATCCGGCCCGATCATCGTCGACTGGCTCACCACCCGCGATTTCGCTGTCGACGAGGTGGACGTGGTCGCCGACGGTGACCCCGTCGGAGCGGCCATCCGCGCCGGCGTCTACGCGGGCGTCGACCTGATCGTCACCTCCGGCGGAACCGGCCTCTCACCCACCGATCGCACCCCCGAGCAGACCCGGACACTGCTCGACATCGAGATCCCCGGCCTGGCCGATGCGATCCGACGATCCGGACTCCCCGACGTCCCCACATCGATCCTGTCCCGCGGAACCGCAGGCGTCATCGGCACCACCCTCGTGGTCAATCTGCCCGGTTCCACCGGCGGGGTGCGCGACGGGCTGACGGTGCTCGGCACGGTCCTCGACCACACCCTCGACCAGATCCGCGGCGGTGACCACCCATGACCCCGGAACCGTCCGCGGTACAGGTCGTCCACACCGCACTCGCCACCGAACCGATCACCCTCGCCGAGCACGAGGACCTCGTCACCCGTGCCGCGGGTGGGGCCGCGGGGGCCGTCGTCGGGTTCGTCGGCGCGGTCCGCGATCACGACGGTGGCCGTGGCGTCACCCTGCTGTCGTACTCGGCACACCCGAGCGCCCCGGCCGTGCTGGCCGAGGTGGTCGCCGAGGTCGCGGCATCGGCACAGGGCGTGCGCGCGGTGGCCGTATCCCACCGCGTCGGCGACCTGCGGATCGGCGACGTGGCCTTCGTCGTCGCCGTGGCCGCCGATCACCGTGGACCGGCATTCGAGACCTGCGCGCGGATGGTCGACGAGGTCAAGGCCCGGATACCGGTGTGGAAACACCAGTTCTTCGACGACGGCAGAGACGAATGGGTCGGCTCCGCCTGACTCACCCCGGAATTGGAAAAGGGCCCCGCACGGCGTGATGCATCGTGCGGGGCCCTTCGTCTGGGTCGCTCAGGGGAGCGGGATCAGGCCCTTGTTGTCGTTGAACAGGCGCAGCTGGTCCGGGGTGAGCTGGTAGCCGCTGCTCTGGGCGGCCTTCAGCAGTCCCTGGACCTCGGGGCTGACGCCGGCCTCACCGAGCTGATCGAGGGCTTCCTGGGTGCTGGTGGCATCCGGGGTCTGCTCGAGACCGGTGGCGGGCTGCTGCGGGGTGGACGGCGCCGGGGTCGGCGCGGCCTTGCGCAGCGGGGTGGTGTCGGCGGGGGCGGTGCGCGGGGTGGGACCCGACAGCGGGCCACCACAGCTCGGCCAGGCGCCCTTGCCCTGCGACGCCAGCACGCGCTCGGCGACGACGATCTGCTGCTCGCGGGTGGCCTGGTTGGCGGTCGGGGCGAACTCGCCGCCGCCGTGCCCGGCCCAGGTGCTCGGGCTGAACTGCAGCCCGCCCTGGTAGCCGTTGCCGGTGTTGATGGCCCAGTTGCCGCCCGACTCACACTGCGCGACCTGGTTCCACTCGGCGTCGGTGGCGGCCTGGGCGGAGCCCGTGCCCAGCAGGGCGGCGCCACCACCGAGGACGGCGCCGGTCAGCGCGACCTTGGCGAAGGTCTTGGTGGTGGTCGAGGTCGTCGGCTTGCGGTGACGTCCGGACATAGGTGTTCGTTCCCTCTCTCCACGCGCCTGCGAAGTCAGCTGTCGGGTTCGAGCGAGAGGTGCTCGGTCGCTATGGCCGGTGTGGCCGCGGACTTAACCCCAAGGACGTCGGTCGACGTCCGGTTCCCGGATGGGAAGGTGGGTCCCCCGTCCTCGTTCCCAGATGTTTCTCGTCATCCCACCGGTGGAACGAGGCTCGGCGCGCCCGGTGGAACGTTATGGATGTGTTGGTCTGGCTGTGACCTTCCGAAGTAGGTCGACACGAACCCTACGTCGTTCGAGCGGAGGATTCACGCCCCATCCCGCAACCCATTTCGAGTGTCCGAACGGGACTTTCGGCCCCATTTCAGTGTCACCGCAGTTCACAGGCATGATGGTCGTCTCGTGTCCATCCCGTTACCGGGCTGTTATGTGAGAAAGGTCACAGGACGGTTGCGGGTCATCCGCCGGCAAACGGCGGGAGGACGTCGAGCACCCGCACCGGTGCCAGGCGGCGGGTGCGGTCGCACAGGGCGGTCTCGTCGCGGAGATACGAGCACCGTTCGAGGACCCGTGCGAGTTCCGGATTCCCGTCGGCCAGAGTGTGTTCCAACTCACCGAGGGTGATCGAGTCGGCGACGTCGACGACGGTCTCGTCGACACCGGCCGCGGCGCGCGCGGCAGCGAAGAACCGGACGGTCACCTGCATCCGACTCAGCCGCCGATCGCCGACATCGGCCGGTCCGGCTGGTGGAAACCGGCGGAGTTGACCGCGTGGCCGGGGCCCTTCGCCCAGGCATTGCCGCGCCACAGCCGCGCGATGGCGGCGTCGGTGTCCACCGACAGCGGCCCGCCGCGCAATGCGGGCAGCAGCGACGTCTCCGACGTCGCGAACAGACAGTTGCGCAGGGCGCCGTCGGCGGTCAGGCGGGTGCGGTCGCAGTCCCCGCAGAACGGGCGGGTGACCGACGCGATGACGCCGACCCGGGCCGGTCCGCCGTGGGGCTCGGTGTACCCGTCGACCAGCCAGGTCTGGGCCGGTGCGGCCCCCCGCGGCGTCGGATCGGGCCGCAGGTCGAAGCCGGCCTGCAGGGTGGCCAGGATCTCGTCGGCGGTCACCATCGACGCCCGGTCCCAGTCGTGGCCGGCGTCGAGCGGCATCTGCTCGATCACCCGCAGTTGATAGCCGTGGTCCAGGCAGAACCGGAGCAGGTCGGGCAGGCGGGACAGATCCGACCGGTCCGGGAGCACGGCATTGACCTTCACCGGGTGCAGGCCGGCGGCCCGCGCGGCGGCCAGTCCGTCGAGTACGTCACCGAGCCGGTCGCGGCGGGTGATCTCGGCGAACCGGGCGGCATCGACGGTGTCGAGCGAGATGTTCACCCGCGTCAGCCCGGCGTCGACGAGTCCGCCGATACGTCGCGTCAGGCCCAGCCCGTTGGTGGTCATCGCGATGTCGGGGCGTTCGTCGAGCCCGGCCACCGCGGCCACGATCTCCTCGAGATCGCGGCGCAGCAGTGGCTCGCCGCCGGTGAAGCGGATCGCACGCACCCCGAGGTCGCGGACCGCGACGGTCAGCACACGGATGACCTCGTCGGTGGTCAGCAGGTCGTCGCCGGGCAGCCAGTCCAGACCCTCGGCGGGCATGCAGTAGCGGCAGCGCAGGTTGCAGCGGTCGGTCACCGACACGCGCAGATCGGTCGCGACCCGGCCGTGGGTGTCCCACAGCCGGTTGTCCGGGCCCGCAGGCGTGGTGTCGGGTGCGCACAGACCGGGCAGGCAGGGATCGGCTGTGCGGGAGGGGAGGGGCAGGCCCAGATGGACGGTGGTCATCGTCGGGCCTCGAGGGCGCGGAAGCTGCTGGCGTGGAAGACCAGGGGTTCGATGTCCGGATCCGAGCGCAATGCCTCGATCCGGAGCAGCACCACGACGTGATCGCCGGCCGGGACCTCCTGGGCGACGGTGCACAACAGATGTGCGGCGGCCTGCGGGACGAACAGTGCGCCGTCGTCGACGCCGGTCCGCGTTCCGGCGTCCGGACCGAACGGGTCGATCCCGTCGAACCGGTGCTCGGCGGGTCCGGCCATCTGCCGGCACAGCTCGGACTGGTCGGCGGAGAACACACTGACGCCCAGCGCCCGTGACGCCCGCAGCCGCGGCCAGGTGGTGGAGGTGTTCTGGACGCACACGCTGACCAGCGGTGGGTCCATCGACACCGAGGTGAACGAACTGGCCGCCATCCCGATCGGTTGCGGGTCGTGGGGGCCGCCCACATCGCTGCAGACGGCGACGACTCCCGACGGGAAGCAGCCGAAGGCCTGCTTCAAGGCCCCGGGGTCGGTGACCGCGGAGAACTCGCCGGGCGGGGCGGTCACCGTGTCCGGCGTCCGGTGCGCAGGGCCGCGGCGATGGCCAGCAGGAATCCGAGCGGGGCGCACAGTGCCAGCAGATAGACCGCGGTCGGTGCCGTCTCGCCGTCGGCGACAGCCGGCATCACGAACAGTGCGATGAGCGCGATCAGGCCGATCACGAACACCACGATCGCCACCGGCAACAGCCGCGATGATCGCTTCTTCTCCATATCACCCACGGTAGAACTCCATGTCATCCACGGTAGAACACCCGGGCACCTCCTGTGGACCGTGGCAGTGCAGGGGTACCGGAACCGCTCGCCCATACCGGCACGGGTGCGAGGGGCGTTCGGTGGACGGTAATGGGTGTGACCCGGTGCGGGACGGTTGGCTAGGATGGTGACGACCAGGCGCCTGTTGCTCATCGTTCTGTGTGGGACCGGGCGCCTTTTTTGTTGTGACCGACCGATTTCAGTGAGGGTGAGCACAGTGCCGACGGGCAAGGTGAAGTGGTACGACGCCGACAAGGGCTTCGGTTTTCTCGCTCAAGAGGGCGGCGAGGACGTGTACGTCCGTGCGTCGACCCTTCCCGAGGGCATCGCGGCCCTCAAGCCGGGGCAGCGAGTGGAGTTCGACATGGCCGCCGGTCGCCGGGGGCCGCAGGCGCTGCGCGTGAGCGTGCTCGAGCCGGCACCCAGCATGGCCAAGAACGCCCGGGAAGCCGCCCGCAAGGACGTCAAGCGGCACAGCCCGGACGAACTGCACGGCATGGTCGCCGACCTGATCACCCTGCTCGAGAACAAGGTGCAGCCCGACCTGCGTCAGGGCCGCTACCCGGATCGCAAGACCGCGCAGCGGATCTCCGAGGTTGTGCGCGCGGTCGCCCGCGAACTCGATCACTGATCGCCCCACCCCGATCACCCGGATCGTCCTGCCCGGATCTCCCGGCAGGACGATCCGCGTGCGGGTCAGATCGCCGGGACGGCGAACCCGACCGGTGCGGTCTGCACGGCCAGGGCGCCGCGTGCGGTGTCGATCGTGCCGTCGGCGTTGACCACCGCGGACGGCACGATCACGGTGATGCCGACCAGCACCCGATCGGGCTCTGATTCCAGCTTCACCGTGAAGGTCGTGCCGGACTGCAGGATGCGGGAATCCTCGTAGAGGCCCTTCGGCGTCGCATACAGCGCGGTCAGGCTCCAGGGACCCGACGCGATCACCGACGGCACCGACAGCAGCACCGACGTGCCGGTCGGGACCGGGACGTGCGGTGTCTCCCGCTGCGGCTGGTTCGGCGGCGGTGTGCACTCGGTGAGGAACACATCGCACCAGCGCACGGGTTCGACGGTGTGCAGCTGGTCGCCGACCGCCAGGTGCAGGTAGGCGCCGTCCTCGTCGTCGGAGTGGGCGGTGGCCACGAGCACACCGACCGCACTGCCCACGACGGCAACCACCACGATCGCGACCAGCGCGATGATCGCGACGGCCTTCTTCTCACCGGAACTCATCACGGTCTAGTGATATCCCATCCGCTTGGTGGGCTCGTCGCCCGGTCCGGGTCGACGCCGCGGCGGTTCGTGCCGCGTCGTCGGATGGCTGTAGTGGGTGGTCGGTGCCGCCGCGAACGGGGTGGTGGGGGCGGTCTGGTCGGGGCGATGCCCACCGAGGCCGGGGATCAGTGAGTGTCCGCGGACGGTCAGCACGGTCTGGGTCAGGCCGACCCCGAGGAACGCCGCGACCACGGCGAAACCGATCCACAGTGTGGTGGGCAGCAGCACGCCGAGTGCCGCGCCGGTCACCCAGCACAGCTGCAGGACGGTCTCCGACCGGCCGAACGCCGACGCCCGCGACTCCTCCGGCAGGTCGTCCTGGATGGACGAGTCGAGGCACACCTTGCCGATCGCGCTGGTCCCGGAGGCGACGAGCGCGGTGAGCGTGGCCATCAGCATGTTGCCGAACACGGCCGTCAGAACGGCGAACACGAAACATGCGGTGGTCGAGTAGAGGACGATCTTCTGCGGGTTCTTCAGCTCCAGCCGGGTGCCGACGCCGTTGCCGATCATGTTGCCGATACCGGCGGCCGCACCGACCACACCCAGCATCGCCAGCTGCTTCCAGTCCGAGTGCACACCCTCCTGGGCCTTGGCGTAGAAGGCGATGTAGAGGGTCAGGAACCCGGTGAGGATGCGGATGGTCCCGTTGCCCCACAGACCTGCGACGACCCGGCGTCCCAGCGGCCGGCGCATCGTCGCGGCCAGCACCTTCGCGCCGTCCCGCACACCGCCGCGTCCTTCACGTCCCTCTCGGCCGGTGCGTGGCGGCTCGGCGGTCGTCGGACCGTGGTAGGTGAGGGTGGTGGGCACCTCACCCTCGGTGACCTCCACCCACGACGGGATCCGCATGCACAGGTAGGCGCCGACGGCGGCCACGATCGCCAGCCACACCATCGCACCCGGCAGGTGGAAGGGCAGCACCTTGGCCAGCAACAGCTCGAACACCGCGGCCACCGCACCGCCGAGGATGGTGCCCCCGATCAGGCCGAATGTGGTCAGTCGGGAGTTCACCCGGGGCAGGTCGATGGACGGCGGCACCACCCGTGGGGTGACCGCCGACTTGAGCACGCCGAACGATTTGGACAGCACCATCAGACCCAGCGCGCACGGGTAGAGCACCCACGGGTCGTAGTTGAGTTGCTGTGCGGCGGCATCCCACGTGACATTCGCCATGATCAGCAGGGCCAGCACCACGCGGGCGCCGAAGGTGACCGCCATCGCCACCCGCCGCCCGTGCTGCAGCCGGTCGAGGAGCGGACCGATCAGCGGGGCGATCAGCGCGAACGGGGCGATCGTCAACGCCAGGTACAGCGCCACGCTCACCTTCGACTCGGCGGTGGCCGCCGAGAAGAACAGCGTGTTGGCCAGGGCGACGGCCATCGCGGCGTCGACGGTGAAGTTCGCGATCACCGGCAGGGTCAGTGCGGTCAGACCCGACTGGTCGGCGCCGTCGGCGGTCGCGGCCTGGTGGATCTTGCCGATGCCCGCGGCGGTGAGCTGCCTCGACCGCATCGCCGCCACGCGGGCGACGGTGATCTTCTTGGGCAGTTTCGGCTGGTCGGGGTCGGTGGGCAGGGCCTGGGTGTCCGACGATCGCGGCGGTGCCGACGGGTCGTCGAGGGGCGGCAGATGCGGATTGTGCGTCCGCGGCGGCAGATAGGCGTCGCCACGGTTGCCGCCGGGAGGATTGTTGCCGCCCGAACCGCGGCCCGCACCCGCCGGATCACGACCCGGCTGCGGCCGGCGCCGACGGCCGTCGGCCGGATAGTTCGCGGTACCCGGATGGTCGACCGGGTTGCGCCGGGTACGCCCGTCCACACGGGGGTCGGTGGCCCCGGCGTGTGTGTCGGCGCGGTTCTGCGGCTTCCATCCGGTCACGCGTCAATTGTTCCCTATCCGGCGACAGGCGTGGCGGATGAGGTGCTCGGCGATGTGTCGCACGCACCGCCTCCCGCGGGAGACCTCCGGTGGATCGCCCGGCACCGGCCGGAAGCACGCGGCACCAGGTGTGCACGCGGATCCGGCGATGTTGCACACTGGAACGGTGACTGGAGTTGTGGACGGGCCGCGGTTGCTCGATGCCGTCGATATTGCCCGTGCTGCGCTCATCGAGGACGGACACCGTCCGGGTGAGCATCGTCACGCCGTCGCGGAGGGTGAGTGGGCCGCCGCCCACTACTTCGACGCCGATCTGATCGGCTACCGCGGATGGCAGTGGTGTGTCGTGGTGGCCGGCGCCCCGGGCAGCGACGAGGTGACCGTGTCCGAGGTGGTTCTGCTGCCCGGTGACGGCGCGCTGCTGTCGCCGTCGTGGGTGCCGTGGTCGAAGCGGGTCGCCCCCGGCGATCTCTCGGCCGGCGACGTCCTGGCCGCCGATCCCGACGACGTGCGTCTGGTCCCGAACCAGATCGACACCGGCGACGAGTTCGTCGCCGATCCCGACGAGATCGCGCAGATCTCCGGTGCACTCGGCCTGGGTCGCAAGCGGCTGCTCAGCCGTGAGGGACGCGACGAGGCCGCGCAGCGCTGGTACGACGGCGACTTCGGACCGGGTTCGGAGATGGCACAGGCCGCCCAGTTCCCGTGCTGCACCTGCGGTTTCTACATCCCGCTGTCGGGGTCGCTGCGCGCGGCGTTCGGTGCGTGCGCCAACGAGTTCTCCGCCGACGCCCACGTCGTCTCCGCCGAATACGGCTGTGGCGCACACTCCGACATGGTCGCCCCCAAGGGTGAGGGCACCCCGGCCTTCGACGCCTTCGACGACGGTGTGCTCGAGATCGTCGCGGTGTCGGCCGGTGCGGGTGCCGACGATCCGGACGGCCGGTCCTGACCACTCCCGATCGGTTCGGTGCGGCCGCCCTGCGGGAGGCCACCGTCGCGGCGTGGCGTGATTCGCCGACCCGACTCGCCGAGGATGCCGCCGCCGAGGCGGACCTGGCGGCGGTCGGGTACCGCGACCGGCTCGTGGTGGAGCTGGTCACCAACGCCGCCGACGCCGCGCATCTGGGCGGGGCCGCCGGACATGTCGCGATCTGGGCCGACGGCGCTACCCTGCACATCGCCAACACCGGTGCGCCCCTGACCGAATCCGGTGTACGCTCGCTCACCGCACTGCGGGTGTCGGCCAAGGACCCCGCGGGCACCGACGGTGTCGTCGGCCGGTTCGGGGTCGGCTTCTCGGCCACCGCCACCGTCGCCGACCGGGTCGAGATCCGTTCGGGGCCCGGATCGATCGTCTTCGACCGGGATCGGACCGGGGCCACGCTGGACCAGGCCGGGATCGATGCCGACGAGGCACTGTCGCGGCACGCCGTTCCGCTGCTGCGCCTGGCCTGGCCGCTCGACGCGGCACCCCGCGCCGGATTCGCCACCGAGATCGTCCTGTCGTTGCGGCCGGACACCGATGTGGCCGGCCTGCTCGCCGTGGCCGCCGGGCAGGCCGCCGACCTGTTGCTCGCCCTGCCCGCACTGGCGCGGATGGACGTGGGCGAGCAGACCTTCACCGTCGAGCGCGGTGACGACCGGATCGTGGTCGAGGAGTCCGGCGGCGGCCGTCGCGAGTTCGCCGTCGCCACCCACGGCGGAAGCCGGTGGTCGGTGGAGCTGCGCCAGGGCACCGTCGTCGTCGGCGACCGGGACGTGGTGTGGGCACCGACGCCCACCGATATCCCGATGTCGTTGCCGTGCAGGCTCTACACCGACGCCCCGCTGACCGCCGACCGTCGCCATCTGCATCCGTCGGCCGACATCGTCGGTGCCGCCGCCGGGTATCCAGAGATCCTGCGACTCGTCGATCCGGTGGACCGACTGTCGTTGGTGCCCTTGCCTTATCGTGCACACGGCGGTGACGACACTCGGATGATCGAGGCCGTCCTGGCCGCGCTGCGCACCTCCGGCTGGCTGCCCGGCGCGGGCGGTGACGATCTGGTTCCCACCCGGGCGGTGGTGCTGATCGGACTGACCGACGCCCTCGCCGAGGTGCTCGGTGAGGTGTTCGCCGACCTCGTCCACCCGGAACTGTCGTCGGCACATCGCCTTCCGGTCCTCGAGCTGCTCGGGGTGGACCGGATCGGACTGGCCGTCGTCGCCGAGCGGCTGGCCGGGGTGGACCGCGATGCGCAGTGGTGGCACCGCCTCTACGATGCGCTGGCGCCACTGGTCGGTACCGGTGCCGACGTCGAAGAACTTGCCGCACTACCGATCCCGCGATCCGATTCCCGGATGCACATCGGTGCCCGCGGCCTGTTCACCACGACGGTCGACGTGGGCATCCCGCTGCGATGGGTGCCCACCGTCGATCCCGCCGCCGATCACCCACTCCTGGAACGGCTCGGCGTGCAGACGCTGTCGCCGGCCGAGGCGCTGGCCGACCCGGTCCTGCAGTCCCTCGTCGACGACGAGGCCGAGGACCTCGCCGAAGAGGTCCTCACGCTGCTCGCCGCCGACCCCGACGCCCCGGTTCCGGGCTGGCTCGCACGCCTGCCGATCCCCGATGCCGACGGGGAACTGTGCAGTGCCGACGAACTGCTGCTCGCCGAGTCGCCGTTGCTGTCGGTGCTCGTCGACGACCACCCGTTCGGGATCGTCGACCCCGAGCTGGCCGAGCGGGTGGGGGCCGACGTCCTGCGCCGCCTCGGCGTCGGATGGGGGTTCGCCCTGGTCTCCGACGAGCTGCCGGTCGGACCCGACCACGAACTGCCCGACGAGGAGCAGTGGTGGGAGTCGCTGCCCGATGCTCCGGAAACACTCTGTGCCATCCGTGATCTCGACCTCGTCGATCCCGACCGGTGGGCGAGCGCGCTGACCCTGATGGCCACCGACGAGCGCCTCGCGCCCGCCTTCACCGGCCGGGCCGACTACACCCCGTGGTGGCTGCGGCACTTCGCCGAGGTCGACGGATCGTTGCTCGGCGAGTTCCGTGCGCCGTCGGACGCCGGCCTCGCCGGTGTGCTCGATCCGCTCGATCACCCGCATGCCGACGACCTCGCCACCGCACTCGGGGCGCTGCCGCCGGAATCGGCGACCGACGCCTCGGTACTGCTGGCGCGACTCGGTGAGGACGGGCGCGACGTCACCCCCGGCGTGGCGGTCGGCATCCATGCGGCCATCGTCGGCGCCTGCCGGTCAGGCGCGCTCGACCCGGCGGATATCGACGTGCCGCAGTCGGTCCGGACATTGTCCGGCAGCGTGGCCGACGACGCCGTGGTGGTCGACGCGCCGTGGTGGTTGCAGACCCTCGACGACGCCGAGGCCGTGATCGCCGGACTGCCCGTCGTCGCCGCCGATGCGGCGATGCTCGCCGAGATCCTCGATCTACCCACCGCCGGTGAGGAGTTCACGGTCATCCTGGGAGGGCCAGGACGGCCGGTCGAGACGACGTCGGCCGAGGCCGTTCGCTGGTCGGCCGCAGCCGGAGCGGTCGCCGGCCCGATGCGCATACACGACGAACTCTGGGTGTTCCTCGAACACAACGGCACCCGCCGCGAGAAGCGCGTCGCCTGGTGGGTCGACGATCGCGGTGTCACCCACCGCGGACAGGTGAGCTGATCCCCTGTCTGAGGTTTCGGCTCGTCTCGTCGCTGCCCGGGGCTTCGATTGGTGCTTGAACCGGAACTTCCATTGGTGATTGAGCCGGGGTTTCGATTGGTGATTGAGCCGGGACCGAGCGTAGCGAGGACCCGTGTCGAAATCTCCGTAGCGGGCGCTGGGTGGTGACCATCTCTGAGGTGGTTGCGTTGGCGAGTTCGGCTGTCTGAGGTTTCGACTCGTCTCGTCGCTGCGCTCCTCGTCGGCTCAACCATCGTGTGGCACTGGTTGTTTGAGCCGTGGCTTCTATTGGTGATTGAGCCGGAACTTCCATTGGTGATTGGGCTGGGTCTTCTATCGGTGATTGAGCCGGGACCGAGCGTAGCGAGGACCCGTGTCGAAATCTGGTGAGCTGACGATGTTGGTGGCCACTCTTGAGGTGGTTGCGTGGCGAGTTCGGCT
>NZ_BCNF01000060.1 GCF_001485495.1 Gordonia desulfuricans NBRC 100010 | reverse complement strand
CCGCAGCCGACGCCGGGCAGCGACCACCTCAGAGGTCTTGGCGCAGGCGGGTATGTCGGCCGTGTCAGGCTCGCGCGTCGATACCGGTGGTGAGGATCGACGCCAGCTGGCGGTAGGCGCGGGCGTCGTCGAGGCCGGTGGCCGCGGCGACCTCGCGCCGCTGGATACGGGCCATCATGGTCGCCGCGAGGTCGGCGGCGAATGCCGCGTCGACGTCGCGGAAGTCGCCCGCGGCCACCCCGGCGGCGATCAGCTCCCGCACCCGCGCTGCCGCGGCCTCGGTGTTGCGCTCGTAGAGCTCGCGGGTGGGGGCAAAGGCATGCAGGTCGGACATGAACTGCGCGGACGCGGGGGACAGGGCCTCGCCGACGGCGATGAGATAGGTGGTGACCGCCTCACGGGCCGAGCCGGCCTGCCCGACCCGCTGCTCGACATGGTCGGTGGCCGTCCGGAAGAAGTGCGCGACGGTCCTGGTGACCAGTTGCTCCTTGCTGTCGGCGAGCGTGTAGAGCGTCGACTTGGAACACCGCAGTCGGGTCGCGAGATCCGACACCGACAGATGTGCGAACCCCTCGGCGAGCAGGAGCTCGAGCATCGCATCGAACAGGACGCCGCGTCGGCGGGTGGCGAAGTCGCCCCGCTGCGAACCCGCGTCGCGTGATGGGGTCACGGCCTCCTCCTTTCGTTCACCTGACAAGAATAGTACTGTGCGAGGTACTTGAGTACTGTTTCTATACTCCACGGAAGGCCGACCATGCCTGTTGACCGCCTGCTCCCCAGTGACGAGGCCCGCGATCTGATCGCACTGACCCGCGACATCGCCGACAAGCGGCTCGCCCCCATCGCCGATCAGCACGAGAAGGACGAGACCTACCCCGTCGGCCTGTTCGCCGAGCTCGGCGAGGCCGGTCTGCTGGGATTGCCGTACCCCGTCGAGTGGGACGGTGGCGCCCAGCCGTACGAGGTCTACCTGCAGGTCCTCGAAGAACTCGGTGCCCGGTGGGCGGCGGTCGCGGTGGCGGTCAGCGTGCACGGCCTCGCCTGCCATCCGCTGTTCACCTTCGGCACCGAGGAGCAGAAGCAGCGGTGGCTGCCCGATCTCCTGAACGGTCGCCTGATCGGCGCCTACAGCCTGTCCGAGCCGCAGGCCGGGTCCGACGCGGCTGCCGTGAACTGCCGTGCCGAGGCCACCGACGGCGGGTACCGGGTGACCGGCACCAAGGCGTGGATCACCCACGGCGGGATCGCCGACGTCTACAACGTCTTCGTCCGTACCGGCGAGGGGTCCAAGGGCATCTCGTGTCTGCTCGTCCCGCGGGACACCGAGGGCCTCACCTTCGGCAAGCCGGAGGAGAAGATGGGTCTGCACGCGGTCCCGACCACCGCCGCCACCTACGACGACGCCCTGATCGACGCCGGCCGGCTGATCGGCACCGAGGGCCAGGGCCTCCAGATCGCGTTCTCCGCACTCGATTCCGGCCGGCTCGGGATCGCCGCCGTCGCGACGGGCCTCGCCCAGGCCGCACTCGACGCCGCCGTCGAGTACGCGCAGGAACGAACCACCTTCGGCCGCAAGATCATCGACCATCAAGGTCTGGGCTTCCTGCTCGCCGACATGGCGGCGGCGGTGGACTCCGCCCGCGCGACCTACCTCGACGCGGCGCGTCGTCGTGACGCCGGCCGGCCCTACTCGCGCGCCGCCGCGACCGCCAAGCTGATCGCCACCGACACCGCGATGAAGGTCACCACCGACGCCGTGCAGGTACTCGGCGGCAACGGTTACACCCGCGACTTCCGCGTCGAGCGCTACATGCGCGAGGCCAAGATCACCCAGATCTTCGAGGGCACCAACCAGATCCAGCGTCTGGTGATCAGCCGCGCCCTCGCGTCGCAGACATAGTCGTGGCCCGGCCCGGTGGGGTCGGTCGGCGATCCAGGACGTCTCTACCCTGGTGGGCGTGACCCCGACCGTCCTCGCTCTGCCCCACCTCCGACTCGACGACGAGGTGATCGGCTGGGTGGTCGACGACCGGCGTGAACCGTGGGTCGGGCTCGCCCATGCGGTCACGGTGCTGGGCAACACCCTCACCCTGACCGTGATCTGCCTGATCGTCGTGGCCGCACTGCTGATCCGGCGGAAGGTCGGCATGGCGGTGCTGCTCGGCGCAGGTGCCCTGCTGGGCTCCGCGGCGATGGTGACGCTCAAACACATCTTCGGCCGCACCCGTCCACCGGTCACCGACCGGCTCCTGACCATCGAGAGCTACTCCTTCCCGTCCGGACACGCGATGATGTCGATGGTCGTGTACTGCCTGCTGGCCGTCGTCGCATTCGGTGTCAGCGGATGGGTACGCGATCACCGGTGGGTGCTGCTCGCGGCCCCGCTGCTGTCCATCGCGATCGGACTCACCCGGATCTACCTCGCGGTGCACTGGCCCACCGACGTCCTCGCCGGGTGGGCGTTCGGCGCGATGTGGGTGGTGCTGTGCGTGTGGATTTTTGGTCTCTTCGAACGATGGACCCATCGGACAGAGGTCGGTTCTACTTGAGGGATGTCCGATTTGGGTTCGCGCGACGACCATTCCCAGGAAGACGACCAGACCGGCCACATCGCGCGGCCCGCCCCGCCGACCACCATCGGCTCGGACCCGGCGTACAACCCGACCATGGCCCGTCCCATCCCCGACCCGGCGGCGATGCCGGGTCCGATGCCCACCCAGCCCGGGCCCCATCCCTCCGGGCCTCACGCTTCCGGGCCTTACTCTTCCGGTCCCTATCCTTCTGGGCCCTACGCTTCTGGGCCTTATCCGTCTGGTCCCCATACCGGTGCGCACCATCCGAGCGGCCCGTATCCCGGACCCGGGTACCCGCCCGGCAACTACACAGCCCCAGCCCCGCAGGGCTCCCGACGAGGGCCGCTCCCATGGCTGCTCGCCGCGGTGGCCGTGCTGTGCGTCGTGGCCCTCGTCGTCGGCGGGCTGGTGTGGTGGCAGCACGGCCGTTCGGGTTCCGACGACGAGACCCGGGCCCTGTTCCCCGGCCAGCTCACCGGGGCGTTCCCGACGGCGCCCACACCGGCCTGGACGCTGCGGCCGTCGGATCTCGGGGGTGAACGCTTCGTCGGACCGACCTCGTCGCTTCCCACATACGGCAGCGTCGGTGTGGTCGCCGACGACACCACCGTCGTGACGCTCGCCGGTGGATCGGCGGCCTCCACCGGTCGCCACCTCGTCGGCGTCGACGCGGCCACCGGCACGCACTGGACGTCGCAGCAGCTGTTCAAGGCGTGTGCCGACACCATCGTCGACCGGCGCATCGCCTGCATCGACGCCGATCACATGGTGTTCCTCGACACCACCGACGGCACGGTGCTCGCCGAGCAGCCGATGCCCTCACCGCAGGCGTTCAGCGTCGCCTACAACGGAACGGCCGCGTTCACCCGCGTCTACGAGACGTACTCCGATTCCGTGCGGCTGGTGAAGATCACGCCCACCGGAACCGAGTGGGCCAAGGAATTCGTGATCCCCAACCGCAGCGGCAGCGGCGACGGCTACACGTTCACCGCGACCGATGCGCTGGTGGCCATCGCACACGGGGGATCGGTGATCGTCGCCTCGGCGGTCGACGGGCGCGAGATCCTGCGTCGTCCGGGCAGCATCGAGATCGGGACACTCGCCGACGGGTCCCTGGTCACCACGCTCGGCAGCGGCGGGATCAACGGCACCCGGGGGCCGATCGCGGTGATCCGCCCCGACGGCACCGTCAGTGAGATACCCGGCGCCACGTTCGGCGTCCCGCAGGTGGCCGCACCCGATCTGCGGGACACCGTCCTGGTGGACGGCAAACTGGTCTCGGTCGCCGACCGTACGAGCTCCTGGGCCACCGGTGTCTTCACCGAGCCCGTCTACTCGGCCAGGGTTCCGGTCGCCGACGACCGCCAGGTCGTCACGATCGGCGCGGGCGGCCAGATGATCGCCGCCGACACCGCCACCGGCGTCGTCCGGTGGTCGCTGCCGGTCGAGACGTCGGGCTACGCCGACGACGTGGCGGTGACCGACGGCACCCGGATCCTGGTGGGTGGTGAGGGCGGTGCCCTGACCGCCGTCGACCTCGAGTCCGGTGCGCCGCAATGGAACATCCCGGGAGCGCAGCTCGGCGACGGGCAGGCACCACTGGTCCTCGCGGTCGGCGGCCGACTGGTCACCGTCACCGGCACGGCGATCACCGCCTTCGCACCCACCGGCGGCGACGCGGTGGCACCCGGGGCACCGCCGGCACCGATCGAGGCACCGGCGGGTTATGTGACCCGCTGCGGCACCCCGCCGCGATTCGTCCCCGACAAGTTCGTCACCACCCCGGCCGGGCTGGTGGTGACGATGAAGGTGGTCGCCACCTGCCCGAGTGGAGACGTGTTGTCGGGCAACAAGACCCGGATCAGCATCAGTGATCCGAGCGGACTGATCGCCTCCGGTGACTTCGACTTCAGCTCATCGCCGCTCGCCGTCGGGTCCTCCGACGCCGGTTCCGGGATCACCCTGGACCTGACGTATCCGCCGGGGTCGTTCTTCCGCACGCCGGACACCCTCGGGTCGGTCGGTGGCGCCGCCGGGAGCACCTCGGCCGGTCCGATCGTCGTCGACTGCGTTCCGGGTCCGCCGACCACCGACACGCTGCCCGCCCCGGCGGACGGGTCGACCGCCGCGCCGCAGACCGCGACCGGGGCGGTGATCCCGCCGGGTGTCGACGTCTCGGCGACCACCGGCAACGCCTTGCGCGCACAGGCCGATTCCGACCGCGCGTTCATCCTGGCCAACCTGAACAACCGGTGGGTGGCGCAGCTGTCGTCCAAGCGGCCGGGGCTGGTCGCCGACGGCAAGACCTGGGACAACCAGGCGATCCTCGACGAGTTCCTGGCCAACCGCCTGCGCTTCGGTGATGCGCGGCTGCTCTACAGCGACGAGTGGAGCGTGTTCAACTACCGCGGTTGGTGGGTGACGGTCGCGACACCGACGTTCCCGGGCCCCGACCAGGCCAATGCCTGGTGTGTGCAGCAGGGCTTCGACGGCGACCACTGCTTCGCCAAGCTGATCAGCACCACCGCGCCGCCGGACGGGTCCACCCGCTACCGCTGATCGGCACCCCGTCGGCGACCCCTGTCCGGCGACTTCTGCGTGAATGCCGGACAGGGTGAAGTGCGCCCGCGTATGGTCATATTTCATATTTGATGTACGTCTACGCGGGGTGGCGTGCACCGAGTGTGGTCGGGGGACGAGATGAGCGGTGCGGCGGTGGCGGGAATCGTGGTCGGGGCGGTTCTCGTCATCGGCGTGCTCGCCGTGGTGGGCGGGATCGTCGCCTACGGACTGGCGACGCGCCCCGACCGGTTCGCGGTACGGGAGATGCGCCTGGCCGATGTCGACCGCTACATCGAGAAGACCGCGTCGTTCGCCATCGTGCTGGAATGCACCACGCCGCTGTCGCGCGGGGAGGTGTGGTCGCGGTTGACGCAGGTCCGGTATCTGTCGTCGCTGCCCCTGCTGGCGGGGCCGACATGGACCGATGCGGCCGACCGAAGTGAACCGGTCGTCGGTGCCGGGCGGACCATGTCGGGCACGATCCTGTCGGTGGCGCAGCGGGTGATCGGCGTGATCCCCGGCGAGCGGCTGACCCTGGCCGGTACGGGGATCTCGGTGCCGTGGGCCATCGCGGACTTCGCCGGGCGGTTCACCATCGTCGACGGGCCGCGTCCGCGCACCGTCACGGTGCGGTGGGAGATCGCCGGGTCGCCGCGCTGGGTGGGCTGGTTGCCGTGGCGCTGGTGCGTACCGATCGCCCGGCCGGTACTCGCCTTCGTGTTACGGCACATCCTGCGGCTCAAGCCGTTTCGCCGCCCGACCGATCACCCGGGGGTGCCCGGCGGGCGGCGCGGGAACTCAGATTTCGGCTAGATATCCGGCGAGTCGTTCGGGTATCACCATCGCGGGCAACGCCATTCGCAACTGCGCCTCGACGTAGGCGTCGAAGCCGAATTCGGCACCGAAATGCCACTGCTTGAGCGCCCATCCGTGGGCCAGCATCATCAGGTCGAAGACGGCGAGGTCGGCCTCGACGTCGGCGCGGATCAGCCCGGCGTCGACCGCGGCGAGGATCGCCTCGCGCATCGGCCCGGCCGTCTCCACCTCGAGCTGTTTGATCCGTTCGCGGCCCCCGGCGTCGAGCGTGCGGCTCTCCCGATAGGTGAGCACCACCGCATCCCGGTTCTCGTCGACGATCCGCGCGTACTGACGGAAGCCGGCGATCAGCTGCTCCACCGGGTCGTCCCCGGCGAGGTCCATGGCCGGCTGGAGCTGATCGCGGAACTTCTCGAGGATGTCCACGATCGCGGCCAGGAGGATGTCCTCCTTGTTCCCGAAGTACTTGTAGAACAGTCCGACGCTGACGCCCGCCTCCTCGGCGAGTGCCTGCATCGACATCTGGTGGAACCCGGTGCGTTCCATCACCGCGACCGCGGCGTCGAGCAGTTGACGGCGCCGCGAGGAGATCCGTACCGCCCGCACCGCGTCCTCGACGCTGCTCGTGCCGTCCACGCCGGTGCGTGCTGCTGCCGCCTTTGCCACCACTCCTCCTCGATTCGGGTGAACTCCTGGAGTCTAGTGGTCAGATTCCCAGGTCTTTCGCGATGATCGTCTTCATGATCTCGGTGGTCCCGCCGTAGATCGTCTGGATGCGGGCATCGATGAACGCCCGCGACACCGGGTACTCCCGCATGTAGCCGTATCCGCCGTGCAGCTGCAGACAGCGGTCGGCGGTGCGGACCTGCAACTCGGTGGCCCACCACTTGAGCCGGGCCGCGCGGGCCGCGGTCAGTTCACCGGCGACGTGTTCGGCGATGCAGTCGTCGAGGAAGGTGCGCGCCAGGTCCAGTTCGGTGGCCAGCTCGGCGAGCACGAACTGGGTGTTCTGGAACGACGACACCGGTGACCCGAAGGCGGTGCGTTCCTGCACGTACTCCAGGGTGCGGGCAAAGGTGCCCTCGGCGGCGGCGACGGCCCCGATGGCCAGCGACAACCGTTCCTGCGGCAGGTTGTGTACCAGCTGGTAGAAGCCCTGCCCCTCCTCGCCGAGCCGGTTGGCCACCGGCACCCGCATGTCCTCGAAGGCCAGTTCGCTGGTGTCCTGGGCGTGCAGGCCGATCTTGTCGAGCTTGCGGCCGCGCACGAAGCCGGGGGTGTCGGCCTCCACGACGAACAGGGTCAGACCCTTGTGCTTCTCCGGGCCGGTGCGGGTGGCGACGACGAACAGGTCGCCGTTGCGGCCGTTGGAGATGAACGTCTTGGAGCCGTTGACGACGTAGTGGTCGCCGTCGCGGACCGCCGAGGTGCGGATACCGGTGAGATCGGACCCGGCGCCCGGCTCGGTCATCGCGATACCGAGCACCGTCTCGCCGCTGACCACACCGGGCAGCCAGCGCGCCTTCTGCTCGTCGTCGGTCATCTCGGTGAGGTACGGCAGGACGACGTCGTTCTGCAGCGAGAAGGCGATCGCCTCGGCGGCCGCACCGGTGCGGGCGGTCTCCTCGATCACGATCGCGTGATACCGGAAGTCGTCGACGCCGGGGCCGCCGAACTCCTCGGGTACCGGGAAGCCGAGCAGGCCGTTCTCACCCGCCTCGGTGAACAGGCTGCGCTCCCACAGCCCGGCGTGCTCCCACTCCTCGTGGTGCGGGGTGATCTGGTCGGCGACGAACTTCGTGACGGTGTCGCGGAACTGACGGTGCTCGATGTCGTGGGTGAGTGCGCTCATGGTGTGTCCCTGTGGTCTCGCGGGTCGGTGATGAGAGGAGCGGCGTGGCCGATCCGGTTCAGCGGAAGGCGTTCTCGCCGGTGAACGCCTGGCCGAGGACGAGCTGGTGCATCTCCGGGGTGCCCTCGTAGGTCAGCACCGACTCGAGGTTCACCATGTGCCGGATCACCGGGAACTCCAGCGAGATACCGTTGCCGCCCAGGATGGTTCGCGAAGTGCGGCAGATCTCGATGGCCTCCCGGGTGTTGTTGAGCTTGCCGAAGCTCACCTGGTCGGGGCGCAGGCCCACGGTGTCCTTCAGCCGTCCCAGATGATAGGCCAGCAGGTTGGCCTTCTGCAGTTCCACACCCATGTCGGCGATCTTGGCCTGGGTCAGCTGGAAACCGGCGAGCGGGCGGCCGAACTGGGTGCGGGCCTTGGCGTAGTCGACGGCGGCGACCCATGCCGAGCGGGCCGCACCGACCGCACCCCAGAGGATGCCGTAGCGGGCCTCCGACAGACTTGCCAGCGGCGCCTTGATCCCGGTGCCGCCGTACGAGTTCCGGCCGTTCCCGTCGACGCCGCCGGGCATCATCGCATCCGCGGGCAGCCGGACGCCGTCGAGCACGATCTCACCGGTGGTCGAGGCGCGAAGCGAGAGCTTGTGCTTGATCTCCGGGGTGGTCACCCCGGGGGTGTCGGTGGGCACGATGAAGCCGCGGATGCCCTCGTCGGTGCGGGCCCAGACGACGGCCACGTCGGCGATGGGGGAGTTGGTGATCCACATCTTGCGGCCGTCGAGGATCCAGTCGGAGCCGTCGCGGCGGGCACGGGTCTTCATCGACGCCGGGTCGCTGCCCGCGTCGGGTTCGGTCAGGCCGAAGCATCCGATGGTGGTGCCGGCCGCCATCCCCGGAAGCCAGTGCTGCTTCTGTTCCTCCGAGCCGTTGTTGTAGATCGAGAACATCGCCAGCGACCCCTGCACCGACACCATCGAGCGGATGCCGGAGTCGGAGGCCTCGAGTTCGAGGCAGGCCAGACCGTAGTGCACCGCACTCGATCCGCCGCAGCCGTAGCCGTCGAGGTGCATGCCCAGGACACCGAGGTCACCGAACTGCTTCATCAGGTCGCGCGCGATCGGGATGGAACCCTGCTCGAACCAGTCCGCGACCTGCGGGGTGACGTGCTCGGTGAGGAAGCCGCGGACCGAGTCGCGCACGGCGAGTTCGTCGTCGCTGTAGCCGAGGTCGATGTTGA
The DNA here is from genome assembly GCF_001485495.1 of Gordonia desulfuricans NBRC 100010. Taxonomy (GTDB): domain Bacteria; phylum Actinomycetota; class Actinomycetes; order Mycobacteriales; family Mycobacteriaceae; genus Gordonia; species Gordonia desulfuricans. The sequence goes on along the minus strand of NZ_BCNF01000060.1, from coordinate 13,913 downwards.
GGGGATCGGTCGCCGAGAATGCCGGCAGGGCGGTCTGGGTGCTCATGATTGTGTTCCTTGGGGCTTGCGGGGTGCGATGAACCGGCCGTCGGACATCTCGGCCGCGGCGGATTCGGTTGCCTTGTAGTGCAGCTTCTTTCCGGTCGCCGACACCGGCAGGGAGTCGACGATCCGGTAGGCGCGGGGCCGTTTGAACTGCGAGAGCATCGGGTGGTCTCGGCAGAACTCGTCGAGTTCCTCGGCGGTCGGGGTGGTGCCGTCGGCGGCCAGGACGTAGGCGACGACGACCTGCCCCCACCGCTCGTCGGGGACACCCACCACCAGGGAGTCGGCGACGTCGGGATGGCTGTTGAGCGCCTCCTCCACCTGTACCGGGTGCACGTTCTCGCCACCGGAGATCAGCATGTCGTCCTTGCGGCCGACGATGGTGACGAACTCCTGGGCGTCCCAGGTGGCCAGGTCGCCGATGTGCAGCCAGCTGCCGTTGTACTTGGCCTTCTCCTGAGCCGGCGAATCATAATATGCGGCTGCGCATTTGGGGGATCGGATGATCACCTCGCCGACCTCGGAGCCGTCGCGGGCGACGACCTCGTCGGGGGAGGCGAGGTGGCCGTCGTCGTGCACCTTGACCACGCGGACGTCGTCGTCGATGCAGGCACGGCCGGCCGTTCCGGCATGGTCGGGCAGATCCACCGGGCGCAGGAAGGTGTTCCAGAATCCCTCGGTGCTGCCGTAGCCGTTGAAGATCCGCGGCGTGAGGACCTCCTGGTAGCGCAGGGCGGCCTCGCGCTCGAGTGGGGCGCCCATCGTGACGATGCCCCGCAGACTCGACAGATCACGGGGCCGGGCGACCTGGGCGGCGGTCAGCATGGCGAGGTTGGTGGGCGCGCCGATCAGGAAGGTCAGCCGGTACTTCTCCACCCAGTCGAGGGTCAGCTCCGGGTCGAAGGTCCGCATCGGGACCAGGGCCGACCCCAGGTAGAACGTGGGATTGGGTCCGGCACAGTACAATCCGCCGCGGTGGAACCACGGCGTCATGTTGAGGGTGCGGTCCTCGGGGGAGAGCGGGAAATGCATGATGACGTCGTGCGCGGAGAAGATCTCGATCGCGCTGTTCATCGGTACGGCCTTGGGCATCCCGGTGGTGCCCGAGGTGTAGAGACGGGTGGTCTCGTCGAACACGCCGCGATCGACCTGGGGCGGAGCCGAATCCGAGGGCAGATCGGCGAAGCGGATCGAGACCGCGCCGTCGACCAGCGGGCCCGCACCCACGCCGACCAGCACCTCGGGGGTGTGGTCGGCGCGGGCGATCGCGTCGGTGACCATCGGGGTGAACTCGGTGTCGTAGACGTACACCTTGGGGCGGCTGACATCGAGGATCACCGCGGTCTCGCCGGCGGCGAGGCGGAAGTTCACCGGTGACCCGACCGCACCGGCCGCCTGGGTGGCCAGGTACAGCTGGGCGAACTCCGGACCGTTGAGCAGCTGGTAGGCCACCACGTCGCCGGGTGCCACACCGCGGCCGGCCAGGCCTGCGGCGAGGGCGTCGACGGCGGCACCGAGCCGGCCGTAGGTCCATTCGGTGTCGGTGGTCGGGTCGATCATCGCCACCGTGCCGGCATACCGGGACACGTTGCGGCGGAAGCCGTTCAGGTAGGTGAACTCGTGCTCGAAGAACGACCGGTACTGATGGGCGTCGTAGACGTAGGGAGTCTCGGAACGAGGCGAGGCGATGGTCATGTCGGGATCTCCGGTGGTCACTCGGGGGTGGGGCCGCTCAGCCGGCCATGGTGAGTCCGCCGCTGACGCTGATCACCTGTCCGGTGATGAACGACGCCGCGGGGGAGGCGAAGAACAGGACGGGCGCGGCGACCTCGTCGGGCCGGGCCAGGCGGCGGAACGGGATCGCCTTGACCAGAGCCTCTTTCAGCTTGTCCGGCTGCGCCTGGAACAGCGGGGTGTCGGTGGGGCCGGGGCACACCGCGTTGACGGTGATCTGGTAGCGGGCCATCTCGCGGGCCAGCGACTTGCTCAGTGCGATCACGCCGCCCTTGGCGCCGGCGTAGATGCTCTCGCCGGCCGAACCGACGCGGCCGGCATCCGAGGCGAGGTTGATCACGCGGCCACCCTGCCAGCCCTCGGACTTGGCGGCCTCGACCATGCCGGGCAAGAAGGCGCTGGCCATGTGGACCGGGCCGAGGTAGTTGATCGCCACGACCTTCTCGGCGAACTCGGGGGTCGCATTGAGGAACTGGTCGGTGCGGTCCCAGCCGGCGGCGTTGACCAGGATGTCGGGGACACCGACCTCGGCGTTCACCGCGTCACGCAGGGCGTCGACGGCGGCACGGTCGGCGACGTCGACCTTCATCGGGACGATGTTCGCGGTGCCCTCGGCGGTGCGCTTGGCGGCGTCGAGGTCGAGGTCGGCGGCGACGACGGTGACGCCCTGGGCGGCGAAGGCCTCGGCGATCGACTTGCCGATACCCGATCCGGCTCCGGTGACGACGGCGATGCTGTTGGTGATCATGGTGTTTCGGTGTCCTCTCGGCGTCAGACGACTCAGATGGCGGCGTACTTGTTGAATTCCGGCATCCGCTTCTCGGCGAATGCGGTGGCACCCTCGGCGCCCTCGGCGGTGTGGTGGGTGAACAGGTCCAGGGCGCTCATCGCGAGGTTGGACAGGCCCGCCTGGTGGTCGGTGTCGGCGTTGAAGCTCTGCTTGAGGAAGCGGATCGCGGTCGGCGACTTCTCGGCGATCTCGGCGGCGATCTTCTTGGCCTCGTCGAGCAGGTCGGCGGCCGGGACGACCCAGTTGACCAGGCCCCAGCGCTCGGCGGTCTCGGCGTCGTACTGGCGGCACAGGTACCAGATCTCACGGGCGCGCTTCTCGCCGACGATCCGGGCGAGGAAGGCCGAGCCGAAGCCGGCATCGAAGGAGCCGACCTTGGGGCCGGACTGGCCGAAGCGTGCGGTGTCGGCGGCGATGGTCAGGTCGCAGAGCACGTGCAGGACGTGTCCGCCACCGATGGCCAGACCGTTGACCGCGGCGATGACCGGCTTGGGGATGTCGCGAATCGTCTTGTGCAGGTTGCCGATCTCGAACATGCCGCTCTCGCTGGGGCCGTAGTCGCCGGTCTCGGCGCGCTGCTTGACGTCCCCACCGGTGCAGAATGCCTTCTCGCCGGCGCCGGTGAGGATCACCACCTGCACCTGCTGGTCGGCCCAGGCGCGGCGGAAGGCGTTGATCATCTCCTCGACGGTCTTCGCGCGGAACGCGTTGTACCGCTGCGGGCGGTTCATCGTGATGATCGCGGTCGGGCCCTCGACGGTGTAGTCGATGTCTTCGTAGGTGGGGTTCATGACGTGCTCCCTTGGTGAATCGACGGACGGTGTGATCACCGCTTCACTGTGAATGAACGTACATTCACCCATCCGGGCGTGTCAAGGGTCACAGTCGGGGATCCGGCGGACATCTCGGTGTCGGGAAAGCACAAAGCGAGGTCACGGCCGGTGCTCGGGGCACCAGCCGCGACCTCGCGGATCGGCGGGAAGGGGGTCGGGATCAGTGTGCCGAGGCGACCTCGGCACCCAGACCGGTCTCCGAGCGCACGATCATCTCCGCGAACTTCTCGTCCGCATCGGCGGCGCCGGTCCGGTCGGGCCGGCTCAGCAGCGAGCCGACGACGCAGGCGATCAGGCTCAACGGCAGGGTGATCACCACCGGCAGCTGGATGGTCAGCGGCGCCGGGCCCGAACCCGGCCACAGGGCCGGGGTCAGCATCAGCGTGATGATCGTCGACGACAGGCCGACGAGGATGCCGTACATCGCCCCGGTGGCGGTGAAACCCCGCCAGTTGAGACTCAGCACCAGCGCCGGGAGATGGGCGCTCGCGGCCACCATGAACGCCATCCCCATGAAGTAGGTGATGTTGGTGTCGTCGCCGATGACCATCGTCAGCGCGATCGCGATCAGGCTGAACACCACCGCACCGTAGCGGGCGACGACGGCCTGCGACTGGTCGTCGACCTCACCGGCCGGGGCCCGGGTGACGGTGGGCCACACATCGCGGGCGAAGGTGCCCGCCGCCGAGATCACCACCCCGGCGACGACGGCGATGATCGAGGCGAAGGCAACCGCCGACACCATCGCCAGCGCCAGCGACCCGCCGATCGTCCCGGCGCCACCGCCGAGGTCGGTGACCAGCGCGGGCGCGGCGAGATTGCCCGACGTGCCGACCCGCTCGGAACCGTTGGCGCCCAGCAGTGCTGCCGCACCGAAACCCATCACGACGACGATCAGGTAGAACATGCTGCACAGCGCCACCGTCCAGCCGAGGGACCGGCGTGCGGTGGCGGCCTCCGGGACGGTGAAGAAGCGGATCAGGATGTGGGCCATCCCCGCGGTGCCCAGGGCGAAGGTGAGGGCATAGGAGACCAGGTTGACCGGCCCGCCGGAGCCGAAGATCTGTCCCGGACTCAGGATCGCGTCGCCGGCCGCGGCATTGTGGGTGGCCGAGTCGAGCAGGAGCGGGAAGCTGAAGCCGAACTTCGACAGCACGCCCACGCCGATGATGATCGCCAGGATCGCCAGGATCGACGACTTGATCACCTGCACCCAGGCGGTGGCCAGCATGCCGCCGACGAAGACGTAGACCGCCATCAGCAGGCCGGCCACGAGCACCGACACCCAGAACGGGATACCCGCGACGGACTCGAGAAGTGTTCCGGCGGCGACCATCTGGGCCAGGAGCACAAAGGTGCACGTGGCCAGGGTGCTCAGCGCGACGGCCACCCGCACGCGGCGTGACCCGGAGCGGAACACCAGCACGTCGGCGATCGTGTACTTGCCGATGTTGCGCATCTTCTCGGCCAGCAGGAACAGTACCGGGAGGAACGAGATCACCGACGCGAACAGGATCACGGTGCCGTCGACACCCTGATAGAAGATCAGGCCGGTGGTGCCGAGGAAGCTGCCGGCGGAGATGAACTCGCCGGAGATGGCAAAGCCGTTCTGCCAGCTGCCGATCGAGCGGCCTGCGGCGAAGAAGCCGTCGGCACTGCGGGACCGGCGGGCGACGGCGAAGGTCACCCACAGCGTCAGTGCGATGACCGCGACGCAGATGGCGATGGCGAGATGGTCGGTGCCGTGGGTCATCGGGCGGTCTCCTTGCTCTCGGACGCGGCCGACACCGCGGCCAGGGCGGCGTCGGCGGCCGGTTGGATGTAGGTCCGGGCCAGCCGGAAGTAGCAGAACACCAGCACCCAGGTGCCGACGAACTGCGACAGCACCACCCACAGCGACAGCGGGACGTCGAGGATCTCGACGCTGCCGAGCACATCCGGGAAGCCGGCGAAGCCGACGACGAAACCGCTGAACAGGGCGATGGTGAGCACACTCATCAGTGCGGTGACCCGGCTGCGGCGCCGGCGGAGCTCGGTCACCTCGGGGAGGGCCAGGACGCTGCTCCACGAGGTGGGGGAGGTGACGGTCAGGTCGATCATGGCCGCACCGCCGCACGTCGGGCCGTGTCCAGGGCGAAGAGGTTCTCGTCCCAGCCGTCGGCGAGCGGGCCGAAGAAATGGAACCGGACCTGCTTGACGCGGTAACGCCACACGCCGTCGACCTTGACCACCTGGTCGGTGTAGCGGCCCGCCGCGATCGAGGCGGTGCCGTCGGTGACGCAGGGCTGCCAGAGAAACGAGTGCACGGTGGCGGTGTCGCCGTCGAGTTCGATGTCGAGATTGGTGATGAAGTGCCAGAACGCGGTCAGGCCACCTGCGGCGAGACCGGCGAAGAAGGTGCGCAACTCGGCCTTGCCGCGGGGGTGACCGAGTCCGTCGAACTCGCCGTCCTCGGTGAACAGGTCTAGCAGGGCGTCCCAGTCGCCGTCGTCGAGGTGACGGCAGTAGCGGGCGTCCAGGGAACGGATCTGCTCGAGGTCTTCGAGACGGGTCAGCCGATCGAGTGTCGACGGCGTCAGAGGTGTGGCCGGCGTGCTCTCGGTGAGAGGGGAAGCGGGGGGATGGGACATGAGGTCCTCCGAAGGGTTGGGGAGGGGTTAACGAGCGTTCATGTGATTGAGACCATAGTCCGCCGAACCGTCCTGGGTCAATGCCCACAGATGGAGCCGTTCTTGCAGGTGGGGGTCGTGGTACCTACGCTTCGGTACATGAACAGTCGATCGTCGAGCGCGCAGATGTCGGTGCGAGACCGGATCGTCGAGGCGGCGCTCGACGAGTTCTTCGCCTCCGGATTCCATGGGGCCAACATGCGGAGCATCGCCAAAATCGCAGGTTGTAGCGCTGCCAATGTCTACAACCATTTCGAGAACAAGTCGGCACTCCTCGTCGAGATCCTCCGGGTGGCCAGTGACGAGCAGTTCACCGCCACCCGCAACGCCCTGCGGAAGGCGGGGGCCGATCCCGCCGAGCGATGGCGTCTGGCGGTCGCCGCACATGCGCACTTCGTGGCGACGCATCCGCGCGAGTGCCTGGTGGCCAACACCGAACTCCGCTATCTCGACGAGATCGACCGCAAGCGCGTCGTCGGGTCCCGTGATGCGCAGGAACAGCTGTTCGTCGAGATCGCCACCAAGGGCTCTGAACAGGGAGTGTTCTCTGTCGGCAGGGTGTCGGAGGCGGTCACGGCGGTGTTGACGATGTGCTCGGGTATCCCGCTCTGGTTCCGTCCGGACGGCCCGCTGTCCGCCCGTGAGGTGGCCGACGACTACGGCGACTTCGCGCTGAACCTGATGGGCTTCCGGCCGGCGGGGGCCGAGATCACCCGTTGACCTCGGGCCGGGGACATGCTGTACTGGGTGAACGCTTGTTAATCACATTCCGGTGATCGAGCGCGCTGATCCGCAGATCGTCCAGGAGCTCATATGACCCACCGACCGTCGCAGCCGCGTACCGACAGCCCCCGCTACCTCACCGAGGAGCGCATCGCCATCCGCGATCTGGCCCGGGAGTTCGCCATGACCCAGGTCCTGCCCGTCGCCAACGAGCTGGACCCGGTGCAGGGCACCATCCCCGACGCACTCAAGAAGGCGATGGCCGAGGTCGGCTTCTTCGGGATCATGATCCCCGAGGAGTTCGGTGGCCTCGGCCTCGGTGTGTTCGAGTATTGCCTTGTCGCCGAAGAACTCTCACGCGCCTGGATGAGTGTGTCCGGCTTGCTGGCCCGTGGCAACGGGATGGGCGGCGGCTTCACCCCGGAGCAGGAGGCGGCACTGCTGCCGCGGGTGGCCCGCGGTGAGTACCTCGGCGCCTACGCGCTGTCGGAGGCCGAGGCGGGTTCCGACGTCGCCAACATCTCCTGCCGGGCGACCCGGGAGGGCGACGAGTGGGTGGTCAACGGCACCAAGATGTGGTGCACCTACGCCGATGAGGCCGACTACCTGGTGCTGTTCGTCCGCACCGACCCGAACAAGGACCCGGCCAAGCCGCACCGCGGCATCAGCACATTCCTCGTGGAGAAGGAACGCGGCGTGTTCCCCGAGGGCATCTCGGGAACCAAGGTCCGCAAGATCGGCTACTTCGGCTGGAGCACGTGGGAGCTGTCCTTCGAGGACTTCCGGATTCCCGCCGACCGCATGCTCGGTGAAGAGGGCAAGGGTTTCTACCTCGCCGTCAGCGGTCTGGAGGTGGGCCGGGCACATACCGCGGCCCGCGCCATCGGACTCGCGCGCGCCGCCCTCGAGGACTCCATCGCCTACCTGCACACCCGTCGGCAGTTCGGCCACGAGCTCGCCGACTTCCAGCACCTGCGGTTCAAGGTCGCCAAGATGGCCGCCGACATCGAGGCCGCCCGCCAGCTCATGTACTCCGTCGCCACCGACATCGACACCGGTCGCCGCTGCTCGCTGGAGGCGTCGATGTGCAAACTCGTCGCCACCGAGATGGCCGAACGCGTGACCAGCGAGGCGGTCCAGATCCACGGCGGCGCCGGCTACACCACCGATTTCCAGGTCGAGCGCCACTGGCGTGACGCACGCCTGACCAAGATCTTCGAAGGGACCAGTGAGATCCAGATGCGCATCATCTCCGACGAGCTCCTGGGCCGGGGGCCGGCCGCATGAGTACCGCCGTGACCGTGGCCGGTGCCCGGACGGTGCGGGTCGGCGACCACACCGACTGGCGTCGTGACCTCGATCCGCTCGCCCAGGCCCCGGTGCCCGGTGCGGTCCGGATCGGCTCCTCCTGGCAGGTCGAGGGACCGGCCGGCGGGACCGGACCACGGTGGTCGGATGCGGTGATCACCCGCGTCACCGCCGCCACCGTGCACCGCGACATCGTCGTCACCGACGCCGCCGGCGCGGTGTGCGAGCGGGGCACCGAGGTCTGGCAGCTGTCCGATGCTCTGGAACCCATTGCGGCGCTGAACTTCTGCTCGCCGGAATGGGCTGAGCTGATCGGTGTCCGCCTGGCCGCCGACGACGCCTTCGTCGCCTCGCTGTCCACCTGGGACGGCGCGATCGGCCTGCGGTGCGACGAGCGCGAGATCCAGCTGCGGATCTACAAGGGACGCATCATCGACGTCACCCGCCGCTGCCCGCACGGCGCGACGTTCACCTTCATCGCCTCCGGCCGTGCCTGGGTCGATCTGGTGTCCGACGCCGACAACGACTTCATGCGCCGCGCGATCCGCGGCGAGTTCAGCAGCTCCGGAGACGGATACGAGTACCTGCGGCTCACCAAGCCGCTCGACATGATCGTCGGCCACGCCCGTGCGATCGCACGGGAGGTGTCGGCATGATCGAGGCACGCTATCTCGAGATCGGCGGGTCCACCGGCTTCGTCGAGATCCATCTCCCGGCCGCGCACGGCCCCGCCGGCGCGGGCCTCGGTACCGTCCTGTGTATCCACACCGCAGGCCAGAGCGGGGTGCAGTGGCGTCACGCCGCCCGCGCCCTCGCCGCCCGCGGCTACCGGGTGATCGTCCCGGACCTGCCCGGACACGGCCGCTCCGAGCCCGCGGTCGGAGGACCGGTCACCGACCTGGTCACCTACGGTGACTGGCTGGTGGAGGTCCTCGAGGTGCTCGGCGTCGAGCGCCCCTACGTCCTGGGCTGCTCGATCGGCGGGAAGCTCACCCTCGAACTCGCCTGCCGGCCCGACACCCCGCTCGCCGGGGCGCTCGCCATGGCCGCCGACGCCGCACCCGGCGCGGTCAACGTCAACGGATTGCGCCGCGAACTCGAGGACGTCGCCGGACCGTCGCGCGCCGAACGCACCTACCTGGGCACCCTCGCCTCGGTGGGCCGGTCGGTGCCGAAGGAGACCGCCCACCTCATCGGACTCATGCACAAACGGGAGGACCCGGAGATCTCGTCGTCGGACCTGATCGGCTGGGGTACCCACGACGTGCGTCACCGGCTGGCCGACCGGACCTGCCCGATCCATCTGGTCTGCGGTGTCGACGACCCGTGGATCGACGTCGAGCGGGTCCGCCGACGGGCGGCGGGCCTCGCATCGTCGGGCCCGGCCGCAGACCGGCGTGCCGTGACCTTCACGGCCCTGCCCGGGATCGGCCACTACCCGATGGAGGAGATCGCCGACTTCGCCGGCCTGGCCGCCGGATGGATCGACGAACTGCGGTCGACCGCAGCCGATCCGGAGAAGACGGAGGTGTCGGCATGAGTGTCACCCTGGACGCGTCGGCGCTCGGTGCGCTCGGCGCCGACCTGGTGTCGGCCGATCCCGACGCGGTGGCCGTCTACGACGTCGTCGACGGCCGGCCGGTCCCGGTCACCCGCGGGCGGCTCGCACACCGCGCCGAGGTCCTCGCCCAAGAACTGCGTGCGGTGGGGGTGCGCCGCGGACACTGCGTCGCGGTGCTGATCCCCAACTGGTCCGACGCCCTGGTGTGGCAGTTCGCCGCCGCCGCGCTCGGCGCCCACGTGATCGGCATCAACACCCGCTACAACGTCGGGGAGGTGCGTCACATCCTGGTGGCCGCCCGGCCCGTCGTGGTGGGTCTGGCCACCGACTTCCACGGACTCGACCTCACCGGGATCCTCGTCGACGCCGCCGCATCGGCGGAGGTGACACCACCGATCGTCGCCGCGGTCGCCGGGCCGGGCGCCGCCGGCGATCCCGTACCGGCTCCCGACCTCGGCTCGGGCACCTGGATCGCCGGACACGGCGGCACCGAGGGCCTGCGCGTTCCCGACGTCGGCGATGTCGCGGTGCTCACCGCCGCCGGGATCGACGACCGGGCCGATGACGCCCTCGCCGTGGCCTTCACGACGTCGGGCTCCACCGGTACGCCCAAGCTTGCCGCCCACCGGGATTCGGCGGTCGTCGACCACGCCCGTGCCGACGCCGCCGTGATGGGCATCGGCCCCGGTGACGTGGTGCTGTGCGTGCTGCCGGTGTCCGGGGTGTTCGGGTTCAGCACCGCGCTGGCCGGTCTCGCCGGGGGTGCGGGCCTGCTGATGGAGCCGGTGTTCGACGCCGCGGGCACCCTGGCGCGGATGGCGCGACTCGGGGTGACCCACGCCGTCGGCGGCGACGACCTGTTCGGGCGTCTGTACGACACCTGGCACGGCGGCGAGCGCGCCGATCTCAGTGCATTGCGGTGGATCGGGATCGCCGACTTCCTCGGCCGGTCCCAGGCGATCGCCGACTGGGCCCGCACCGAGTTCGGCACCCACACCACCGGGGTCTTCGGATCGTCGGAGGTGTTCGCACTGGCATTGCTCTGGGCCGACACCGATCCCGAGGCCCTCAGGTGGAACGGTGGGGGACGCCCGGTCTCGGATGCGGTGCAGGTGCGGATCGCCGACCCGTTCGACCACACCGAGGTCGACACCGGCGTACAGGGCGAACTGCAGTTCCGCGGAACCAATGTCGTCGACGCCTATCTGGGAAACGCAGCGGCCGCACAGGATTCGTTCACCGCCGACGGCTGGTTCCGCAGCGGTGATCTGGGTGTGGCCACCGGCGACGGCGGATACACCTATGTCTGCCGGATGGGAGATGCCCTGCGGCTGCGCGGTTTTCTCGTCGACCCGGCCGAGATCGAGCATCGCCTCGCCGAGCATCCCGCGGTCGCGACCGCCAAGGTGGTCGGTACGACGGCCGACGACGGCCACACCGTCGCCGTGGGATTCGTGGTGCTCGACGAGGTCGCCGTGAGTGGCGGTACGGCCGAGCCGGTGGACGCCGCCGTGCTGAAGGACTGGTGTCGCACGAGCCTGGCCGCGTTCAAGGTGCCCACCACGGTGCACGTGATCGAGGCGATGCCGACCACCGTGGGCGGAAACGGTAGCAAGATCAAGGCCGCCGAGCTGCGCGTCTGGGCGCAGCGGTGGGCCGATTCAGAAAGGGACCATCGTCGTGTCTGACCTACAGGATGTCGTGATCTGTGAACCGCTGCGGACGCCGGTCGGCCGGTACGGCGGTGTCTTCGTCGACGTCCCCGCCGCCGACCTCGCCGCCGGGGTGATCACCGAATTGCTCGCGCGCACCGAGATCGACGCGGAGTCCATCGACGATGTCATCTTCGGCCAGTGCTATCCGAACGGTGAGGCCCCGGCGATCGGCCGGGTCGCCGCGCTGGACGCCGGACTGCCGGTGACCGTTCCCGGCCTGCAACTCGACCGGCGCTGCGGGTCGGGGCTGCAGGCGGTGCTCGACGCCGCGATGCGCGTACAGACCGGCGTCGCCGACGTGGTGATCGCCGGCGGGGTGGAGTCGATGAGCCGCGCCGAGTACTACACCGAATCCATGCGATGGGGCGCCAAGGGCCGGCCCGCGGCACTGCACGACCGGCTCGCGCGTGGCCGTGTCACCGCCGGTGGCCGCAACCACCCGGTGCCCGGCGGCATGCTCGAGACCGCCGAGAACCTGCGGCGCATCTACGGCATCAGCCGTCAGGAGCAGGACGAACTGGCCGTCGAATCCCACCGCCGCGCCGTGGCCGCGACCGACGGGGGACGTTTCGCCGACGAGATCGTGCCGGTGTCGGTCCCGCGACGCAAGGGCGACCCCGAGATCATCGACCGCGACGAGCATCCGCGTCCCGATGCGACCGTGGAGTCACTGGCCCGGCTGCGTCCGGTGATGGCCGCCGACGACCCCGACGCCACCGTCACCGCGGGCAATGCCAGCGGCCAGAACGACGGCGCCGCAGCCTGCCTGGTGACCAGCCGGGCGATGGCCGAGCAACTCGGGATGCGCCCGCTGGCACGCCTGGTCACCTGGGCGGCGGCCGGTGTCGCACCGTCGGAGATGGGGATCGGCCCGGTCCCGTCCACCGCGAAGGCCCTCGAACGTGCAGGCCTGGACCTCGCCGACATCGATCTGATCGAACTCAACGAGGCCTTCGCCGCGCAGGCCCTCGCCGTGACCCGCGAATGGAAGTTCGGTGCCGCCGACTTCGAGCGCACCAACGTCAACGGTTCGGGCATCTCGCTGGGCCACCCCGTCGGCGCCACCGGCGTCCGCATCCTGGCGACCCTGCTGCGTGAGATGGACCGCCGCGGCGCACGCTACGGCCTGGAGACCATGTGCATCGGCGGCGGACAGGGCCTGACGGCCGTCTTCGAACGGGTGAACTGACACCGGTGGTTGGTGATTTCTCAGTGTCACTCTTGTGGAGCCACCAAGTTGGTGGTTGTGTTCAGTCCACCGGGCATCTGGCTCTGTTGGTGGTTGACCGTTCCCGACAATTGTTGGGGATTGGTCACGGCTCATTCTGCCGATGCCCGGGTGGACGGACCGACCGGATGTGACTTGATAGGAGCGTGGCAACCGCCCCCACTGAGATATGTCCTACCGGCCGGCCCGACTGTCACCATTCCGTTCGACAGAAAGGCATCTTCCATGATCATCGTTGGCGCCGATGTACACAAGCGCTCACACACATTCGTCGCGGTCGATACCGCCGGCAGACAACTGGGCACCGTGACCGTGCCCGCCACGACCACCGGTCACCAGACCGCCTTGCGGTGGGCCCACGCCACGTTGGGTACCGACTTGGTGTGGGCGATCGAGGACTGCCGCAATATGTCGGCGCTCCTCGAACGTGACCTGCTGACCGCGAACCAGAAAGTGGTGCGGGTCGCCCCGCATCTGATGGCCGAACACCGCAAGACCGGCCGCCAACCAGGTAAGTCCGATCCGATCGACGCTCTGGCCGTCGCCCGGGCCGCTGCCCGTGAACCCAACCTCCCGATCGCCTCACACGATGAGGTCAGCTACACGGTGAAAGCACTCACCGACTATCGGGAATCACTTGTCCATGAACGGACTTCGAAGATCAACCGGGTGTTGTGGCGGGTGCATGCGATCGATCCGGAACACGAAGTGAAGAAGGGAGGTTTGAACCGGACGAAGCATCAGAAACTCCTCGCGGCCTGGTTGCAGACCTGCGACCGCGGCGCTGTCGATGTGCTGTTGGCGATCAAGGAGGTGGCTGCGATCGCGGCGTTGACCGTGGAGATCAACGAGGTGTACAAGCAGTTGTCGGCGTTGGTTGCGGTCGCGGTGCCGTCGCTGGTGGCGTTGCCTGGTTGTGGGATCCTCAGTGCGGCGAAGTTGCTCGGCGAGTCTGCCGATATCTCGCGTTTCGGTACCGAGGCTCAGTTCGCTCGGCATGCTGGGATCGCTCCGGTGCCGGTGTGGTCGGGTAAGTCGGCGGGTAAGCATCGGTTGACGCGTTCGGGGAATAGGCAACTCAATGCGGCGGTCCATCGGATTGCGTTGACCCAGTCTCGTATGCCTGACAGTCTCGGGCATGCCTATTACGCGAAGAAACGTGCCGAGGGTAAGAAGTCTCGTGAGGCGATGCGTTGCCTGAAACGGCGACTCGTACGCACAATTTTTCATCGTCTGGTCACCGATCACGCTGCTCGTTCGCACACCGAAATCCTGGTTCCAGGAGCAGCCGCTTGACATAGGAGCGA
>NZ_BCNF01000059.1 GCF_001485495.1 Gordonia desulfuricans NBRC 100010 | reverse complement strand
CCGGCGGCCGGGGTCGCCAACCCGGCCACCTCCGAGGTGGTCACCCGGATCGAGCATCAACAGGCGATCCTGCTCGATCGACGTCGGGGAGCTGCTCAGATGTCCAGACCGAGTAGGGCGTTCTCCAGGACCTCGGGCATCGCCGGATGAATCCAATACTGGCCGCGGGCCATCTGCTGGGCGTGCAGCCCGAACGACATGGCCTGGATGACCGGCTGGATCACCGTCGGTGCCTGGGGGCCCATGATGTGGGCGCCGAGTAGCTCGCCGGTGCCGCGCTCGGCGATCAGCTTGCAGAACCCGGTGCTGTCCTCCATCGCCCAGCCGTAGGCGACATCGCCGTATGCCTGCACCTTGACGGTGATGTCGCGCCCGGTGGCGCGGGCCTGCTCCTCGGTCAGCCCGACCATGGCGATCTGCGGGTGGGTGAACACCGCGGCCGGCACGTACCGATGATCGAAGGACTCGAGATCGGTTGCATCCCAGCCCTTCAGAACGTTCTCCTGCACCACGCGCAGTTCATGGTTGGCGACGTGCTTCAGCTGATACGGCGACGACACGTCACCGAGCGCCCACACCTTCTCGGCCTGCGTGCGGCCGTGGGCGTCGACGATCACCCGGCCGTCGTCGGCCAGCTGCAACCCGATGGTCTCCAGACCCAGCCGGTCGCCGTTCGGTTCGCGACCGGTGGCCACCAGCAGGACGTCGGCGTCGAGATGCTCACCGTCGGCGAACTGCACCCGCACACCGCCGTCGGGCAGGTCGCTCGCCCCCACCACCTGGGTGTCGATGTGCAGGTCCCACCGCTTCTGGGCGATCTCGGTGAAGCTGCGCGAGATGTCGTCGTCGAGCTTGCGCAGCATCCGCGGGCCGCGCGCCACGATCGACACCTCGGTGCCGAGTGCACCGAAGACGTGGGCGAACTCGGCGGCGATATAGCCGCTGCCCAGGATGATCATCTTCTGCGGCAGCGTCTCGAGCCGCATCACATCGACATTGGTGTAGTAGCGCACCCCGCTGTCGGCGATCGGCGCCGGAACCGATGCGCGCGACCCGGCGGCCAGCACCACCTCGTCGGCGAGGATCACGTCGTCGGCGGTCACCAGTCGATAGCGGCCGTCGGCATCCCGGCCATCCAACCGGACATGCGTGTCGAAGACGGTGATGTTGTCGCAGTCTTCGACGCGGTATCGCTTGCCGCCCGCCGAGATCGGATCGATCCGGCCGAACACCCGCGACACGATCGACGGCCAGTCGGCGCCGTCGACGTGCGAGTGCACACCCAGCCGATCACCGTCGGCGGCGATCTCGGCCACCTCCGCGGCGTAGACGAACATCTTGGTGGGGATACAGCCGACGTTGAGGCAGGTGCCGCCGTAGACGCCCTCCTCGAAGATCGCGACCGACCGGTCGGCGTAGCGCTCGTCGGGCAGCGAGTTGCCGCTACCGGAGCCGATGACCGCGAGATCGACGGTGTGGGTGGTCATGGGTTCAGTTCTCCTCGGCTTCGTTGACGTCGGCCTGATCCACATCGGCGTCGACGGTGGCGGCGAGCCACGCGTCGACCTCGCGATAGGCCTGTTCGCGGGCATGGGCGACCGACAGGAAGACATCGTGGCGGGCATCGGTGACCGGGATCGTGGTCACGCGATTGCCCAGACAGCCACTCCACTGCGCGATCTGGCCGACGTCGAGCACGGCATCGGCGACGTCGACGGCGGCCGAGTACTCCCCGGAGAAGTAGGTCTTGTCCGAGCGCAACACCAGCGACGGCACCCCGACGTCGATCCCATGATGCAGGTGGCGCTGTCCGGTGCGGACGGCATCGAGGAAGCCGACGGTCACCGGGAAACCGCCCAGCGGCTTGAGGGTGAGGTCATAGCTCCACTCGCCCCGCGAGTCCTGGTGCAGGCTCTCACCATAGGCGGACGAGAGTTCTTGCGGGATCACAGTTTTCGGCTTCACCGAGGCAATGGCCTTGAGGGCCATCGACACCGGGAAGGTCCGCAGTACGGGCTTGCCCTGCAGGTCGAACCACGGGCTGTTGAGCAACAGACCGCTGATGTGGGCGTGCCGGGCCGGGTCGTCACGGCGCAGCCGGTCCAGCCACAGCGGGGTGATCAGCCCGCCGGTGGAGTGGGCGGCCACCAGGATCTGGGTGTCGGGCCCCAGCTCGTCGACGATGATGTCGACGGCCTTGCCGAGTTCCTCGTCGTAGCACCGCAGATCGGTGGTGAAGTGGGCGGTGTGCTGATCCTGCAGGGACCGTCCGCACTTGCGCAGGT
The DNA here is from genome assembly GCF_001485495.1 of Gordonia desulfuricans NBRC 100010. Lineage (GTDB taxonomy): Bacteria > Actinomycetota > Actinomycetes > Mycobacteriales > Mycobacteriaceae > Gordonia > Gordonia desulfuricans. Next base: position 4,394 of record NZ_BCNF01000059.1, on the reverse strand, counting down.
CGATCGCATAGAAGGCACGGCCACGCTCGGCGAAGTGCTCGGCCAGCGGCTCGTGGAAGAAGTAGTCGGTGAACCCGTGCACGTAGAGCACCGCTCCGTACCGGGCGTCTGCGGCGGCGTGCGGGCGGCGGATCAGGGTTGCGGTGATCGGGTCCTCGCCGTCGGGATCGGGGCCCAGATCGATCGTGCGGACCTCGTAGCGATCGAGGAAATGGTCGGGTTGCCAGCCCGAAGCCGCGGCTTCGGTGATGGTCCCGGTGTCAGTGGTCTCAGAAGACGTCACGAGACCACTCTAGAGACGATCTGCCCACCGGTGACCCGACGGCGACGACCTGGGCTCGAACGACACATGCCTGGACGGAATGTCGCGCAGCCCACATTCCATGGACTCCCTTGAGGTGGGTCCGGGTAGATGGGGGACAATGGGTGGTCGACAACGGACGAGGGTCGTCCGAGCTGCGTGAAGTGGAGTCCAGGGTGGCGCAAACGGTGATCAAGACAGATGTGGCGTTGGTGGGCGCGGGCATCATGAGTGCCACGCTGGGGGCGCTGCTGCGCCAGCTGCAGCCCGACTGGTCGATCAGCCTGTTCGAGCGACTCGACGCCGCGGCGGCCGAGAGCTCGGACCCGTGGAACAACGCCGGCACCGGCCACTCGGCGCTGTGCGAGCTCAACTACACCCCCAAGACCGCCGACGGCGATGTGAACATCGACAAGGCGCTCAACATCAACGAGCAGTTCCAAGTGTCGCGGCAGTTCTGGGCCCACGCCGTGGACAACGGTGTGCTCGGCGCCCCGGACGAGTTCATCAACCCCATCCCGCACGTCAGCTTCACCCACGGTGCGGCCGGTGCGGAGTACCTGCGCAAGCGCTACGACCGTCTGTCCGCGCAGACCCTCTTCGAGGGCATGGAGTACATCACCGACCCCGACGAGTTCAGCAAGCGACTCCCGCTGATGGCCACCGGGCGTGACTTCGACGAGCCGGTCGCCCTGAACTGGTTCACCGACGGCACCGACGTCGACTTCGGCGCCCTCACCCAGGGGCTGCTCAACTTCGTCTCCCGCGGCGGCGACATCTACTTCGGTCACGCGGTGACCAACCTGAACAAGCAGTCCGACGGCAGCTGGATCGTCAAGGTGCGCAACACCCGTACCGGTGAGAAGCTGCAGGTCCACGCCAAGTTCGTGTTCGTCGGTGCCGGCGGCGGCGCACTGCACCTGTTGCAGAAGTCCGGTATCGCCGAGGCCAAGGGCTTCGGCGGGTTCCCGGTGTCGGGCGAGTTCTTCCGCTGCACCAACCCCGACCTGATCGAGCAGCACGCCGCCAAGGTGTACGGCCAGGCGGCCGTCGGCGCACCGCCGATGTCGGTGCCCCACCTCGACACCCGTGTCATCAACCACAAGAAGGGCCTGCTGTTCGGCCCGTACGCCGGCTGGTCACCCAAGTTCCTCAAGAGCGGCAGCTTCATGGACCTGCCGAACTCGGTCAAGCCGAGCAACATGCTGCCGATGCTGTCGATCGCGCCGCAGGAGTTCGGTCTGCTCAAGTACCTGATCTCCGAGCTGGCCGCCGGTCCCGCCGACCGTGTCGCGACGCTCTCGGAGTTCGTCCCGCGCGCCCTCGGCTCCGACTGGGAGATGATCACCGCCGGTCAGCGCGTGCAGGTCATCCGCAAGACCGGTGTCGGCGGATCGCTGGAGTTCGGCACCGCCGTCGTCGCCGCCGGTGACGGCACCATCGCCGGTCTGCTCGGTGCATCGCCGGGCGCCTCGACCGCCGTGCCGGCCATGCTCGACGTCCTGGAGAAGTGCTTCCCGGCGGAGTACAAGGCGTGGACCCCCAAGCTCACCGAGATGATCCCGTCCTTCGGCCAGAAGCTCTCGGACAACCGCGACCTGTTCCACCAGGTCTGGGACTGGACCAGCACGAGCCTGCAGCTCAAGCGTGACCCGGCGATCGCCTCGACCGGAGCCTGAGTCGGTGATGTCCGCGCAGCCCGATCCCGGCCTGCGCGGACATCTGGCATCCCACCTGCTCGGGTACCGCCGACGACCGCAGGTGTGATACCCACGAACCCATGACGTCACCCATGCCGGAACCGCAGCTGCATCGGCGGTCGTCCGCCGACCTCGACACCGCGACCCTCTACCGCCTCCTGCGGTTGCGGGTGGATGTCTTCGTCGTCGAGCAGGCGTGTCCGTATCCCGAGCTGGACGGCCGTGACCTCGAACCGGGCACCCGGCATTTCTGGTTCGCCGACGGCGACGCCGTGCTCGCCACCCTGCGCGTGCTGGAGGACGGGCCGGGCCCCGACGGTCGCATGGTGTACCGGATCGGTCGGGTGTGCACCGAGCGTGCACATCGCGGCCGGCGGCTGACCGCCCGGCTGATGCAGGCCGCCCTCGACGAGATCGGGGCGCACACCTGCCGGATCGAGGCGCAGACCTATCTCTCGGAGATGTACGCACGCTTCGGTTTCCGCGCCGACAGTGACGAATACCTCGAAGACGGCATCCCGCACGTGTCGATGGTGCGTCCCGCCGGGACCACCCCGACCCCGAACCCGGAGGTCACCCCGGCGTGACGAGTTCCCCCACCCGTCCGGACGGACCGCAGCGGCTCGCCGCGGCGGCCGGGCCGGGCGTCCCCGCACCGCTGCGCTACCCGTTCACCGCGGTGGTCGGCCAGGACCGACTCAAACTCGCGCTGATCCTCTGCGCGATCTCGCCGGGTATCGGCGGAGTGCTGATCCAGGGAGAGAAGGGCACGGCCAAGTCCACCATCGTCCGTGCGCTGGGACCGCTCCTCGACGACGGGCCACACGGGCGTGGACGCGTCGTCGAACTGCCGATCGGCGCCACCGAGGACCGGGTGATCGGGTCGATCGACCTCACCAGCGTGCTGCGAGACGGGCGTCCCGAGTTCACCCCGGGTCTGCTCGCCCGCGCCGACGGCGGCGTGCTCTACATCGACGAGGTCAACCTGCTCGCCGACCATCTCGTCGACGTCCTCCTCGACGCCGCCGCCAGCGGTCGTGTGACCGTGGAACGTGACGGCGTCTCGCACACCCAGCCCGCGGACTTCGTGCTGGTGGGCACCATGAACCCGGAAGAGGGGGAGCTGCGGCCGCAGCTACTCGACCGGTTCGGGCTCGCAGTGGCCGTCACCGCCGCCCGCGATGTCTCCGAGCGCGTCGAGATCGTCCGTCGCCGAATGGATTTCGACACCGATCCGGAATCGTTCCGGGCGCGCTATGCCGACGCCGAGGCCGACCTCACCGACCGTATCGCCCGGGCCCGTGACGTGATCGGCGACGTGGAACTGTCCGATGCGCAGCTGCGGCGGATCGCCGGTATCTGCGCGCATCTGGAGGTCGACGGGATGCGCGGCGACATCGTCGTCGCGCGGACCGCCACCGCACATGCCGCACTGCGAGGGGCCGCCGCCGTGGACGCCGACGACGTGCGGGTCGCCGTCGAACTGGCCCTGCCGCATCGGCGGCGCCGCAACCCGTTCGACGAGTCCGGCCTGAGCGACCAGCAACTCGACGAGGCACTCGCCGCCGGTGACGCCGCCGCCGGTGACGACGATCCGGAACCGCCGGACACCGACCCGGACGGTGGGCCGGACAGCGGCCCTGACGATTCCGATCCGAACGGCGGACCGCAGGCCGATGCCGGTTCGGACCCCGCTCCCGACACCCCGGCCCCGGACACCCCCGAAGGGGGAACTCCGGATGCGCCGGCGGAGCCGGACGCCGAATCAGTTTCCGAGACAACGCCGAACGGACCGGCGGGCCCGCCGCCGGGCGGGGTGTTCGGTTCCCCGCCGACCGCCGCGCCCCGCCGGATGCGGGCGTTGCGGGTCGACGGGATCGGCGACGGCGACCCCGGCCGCCGGTCTCGGGCGCGCAGCCGCCGCGGTCAGACCGTGCGTGCGGTCGACTTCGCCGCCGGAACCCCGGTGCACCTGTTCGGCACGGTGCTCTCGGCCGCCGCGAACGGCATCGCCGACACCGGACGCGTCCAGATCACCGAACCCGACCTCAAGGGCGCCGACCGGATCGGCCAGGAGGGCAACCTGGTGGTGTTCGTGGTGGACCTCAGCGGGTCGATGACGGCCCGCCGCCGCCTCGCCGCGGTCAGCGAGATGTGTGTGGAACTGCTGCGTGACTCCTACACCCGGCGCGATCGTGTCGCGGTGATCGTCGCCCGCGGCTCCCGTGCCGAGACCGTGGTGCCGCCGACCAAGTCGGTGGAGATCGCCGTCCGACGCCTCGCCGGTGTCCGCACCGGCGGGCGCACCCCGCTGGCCGAGGGACTGCGGATGGCCGACGACCTGATCGCCCGCGCCCGGCGCACCGAGCCGCAGCGTCGGCCGCTGCTGGTGG
>NZ_BCNF01000058.1 GCF_001485495.1 Gordonia desulfuricans NBRC 100010 | reverse complement strand
GCTACAGCCGCAGTGTGCAATTGATGGTTGAGCCGACAAGGAGCGAAGCGACGAGTCGAGTCGAAACCTCAGACAGCCGACCTCGGAACAGAACCACCACCCGAGGTGGCCGCCGACCGCTCACTTCGCCGATCGGGCGGCAGCCGCTGCTTTCTTGCGTTCGATGTCGGCGAGGGCACGTTCGAGTTCGGCACGCTGTTCGGCGCCGGCCGCCCAGGCGTCCTGCCGGTTCTTGACCACCCGGGCCGGGGCGCCGACGGCGATCGAGTAGTCGGGGATCTCGCCCTTGACCACTGCGTGCGAACCCAGGACGCAGCCGCGACCGACGACGGTGTTGCGCAGGACGGTGACCTTCGCGGCCACCCACGTGTCGGGGCCGATCCGGACCGGCCCCTTCACGATGCCCTGATCCTTGATCGGCATGGTGATGTCGTCCATCTTGTGATCGAAGTCGACGAGGTAGCACCAGTCGGCGACCAGGGTCGACCCGCCGATCTCCATGTCGAGGTAGGCGTTGACCACGTTGTTGCAGCCGAAGACGGTCTTGTCGCCGATCCGCAGCGAACCCTCGTGGCAGCGGATGGAGTTGCCGTCGCCGATGTGCACCCAGCGTCCGATCTCCATACGCGCCATCTCCGGGGTGGCGTGGATCTCCACGTTGCGACCCAGGAACACCATGCCGCGCAGCACGATGTGCGGGTTGGCCATCCGGAACTTCGCCAGGCGGTAGTAGCGCACCAGGTACCAGGGGGTGTACGCCTTGTTGCGCAGCACCCAGCGCAGCGAGTCACGCGTCAGGAATCGCACCTGCGCGGGGTCGCGACGCCGCCCGGCCCGCCACCGGGAACGGTAGCTGGCATTCCACATCGTCGTCATGGGCAGCAACCCTACGCGTCGTGGTCGCGGGCCCCGGCGAGCCCACACGCTAGGCTCTACCGGTGGTGCTGCCGGGTTCCGACCGGCGGCTCGAGGACAAGGAGCATCGATGGCGGCTGCCCTCCGACCGCACCGGGCGCGTCGACTTCCGGCAGCCGTGGCCGTGGTGCTCGGTCTGGTGACCGCACTGGTCCTGAGCTCCTGCTCGGACGGCCACATCGACGTCCGCTCGATCGCCGGTGCCGGCTGGTCGAGTTACGGCGGCAACGCCGCCAACTCCAACTTCGCCTATGCATCGGTCCCCGACGATCTCGCACTGAGCTGGACCCGCCCGACGGGCGGAACCGTGACCGCACCGGTCACGATCTCCGGCAGCGGCAACGTGGGGGTCACCTCCAACTCCACCGGCTGCGACCTGCTGGTGCTCGACCCGCGCGGTGGGCGCAAGAACTTCTGCAAGAACATGCGCGAGGGCATGTCGTCGAATGCACTGCTCACCGACCAGTACGACCAGCCCTACATCGGTGAAGAGGGAATGTTCCTCGCCTTCAACGCCGGTGGCGCGATCCGGTGGCGGATGCCGATGATCGGGGTGCCGTTGTCGGCGAAGTTCGCCGGCCCTGGGATGGTGCTCGCGGTGACCACGCAGGGCCAGATCCTGCTGATGAACACCCAGACCGACGAGTTCATGGCCCCCGAGGTACGACTGCGCCCGGAGGCCGACCCGGCCGACCCGCTCTACGGCTTCGGTGACTGCGTCACCAACGGTCCGCGATGTGTGGTCCCGGCCCCGCCCGCCGTCGACGCCGCGCACGAACGCTTCTTCCTCAACGTCTGGCCGTCGGGCGCGATCGCCAGTGAGGTGCGGGGCTTCGCCTACGACGAGACCGGCGGCGCCCGCACGGTCCGCGAGCTGTGGAAGGCACAGGTTCCCGGCGGCGTGGTCGGCCCGACGACGGTCTCCGCCGACGGCAACACGGTGTACGCGTTCAGCCGGCTCGGGCAGATCGTCGCCCTCGACGCCGCGACCGGATCGACCCGCTGGACCTACGACAACGGCGGGTACGGCTTCGCCACGATGACCGTCTCCCCCGACGGCCTGATCATCCCGACCGGCGTGATCGGTGCCCCGCTGACCCTGATCCGCGACCACGGGGATCGCGCCGAACGCGTGTGGCAGCGTACCGATCTCGCCGCGGTGAGCCTGTCCACGCTGACCGCCGCGGGTACCGCGTGGACCGTGGTACGCGAACCCGGCAAGGACACCCTGGCCCTGACCGAGGTGTCGGCGACCGACGGCAAGACGCTGCGCAGCATCGAGATGCCGGAGTCGGCGGGATTCACCACCGGCATCGCGGTGTCGGCGGCCGGGCAGATCGCCACCGCCACCAACCTCGGCGAGGTCTACTACTTCGACTCCAAGGCCAACATCCCCGGCGCCTGACCCGGATCGCTCACACCCCGCGGAAGGTGCGCCGGTACGCCGACGGCGCCATCCCCAGTTCGGTGCGCAGGTGATGCCGCAGGTTGTCGGCGGAACCGAGTCCCGACCGTGCGGCGATCACCTCCACCGACAGGTCGGTGGTCTCCAGCAGCTGCCGGGCCAGGTCGAGTCGACGTTCACGCAACCACGCCCCCGGTGCACGGCCGGTCTCGGCCCGGAACCGGCGGATGAAGGTACGTGAACTCATCCGGGCATGGGCGGCAAGGCGATCGACGGTCAACGGCTCCGCCAGACACGACAGCGCCCACTGCTGGGTGGGCGCGGTGCTGCGGTCGGCCTCGACCGGCAGACGGTGTTCGATGAACTGTGCCTGACCGCCCTCACGCCACGGAGGTACGACGCAGTGCCGGGCCACCCGGTTGGCCACCGCGGCACCGTGATCGCGACGGATGATGTGCAGGCACAGGTCGATTCCCGCGGCCAGCCCCGCCGAGGTGAGCACGTCACCGTCGTCGACGAACAGCACCGACTCGTCGAGGTCGACGTCGGGGTAGAGCCGTCTGAAATCGTCGGCATACCGCCAGTGGGTGGTGGCCCGGCGTCCGTCGAGCACCCCCGCGGCACCGAGCACGAAGGCGCCGGTGCAGATCGACACCAGCCGCGCGTCGGGGCGCCGTGACGCCAACGCCGCGGCGACGTCGTCGGACAGGATGCCGTCGCTCCGGGCCGGCGGGAACCGGGTACCGGGGACGATCACGGTGTCGGCGTCGGCGATGGCCTCCAGTCCCGCCTCGGCGACCCATCCGTACCCGCTGGTGGTGGCCACCGCACCGGTGGACAGTCCGACGGTGGTGACGTCGTAGAGCCGCTCACCGATGTCGTCGCATGCCTCACCGAGCAGCAGCGGCGGGATGGAGGCGTCGAATCCGACGATCGGCGGCAACAGCAGGACGACGACCGACTGCACCCCGGTCGAACGCGCGGCGGTGGTGCCCACCGAATCCACCTGCTCCGTGTCCGCCTTGTTCGACTCGATCCGAACAGTGGCATGATCTTCCGACATATTGGCAATCATGCCACTGGTTCGGATGTCGGGTCGGACCGATGATGGATCGGTGAGTTCACCAGCCCCCGCCATCGGTCCACGTCGCCCCGTCCGCCTGCACTGGGCGTGGATCGTGGCCGGCGTCGGTTTCGTGGCCCTGCTCGGCGCCGCCGGGTTCCGTGCCGTCCCGAGCGTGATGATGGATCCGCTACACATGGAGTTCGGGTGGTCGCATGCCACCGTCGGTGCGGCGATGTCGATCAACATGGTGCTGTTCGGTGTGACCGCACCGTTCGCGGCCGCACTCATGGATCGCTTCGGGGTCCGCCCGATCCTGGCGATCGCGCTGCTTCTGATCGCCGCGGGCACCGGCCTGGGTGTGTTCATGACCGCGAGCTGGGAGCTGCTGATCCTGTGGGGTGTGCTGGTCGGACTGGGCACCGGATCGATCTCGATGGGATTCGTCGCCACCATCTCCACCCGCTGGTTCGTCGCCCGGCGCGGTCTGGTCACCGGCGTGCTCACCGCGGCCTCGGCGACCGGTCAGCTGATCTTCCTGCCGGTGGTCGCCCATCTCACCGAGACCTACGGCTGGCGATGCGCGTCGGTGGTGGTCACCGTGTCGGCACTGGCCGTGGTGCCGTTGGTGCTGCTGTTCATCCGTGACCATCCGCGCGACGTGGGCACGACCGCCTACGGGGCCGCATCGGACACCCCCGACCCCGACGCCGCGGACCCCGACGCCGCGGACCCCGAGATCCCCGAGCGCGAGTTCGGTTCTGCGGTCGCGGGATTGATCCGGGGCGTACGGGTACCGGCGTTCTGGCTGCTGGCCGCGAGCTTCGCGATCTGCGGGATGACCACCAACGGCCTGATCGGCACCCACTTCATCCCCGCGGCCAACGATCACGGCATGCCCACCACCGTCGCCGCGTCGCTGCTGGCGACCGTCGGGATCTTCGACGTCGCCGGGACGGTGCTGTCCGGATGGCTCACCGACCGGGTCGATCCGCGAGTGCTGCTGGTGGTCTACTACCTGGGGCGCGGGGCGTCGTTGATGGCGCTCCCCGTGCTGCTGAGTCCCCATGCAGAGCCGAGTACCTGGGTGTTCATCGTCTTCTACGGCCTGGACTGGGTGGCGACGGTGCCCCCGACCATCGCGATCTGCCGGCACTACTTCGGCGCCGACACCCCGGTGGTGTTCGGGTGGGTGTTCGCCTCGCATCAGATCGGTGCGGCGGTGGCGGCCTTCGGTGCCGGCTACCTGCGGGATGCGCAGGGTTCCTACGACACCACCTTCCACGTCGCGGCCGGGTTGTGCGTGGTCGCCGCGGTGTGCTGTGCCTCAATCCGTCTGCGGCGCAGTGCCGTCGAACCGGTCGTTGCGGATACCGGCCTCGCAGACAAAGGCGACGCCCTTGCGGCCGATCCGGGTCAGTACCAGCGTGAGCTGTCGTGATCCCTTGGGTTTGAGCCGCTTTCGCAAGGCATCCGGATCGACGTCGAGGCCGCGGACCAGGATCTCCAGACTGCCGCCGTCATGTGCTGCGACCGACTTGCGCAGCACCTTGTCGCCGGTCGAGTCGAGGCGTTCGAGGATACGGAAACCCCGTGCACCGAGCGGGATCTCGTCCCCGGTCAGGTAGGCGATCTGCGGATCGAGTTGCCACAGGTGATGGCGGTGGGCGTAGTGGCGGACCAGTCCGGCACGCACCACCGCACCGTCGGGGTCGATCAGCCAGCGGCCGGGGTCACCGGCGGCACCGACGTCGTCGGGTTCGGCCGAGGTGATCTCCTCGGCCCACACCGATCCGTCCGGTGTGGTCCGCAGGACGGTGGCGCGCTGAGCGTCCCCGATGCCCGGCCCCACCCACAGGCAGGCCTCCCGCACGCCGGAGTCCAGGGAGGTCACCTGTACCTCACCGACCACCCCGAACTGCTCCCGTAGCTGCCGGTAGTCCAGTCCCGGTGCGCATTTCACCACCAGCGGGCGGCCCGCATAGGCCGTCAGCACATCGGGTAGCGGCGGGGTGAGCTGGTCGAGCCGGAACACCCGTGATCCGCCGGTCCGACGGGCCGGGTCGGCGACCACGACGTCGGCGGTCGAGGTGGGGGTGAGCGCGTCGGCGACGAGCAGGGTGGGCGGCGCGCCGGCGACGATGTCGGGATCGGCGGTGTTGTGCCGGGCCATGGCCAGTCGCACGCGATCGAGATCGCTGCCGATCACGCCGCCGAGGCCCGGTGCCGCGGCGAGTTCGACGAGTTCGGCGCCGATCGAACAGGTCACGTCGTGCACCACCGCCCCGGGATGGCGGGCGGCGAGGTCGGCGGCACGGTGGGCGGCGACCATCGATGCGGTGGCCTGCTGTACCGCGTCGTCGGAGGCGAGCAGCCGGTGCGGGTTCCGGAGCCGGCCGGCGGCGCGGCGTCGACAGCGGACGGTCTCGATCAGCGCCGCATCGTGGTCGGGGTGATGTCGGCGCACGTCGGCGACGTCGGCGAGCATCGATGCCGGTGTGAGTGCGAGCCGCGCCACCGCGTCGAGGGCCTGCTCTCCCGCCGGGGACCGGAGGAAGGCGACGTCCTCGACGGTGAAACGGTAGGGCATGGCGGTGCGGCACTCCCGGCGGCAGGGGTTCACGGATGGGAGTTCAGCTTCGCACATCCGGCTCCCGGCGTGTCGACCTCACCCCGATGGCGCGGGCCACCGGCGATAATCGGGGGATGAGCGCCGACGAGGTGACCGGTGACGACGTGCGTCCCGACGAGCTGGGCGGGTCCGCCGCGGTCCGCAGTGCGTGGTGGTCGCAGCTACCCGATGCCCGCCGCGACCAGCTGTTGACCGATCATCCGGAATGGATCGGCAACAGTGACGGTATCCGCGCGGCCGATCGCGACGCCGCCAACCGGGCGATGATCGCCCGGGTCAAGGCCGATCTGACGCGTCGCAGCGACGAGTTGGCCGCACGCCTGACCGGCAACCGGTTCGGTGGCAGGTTCACCAGCGACGATGCCCGAAAGTGGTACGTGGACCGCAAGATCGACGACATCGGTGCGATCGAGCGGGAACTGCGGCGCAGCGAGAGCGCACATCCGCGGCTGCTGATCTCCTTCGACATGTACAGCGGCGAGCGTGGCCATGCGGCCCTCGCCGTCGGCGACCCGGACACCGCCGATCACATCGGTATCTCCACACCGGGACTGGGCACCACCATCGACCCGTCGCTGACCGGCGACCTTCCGTATCAGGGCATGGGTGGCGAGGCCCGGCTGCTGCGCGAGGAGGCGTTGCGGCAGTTGCATCTGGCCGGACGCGATACCGAGGCCGTGTCCGCGATCGCATGGATCGGTTATGACACACCGAATTTCACCGGACCGGGCGGGAAGGTGTCCACGGCGCGAGGTGCCCTGCACGTGGCCACGGCAGGCAAGGCCCGTGACACCGCGCCGATCCTGTCGCGGTTCTACACCGGAATCGTCGCGGCGTCGGATCGGCAGCCGCACCTGGTCGCACTCGGCCATTCCTACGGATCACTGGTCACCGCCGAGGCCCTGCGCATGACCCGCGATCTGGTCCACGACGCCGTCTTCTTCGGCTCCCCGGGCCTCGGCGGCGACCGCGGGTACGACATCGACTACGGCCCGGATGATTTCAACCTCGTCGGCGGCAGATCGTACCTGTTACGCAACGACGACGACCCGATCGCCACTCTCGGGATCTTCGGCAGCGATCCGGCGTCGAGCCCCGAACTCATCCGACTGACCACGCATGCCGGCACCGATCGGACCGGCATCGTGCGGGTGGGGAGTACCGGTCACGCCACCTACACCCGCGACGTGGAGAACAAGGCCCCGATGGCGCAATACAACATGGCCGCCGTCCTCGCGAGGCTGCCGGAGAACCTGATCTACGACGACGACATCACGGTCTGATCCGCCGACTCCGCTCCGGGTCCTCTCCCACGGAGATCGCCGGCCGGCCGCTGCCTGCGGTGACCGCACATCGAGTGTGTGGTCGGCGCAGAGGGGCGTCGGGTCGACGCCGCTGGAGGGGGAACGTCCGATGTGACGAATCCCAAAGCCCAACAGTGGAGATTGACATATTAGGTAAGGCTAAGGAAACATGCAGCACATGATCAAACGACTGATTCTCCTGTCCACTGCCGTCGGCGCAACCGCGGTTGCCGGACTTGCCGTCGGCGGTGGCGTGGCATCGGCCGCAGTACCCGACGGAACGTACAACCTGTGCGTCGAAACCCGTTACGGCAGTTCGGTGGAGCAGAAGTGCTCGCCGTACGAGGTGAAGGGTGATCAGCTGATCGGCACCGCCGGCACGCCGCTGACCCTCGTCCAGACCGCCACCGGCGGCTACGCCGACATCCCGCCGGTCAGCCGCCTCACCCTGATCCGGACCAGCACCGGATTCAAGGCCATCAACTCGGTTCTCGGAGTCCCGGTCGCCACCTCGAGCTTCAATCCCGTCGAGAACTGACCGACCTCCACTGCGAAGGGCTGCCCATCGCCGATCGCCGGCGGTGGGCAGTTCTGTCGGTCGAGTCGGGTCCACCCGCGACGAACCTGCCGGAGACCTCCACCGCCGACCGCATACCGCATACCGAACTGCCCACCACCGGACTTCCGGCGGTGGGCAGTTCTGTTGGCCCAGGCGCACTCTCGGTGCGCCGATCGGCTACTCGGGCTTGGTGCCCGTGACCACGACGTTGTAGAAGAACTTGGGCGGCACGACCTTGCGCAGCACGTTCTCGTCGAGCCAGGTCATCCGCTTCCACCCACCGAAGGCGAATCCGGCCCAGCCCCAACCCAGCTTCTGCGGCGGCACCGCGGCCTCGAAGGTACGGACCGGCCAGCCGAGCATCGCCGCGGCGAGTTCCTCGGTGGCAGTGGACACCTCGGCCGCACCCGCCGAGCGCGCGATTCCGGCGAGCTCGTCGGGATCGAAGGTGTGGATGTCGACGACGGCCTCGAGAGCGGCGGCACGCGAGGACTCGTCGAGCTCCTCCTGCGGGCGGCGCCACCCCTTGAGCGGACCGAACTTCGTGATGTTGGTCGTCAGATACCAGGTGGCGCGGCTCATCCACCGGGCGTAGAAGTCACCGATCGTCGACGGCTCACCGGCGAACACGAAGCGACCACCGGGCTTGAGCACGCGCAGCACCTCGCGCAGCGACTGCTCCACATCCGGGATGTGGTGCAGCACGGCATGGCCCACCACCAGATCGAAGGTGTTGTCGTCGTAAGGGATCTTCTCGGCGTCGGCCACCCGGCCGTCGGCGTCGAGGCCGAGGTTCTCCGCGTTGCGCAGGGCCACCTTGACCATGCCCGGCGAGAGATCGGTGACCGACCCCTTCTTCGCCACCCCCGACTGCATCAGGTTGAGCAGGAAGAACCCGGTGCCACACCCGAGTTCCATGGCCCGCTCGTACGGCAGCTCGACGTCGGCGGCCACGGCGTCGAACCGGCCGCGGGCGTAGTCGATGCAGCGCTCGTCGAAGCTGATCGACCACTTCTCGTCGTAGGTCTCGGCCTCCCAGTCGTGGTAGAGCACCTGCGCGAGCTTGGTGTCCTTCAGCGCCGCCTGCACCTGCTCCTCGGTGGCGTGCGGATTGGGTGCCGGATCGTCGATCGGTGTCCCGGCCGACTCGTTCTCGGTCGTCGTCATCGTCTGGTGTTCCTCTCTGGCCGTGTCACGGCGTTTGCGTCAGTGGGGCCCTCCCCGGCCCCGGCGCCGTCTCGGCCCCGCGCTCGGAACGAACCTACCGGTTGTCCGTGCCCCACGGGCCGATCCGTCCCGAATCTCCCGGTCGCGATCAGCGTCCGGTGAAGACGGCCTTGCCCGGTCCGTTCTCGATGAACGACTTCATCCCGATCGCCCGGTCGTCGGTGGCGAACAGCGCCGCGAACAGCTGCTCCTCGATCTTCAGACCGGTGTCGAGGTCGACCCCGAGACCCTGGTCGACGGCCTTCTTGGCCGCGGCCAGCGCCACCGAGGCGGCGTTCCGGAACTGTCCGGCCCACGTGAGTGCGGCGTTGTACACCTCGTCGGGGGCGACGACCTCGTCGACCAGACCGATCTCGAGGGCCTCCGCGGCACCGACGAAGCGGCCGGTGAAGATCATGTCCTTGGCCTTGGACGGCCCGACCAGACGGGCCAGCCGCTGGGTACCGCCACCACCGGGGATCACGCCGAGCAGCGCTTCGGGCACACCGAGTTTCGCATTGTCACCGGCGATCCGGCGATCGGCACCGAGGACCACCTCGAGGCCGCCGCCGAGCGCGTACCCGGTGATCGCGGCAACGGTCGGCTTGGGGATCTCGGAGATCGAACCGAGCGCGCGCTGCAGGCGACCGGCCACCTTCGACATCTCCGCGTAGGTCATGTCGTTCATCTCTTTGATGTCGGCGCCGGCGGCGAGCACCTTGGGGCCGCCGTAGACGACGACGGCCTTGATGTCGTCACGGTCGGTGGCCTCGGCCGCCGCGGCCGCCAGCTCGTCCTGCACCTGCCGGTTCAGTGCGTTCATCGGCGGGCGGTTGAGCAGGATGGTGCCCACACCGGGATGATCTTCGGAAGTCTCGAGGGTGACGAACTCAGCCATGAGGGAAGGCTACCGTCTCCGGCGGGGCGGGTGACTGTCGGGTAAGTCGGTGTCACCGCCCTCCACGACCCCCTCCCGGCGCCTACAGTGGCACCCATGAGCCCGGCCCCGGAGTCCTCGTCCGCCGGCGATCCGGTGCTGCTCACGGCCGGTGCGCGGACGGTCCGATTGTCCAGTCCCGACCGCATGTACTTCTCCGAACGCGGCGAGACCAAACTCGACCTGGCGAACTACTACCTCTCGGTGGGCGACGGCATCGTCCGCGCACTCCGCGACCGTCCCTGCATGCTGCATCGCTTCCCCAAGGGCGTCGACGGCAAGAAGGTGCACCAGAAACGCATCCCGGCGGGCGCCCCGGACTGGGTGGAGACCACCGAGCTGTGGTTCCCGCGCTACGGCCGGACCGCCGACGAACTGTGCGTCACCGAGCTGGGCAGCGTGATCTGGGCGGTGCAGATGTCGACGGTGGAGTTCCATCCGTGGAACTCCCGACGCGCCGACCCGGAGTCGCCCGACGAATGGCGCATCGACCTCGACCCCATGCCCGACTGCGACTTCCGCCGCATCCGCCGGGTGGCGTCGGTGGTCCACGAGGTGCTCGACGACCTGGGGGTGCGCGGCTTCCCCAAGACTTCCGGTGGCCGCGGACTGCACATCTATGTACGGATCGCACCGGAGTGGGGGTTCGCCGAGGTCCGCCGGGCGGCCCTGGCGTTCGCCCGCGAGGTGGAACGCCGCGCCCCCGACGACGTCACCACCGCCTGGTGGCGCAAGGACCGCGACCCGGCCGCGGTGTTCGTCGACTACAACCAGAACACCCGCGACCACACCATGGCCGCGGCCTATTCGGTACGCGGCAACCCCCGCGGCACGGTGTCGGCACCGATCACCTGGGACGAGATCGACGACATCGAACCCGACGACTTCACCATCGCGACCATGCCCGCCCGCTTCGCCGACCTCGGCGACCTGCATGCCGAGATCGACGACGTCGCCCACCGCATCGACACCCTGCTGGAGTGGGCCGACAACGACGACCTCACCGCCGGCGACCGGCATCCGGGAGAACCCGACACCGTCGACCTCGATCGGTGACCCCGCCCCGACCGCTGCGCGGGAAGGTCAGAGACCCAGGTCCTCGGGCACGTTGTCGGCCATGCCGGCGAAGTAGTCGGCCGACCGCTCGAACGAGAGCGAGGTCAGCCGCTCGCCCGAACCCACATCCGGCTGGATCGGATGGATGTCGTGCTCGACGGCCATCAGCGCCTCGACGGTCGCATGTCCGGCGACCTCGGTCAGCTGCGCCCAGGTCGGCGGCAGCAGGAAATGCCGTCCCGCCGACCACGCGTCGAGCGCATCCTGCGCCCCCGCCCACCGGGCCACGTCGGCCTCCGAGGTCGCCCCGTCGGGTTCCTGCCCGGGCGGGACCTGCGCGAGGAAGAAGCGGGTGTCGTATCGCCGGGACTCGTTGACCGGGGTGATCCAGTGCGACAACGGGCGCAGCAGATCGGCCCGTAGCGAAAGTCCTTGTCCACGTAGGAACTCCGCGAACGACAGGCTCTTGTCGACGAGTGCGGTCCGCTCGGCGCGCAGGGATGCCGGGTCGGGGAACCGCTCCCCCGACGACGCGAGCAGCACACCGCATTCCTCGAAGGTCTCGCGCACCGCGGCACACACCAGCGCCTGCGCCAGCTCGGTGGTGGTGGAGAACTGTTCGGCCCACCACGCGGGATCCGGGCCGGTCCAGGCGAGGTCGGCGTCGGCGTCGCGAGGATCGACCCCGCCCCCCGGGAACACCGTCATCCCACCGGCGAACGCCATCTGCTTGACGCGGCGCTGCAAGAACACCTCGATCCCGTTGCCGGAATCGCGGACCAGGACGACGGTCGCCGCATCGCGCAGCGGAGCCGGATGTTCACTCATGAAGGACCTCCTGCCGACACCTCGGGACCGACTGTGTCCCGGGGCACAGACCGACAGTATCGGCGGGGCGTGCCACCACGGTTACCCGGGGTCGACCGGGACCGTACCGGGGCGCCTACTCCGCGGCCCGCCGGTGCCCGCCCGCACGGCGACTGCGGCGTGCGAAGAACCGGCCGTCGACCTTCGAGAGCGTGATCTGCTGCCGGAACGCCTCGGACAGGTTCTTCGACGTCAGGACCTTGCCGAGCAGCCCCTGCGCCACCACCCCGCCCTCCGACAGCAACAGCGCATGGGTGAAACCGGCCGGGATCTCCTCCACGTGGTGGGTGATCAGCACGATGGCCGGCGAGTCGGGATCGGCTGCCAGCACCGACAGCCGCTCCACCAGTTCCTCACGCCCACCGAGATCGAGACCTGCGGCCGGCTCGTCGAGCAGCAACAGCTCCGGATCGGTCATCAGGGCACGCGAGATGACGACGCGCTTGCGTTCCCCCTCCGACAACGTGCCGAAGGCACGGTCGGCCAGATGTTCGGCACCCATCGACTCCAGCGACTCCAGTGCCTGCGCACGGTCCATCGCGTCGTAGGTCTCACGCCAGCGGCCGATCACCGAGTACCCGGCCGAGATCACCACGTCGGCGACGATCTCGTCGTCGGGGATACGGTCGACCAGCGCGGGACTCGCCACACCGATGCGCGTGGACAGCTCCCGCAGCTCCACCCGGCCGAGCTGCTCGTTGAGCACGAAGGCCACACCCGAGGACGGGTGCACCTCTGCGGCGGCCATCCGCAACAGCGAGGTCTTGCCCGCACCGTTCGGCCCGATGATCACCCACCGCTCGTCCAGTTCGACCTGCCAGTCGATCGGTCCGACGAGGGTGTTGCCGCCCCGGACCAGCGCGACCTCACGGAAGTCGACGAGCAGGTCGGGATCGGAGGTCGGTCGGTCGGTTTCGGCGGGGACGGAATCGCTGGCACTCACGCGATCTATCGTGCCCTACCGGCAGCGGTCCGGGGTACCGGGACACGGCAACCGCCCCCGGTCACGACAGAGTTCATCATGTCAAACGGCAAGGCTGCCAAACGACCACGCCGACAACGGCTTCGACAGCGTCTCGCGCGGCGTGCGATAGATCACCGACCGGTCGCCGCGGAATATCGGCGCCATGACCGGCCTTGAGGACTACATGGCCTTTCCACTGTCGATCCTCGACCTCGCCCAGGTGGGCCGGTCCCAGACCGTCGCCGAATCGTTGTCGGCGTCCACCGATATGGCGATGCGCGCCGAGGACTGGGGTTATCACCGGATCTGGTACGCCGAGCACCACAACATGTCGACCATCGCGTCGTCGGCACCGGCGGTGCTCATCGCCCACGTCGCCGCCCACACCTCCCGCATCCGGCTCGGCGCCGGCGGGGTGATGCTGCCCAACCACGCACCGCTCACCATCGCCGAACAGTTCGGCACCCTCGCCGAACTGCATCCCGGCCGCATCGACCTGGGTCTGGGCCGCGCACCCGGCAGCGACCAGCGGACCTTTTCCGCCCTCCGCCGCGACATCGCCTCGGCCGACCGCTTCCCCAACGACGTCCTGGAACTGCAGGGATACCTCGGTGACTCGACCCGCGTCACCGGGGTCGACGCCACCCCCGGGCGCGGCACCGACGTCCCGCTCTACATCCTCGGGTCGTCGCTGTTCGGTGCTCAGCTGGCGGCCGCACTGGGTCTGCCCTATGCATTCGCCTCGCACTTCGCACCGGCCGCACTCGGGCAGGCGGTCGCGATCTATCGGGAGAAGTTCCAGCCGTCCGAGCAGCTCGCCGAACCGTATGTGATCGCCGGCGCCGGGGTCATCGTCGACGAGGACGCCGATGTCGCACGCGCACAGCTACATCAGGCCAAACGTGCCCGGGTCACCGCACTGTTCGGTCGCGACGGTCGCACGTTCACCGACGAGGAGGCCGACGCGGTGCTGTCGATGCCGCAGGGTCGCCAGATCGAGGAGATGCTGACCTACTGCGGGGTGGGCACCCCCGACGAGGTGCGCGACTACCTCGACTGGTTCGCCGGACATGCCGACGCCGACGAGGTGATCGTCGCTTCGCTCGCCCCGGATCGTGATGTCTGGCTGCGGACGCTGGAGCATCTCGCGCCGGCGACTGCGCCGTCGGCACCGACCGCCCGGCCGGAGGCCTCCACCGTCAGGGGCTGACGACCGCGGCGTAGGCGAATTCGGTTCAGGCGAGCCGGAAGTCGGCGAAGTCGAACCCCGGCACCACGATGCAGCTGACCAGCGAGGCCTCGTCGCCGCCGCACCGGGCGCGCTGCCAGTTGCCGGGCGGGACGAGTGCCTGGGGCTGCTGTCCCGCCTCGACGAGCGGGCCCACCTGTACGGTCTGCGGCGTCGACGACGGCGTGTCCGCGTCACCGCCGAGATCGAGTTCGACCGGAGCGCCGCGATGATGCAGCCACAGTTCGGCGCCGCGCACGGTGTGCCACGCCGATTCCTCGCCGGGCAACAGGAGGAACAGGATCGCGGTACCGGCAGCCCGTGACGCCCCGTAGCCGGGCAGTACATCGGCGGGCACGGTGATGTCGCTGCGCCAGGTCTCCCGGTACCAGCCGCCCTCGGGATGGGCGGTCAGCCCCATCCCCTGCGCCCATGCGGGCAGGTCCGCTGGTGAGCTCATGTCAAATCCTCACGTGCCGCGATGTTCTCGGCGATCACGGTGACCGATCCGGGCGCGATCTCGGTGAAACCGGCATCCCGCACGGCGATCGCCTGCCCGGTCGCGTCGGCACCCAGCAGCCGCTGCCACCCGGCCTCGTCGGCCTGGCACACCTGCAGCGGGCACCCCGCGTCACGCCACCGCCGCGCGGCGGCGTCGTCGAGCAGCCGGACCGCGAGCATCGACGCATGCCCGACCTGCGCGGCCAGCTTGCCGACCGTCATCTCCAGGGTCGGGTTGACCCACAGGCAGATGCCGGGACCATCAGGCGCCGTCGGCAACTCGCCGTCGACGTCGGTGCCGCCGATCTGCAGGCGGGCGATCCGCTTGTCCACCTCGCCGACCCGACCCGGTACGAAGGCCCGGGCCTGGGCATCACCCGACTGTGCGGTGACACCCCAGACCTCCTGTGCCGCAGCCCATTGTCCGGCTCGCGCACGCCGCGAGATCTTGCGGATGCGGGCATCGCACCAGGCGTCCATCGGTGCCGCCCACGGGCCGTCGCCGCCGGCGCGGTCGTCCAGGCACAGCAGGGCGACGGCGCGGGCGGCCGCGGTGAGCAGCTCGGTGCGGTCCGGTGGGGCCGTCTTCTCGATCCGCAGCACCATCTGCATGGCGAGGACGTCGGCCGGCTCCTCCGGGTCGTCGGCGCCGCCGACGTACCGGGTCAGACGACGGTAGTCGTCCCCGAACCGATGATCATCCGTGAGCGCAGCAGAATGCACACCTTGCGCGTCCACGCCGTCAGGCGAAGACACCGCGGCATTCGCCTCGTCGGGCATGGTCATTCCAGTGGTACGCGACGCAGCACACCGTCGGCCGCGTCGGCGGCCTCGATCTCGTCGCGGGTCACGCCGAGGATGAACAGCACCGCATCCAGGAACGGATAGTTCAGGGCGGCGTCGGCCACCTCCCGCAGCGCGGGTTTGGCGTTGAACGCGATGCCCAGCCCCGCCACCGACAACATGTCGATGTCGTTGGCACCGTCACCGACGGCGATGGTCTGCTCCATCGGCACCCCGACCTCGTCGGCGAACATGCGCAGCGCACTCGCCTTTCCGGGGCGGTCGATGATCTCGCCGATCACCTTGCCGGTGAGCTTCCCGTCGACCACCTCGAGGGTGTTGGCGCGTACGAAGTCCAGTTCGAGTTCGTGTGCCAGCCCGTCGATGACCTGCCGGAAGCCGCCGGAGACCACTCCGCAGTGGTAGCCGAGGCGATGCAGAGTACGGATCGTGGTGCGGGCACCGGGAGTCAGCTGCAGGGACGCGGCCACCTCGTCGAGCACGGCGGCGTCGAGCCCGGCCAGGGCCGCGACCCGCTGATGCAGCGACTGCGCGAAATCCAGCTCTCCGCGCATCGCGGCCTCGGTGACCGCGGCCACCTCGGCCTCGCGACCGGCGTGGGCGGCGAGCATCTCGATGACCTCACCCTGGATGAGGGTGGAGTCGACGTCGAAGACGATGAGCCGTTTGGCGCGGCGCGCCAGGCCACCGTGTTCGACGGCGATGTCGATCGCGTGGTGCGAGGCGACCTCGGCCAGCCCCTTGCGCAGGGCGGCGTCGGCGGCCACGTTGTCGCGGCCGGCGACACTGACCATGAGTTCGAGACCGGTCAGCGGGTAGTCGGCGACGCCACGGATGGAGTCGATGTTGCCGCCCTGCCCGGCCAGTTCGGCGGCGACCGCACTGAACGCGCGGGCGGTCACCGGACTGCCGAGGATCACCACGGCATGACTGGACGGCCGGTGTCCGTCGGTCGGGGCGTTCACCTCGACGGTGACGGCCATACCGATCGACGACATCGCCTGCTCGATCACGTCCTGGACCCGTTCGGGGTCACCGGCCGCGGCGACGAGCACACCGAGCGTGAGTTGATCGTGGATCACCACCTGCTCGACGTCGAGCAGGCTGACCTGCTGTCCGGCGAGCGCGCCCATCAGCACCGACGTCACACCGGGTTTGTCCGGCCCGGTGACGGTGATGAGGAGGGTGGTCTTCACGACTGCACCCGGAGCGGACGATGCCGATCCGGGTGCAGACGTGGTGTGGGATTCCGGGGAATGTGCCACCAATGTTCAGCCGCGACTCAGGCGTCTGCCTCGTGACGGCCCGCACCGGCCGCGACCGGTGCGTGGTCACCACCGTTGTGGCCTGGACCCACGTGTGCTTCGGCACGCATCCGATCGATCATGTGCGGATAGTGCAACTCGAACGCCGGACGCTCCGAACGGATTCGGGGCAGCTCGGTGAAGTTGTGGCGCGGCGGCGGGCAGCTGGTGGCCCACTCGAGCGAGTTGCCGAAGCCCCACGGATCGTCGACGGTCACGACCTCGCCGTAGCGGTAGCTCTTGAAGACGTTCCACAGGAACGGCAGGGTCGACAGGCCGAGGATGAACGCACCGGTCGTGGACACGATGTTCAGCGTGGTGAACCCGTCCGACGGCAGGTAGTCGGCGTACCGACGCGGCATACCCTCGTTACCCAGCCAGTGCTGCACCAGGAAGGTGGTGTGGAAGCCGATGAAGGTCAGCCAGAAGTGCCACTTGCCGAGGCGCTCGTCGAGCATGCGTCCGGTCATCTTGGGGAACCAGAAGTACACGCCAGCGTAGGTCGCGAACACGATGGTGCCGAAGAGCACGTAGTGGAAGTGGGCGACGACGAAGTAGCTGTCGGACAGGTGGAAGTCCAGCGGCGGGCTGGCGAGCAGGACACCGGTCAGACCACCGAACAGGAAGGTGACGATGAAGCCCACCGAGAACAGCATCGGTGTCTCGAACGTCATATGACCTCTCCACATCGTTCCGATCCAGTTGAAGAACTTCACACCGGTCGGGACCGCGATCAAGAAGGTCATGAAGGAGAAGAACGGGAGCAGAACGGCACCGGTCACGTACATGTGGTGCGCCCACACGGCCACCGACAGGGCGGCGATCGCCAGGGTCGCGTAGACCAGACCGGAGTAACCGAAGATCGGCTTGCGTGCGAAGACCGGGAAGATCTCCGAGACGATGCCGAAGAACGGCAGCGCGATGACGTACACCTCGGGGTGACCGAAGAACCAGAACAGGTGCTGCCAGAGGATGACGCCACCGTTGGCCGGGTCGTAGAGGTGTGCACCGAACTGACGGTCGACCTCGAGGCCGAGCAGCGCCGCGGTCAGCAGCGGGAAGATCAGCAGGATCAGCACGGTGGTCACCAGGATGTTCCAGGTGAAGATCGGCATGCGGAACATCGTCATACCGGGCGCACGCAGGCAGACCACGGTGGTGACCATGTTGACGCCACCGAGGATGGTGCCGAGGCCCGAGACGCCGAGGCCCATGATCCAGAGGTCACCGCCGACGCCGGGCGAGTGGATCGCGTCGGTCAGCGGGGTGTAGGCGGTCCAGCCGAAGTCGGCGGCGCCACCGGGGGTGATGAAGCCGGCCAGGGCGACGGTCGAACCGAACACGAACAGCCAGAAGCCGAAGGCGTTGAGGCGCGGGAACGCCACGTCCGGTGCACCGATCTGCAGCGGCAGGACGAAGTTGGCGAAGCCGATCACGATCGGGGTCGCATACATCAGCAGCATCACCGTGCCGTGCATGGTGAACAGCTGGTTGAACTGCTCCGTCGACAGGAACTGCATTCCCGGATGGGCGAGCTCGGCGCGCATCAGCAGCGCCATCAGGCCACCGATCAAGAAGAACGCGAAGCACGCGACGATGTACATCATGCCGATCAGCTTGTGATCGGTCGTGGTGATCAGCTTGTAGATGAACGATCCCTTGGGCTGATAGCGCTCCGGGAATGGTCGCACTGGTGCCACTTGCGTGGCTGGCTGGTCTACCGCAGTCACAGATCCTCCTCTTGCCCGACCGGATCGGGACGCCTATTCCCGGGTCGGCACATGAAACAACCGAGCGCTGGTTACCGATCCTAAACCCTTCCCCCCGCCCCGGCCGAACGGGTCCTACGATCTGTCGTACTCAATTTTCCGTGCACCTCGTCAGGCCAGGTCAGGGCCGGTGCCCGGGTGCGCCACGCCGTGCCGGAACGGCCTGTCGGGTGCTCCCGGAGGACGCATCGCACCGTCACGCCGAGGCACCACGGTCACCGACGGCTCCCCTGCTAGGTTGTCCACGTGCAGGACGGTGGCGAGAAGCAGGGTGCGACGGGCATGCGACGCGGCGACAGGACAGGTCGCGGACGTGTGGTGCTCGTGACCGCGGGGGCGGCATGCGCCGTTGCGCTGGCGCTGAGCGGATGCTCCGACGAGCAGACCGCGCTGACCACCCCGGACGGCAAGACCATCTCCACCTCCACCACCCGGGTGGCCGAGGTCAACATCGTCTCCGCCGACCGTGACTACGCGCGCACGTGCCTGGCACCGACCGCGGTGGACGATGCCCGCGCCGATGCCGCCCGGATCGTCGTCACCGATCCGGCACTGCTCGACGACCTGTGCGCGCTCGGCCTGGGCCCGCGGGTCACCGCGGTGACCGCCGCACCCGGGTCGATCCCGGCCTATCTCGGGCCGCAGCTGACGGCGGTGCCCACGATCGGCACCTCCCCCGACGCCGCGGCGGTGCGCTCGGCAGCACCCGATCTGGTGCTGACCACCGCGCAGACCGCCGGATCCGCCGGTGCGTTCACCGGCACCCGGTCGGTGACCATCCCGGCCGGCGACTGGCGGTCCCGGTTCCAGTCGGTCGCCGACGCCGTCGGCCGGTCCGACGAGGCCAGGCGGCTGCTGGGCGAGTTCGACACCGAGGCCACCAAGACCGGTCGCCGGATGCATGCCGCGCACACCCAGGTGTCGCTGGTGCGCTTCACCGCCGACGCCGAGAAGATCGCCGGTACCGGCAGCTTCGCCGGCCAGATCCTGGCGCAGGTCGGGGTGCAGCGTCCGGCATCCCAGCGTGGCGCGGAGGGCTTCACCGTCACCGACGCCGACTTCACCGACGCCGACGCCGACCTCATCTATGTGAGCTTCGAGGGCGAGGGCGGACTCGAACACGGCAAACAGGTGCTGCTCAGCGACCGCTGGCTGGACATGGGCGCACCCACCTGGAAGCGCGTGCTGTCGGTGGACGACGAGGTCTGGTACGGCGGCGACGGGCTCGCCGCGGCATGGCTGGTGCTCAACGACATCAAGGGATCGTTGAACGGCAACTCCTGAGTCCGGGTGCCGGCCTCACCACCGGTGACCGGACCCATGGCCCGACGCGCATAAACCCGCCGGGCACGCCAGCATTGTGGTCCCGGCGAATCCAACCCTCACCGGACCCCGCCTGGCTCGGCACGGTGGATCCATGACCGTCACCGACGAATACCTGGCCAACAACGCCGAATACGCCACGACCTTCACCGGTCCCCTCCCCCTGCCGCCGAGCCGCCACGTCGCCGTCGTGGCATGCATGGACGCACGCCTCGACGTCTACCGCATCCTCGGTCTCGCCGACGGTGAGGCGCACGTCATCCGCAATGCGGGCGGCGTCGTCACCGACGACGAGATCCGATCACTGGCGATCAGCCAACGTCTGCTCGGCACCACCGAGATCATCCTGATCCACCACACCGACTGCGGCATGCTCACCTTCACCGACGATGCCTTCAAGCGGGAGATCCAGAACGAGACCGGACAGAAGCCGGCCTGGTCGGCCGAGTCGTTCCCCGACGTCGACGAGGACGTGCGACAGTCGCTGACCCGGATCCGCACCAGCCCGTTCATCACCAAGACCAGTTCGCTGCGCGGGCTTCGTCTTCGACGTGGCCACCGGCAGGCTGAACGAGGTCGCCGGCTAGGACGACGCGGCCTGGCGGCGGCCCGTCGCGATCACGGCCAGCCGGGTGCCGACGGGATGGACCCGTCGGCCACGGCAGCCGCCAGCTGCGCATGGTCGCGCTCGGTCTGATCGGCGTAGGCGTGGGCGAACCCCACCACCGACTCCTCGGCCTTCACGGACTTGCCGAGATAGTCCGCGATCGCGCGGGCGTCACCGCTGCGGGCATGGGCGCGCGCCAGCACGTGCCCGCAGGCGGTGGCGAACTGTGCCAGGATCCCGGACACCAGGGGACCGTTGGGGATGAGCTTGCCGTCGCGGAACTGCCGGACGTAGAAGTCGAGGTCGCCGATCCGGGTCCACCCCAGGAACCGGTCGGAGGCACTCTGGATGAGCTGCTGTCCGTTGACCACGCGCTGACCGTGGTTCTCGTAGCCGCTGGGTGCCAGGAACTGCTCGTAGACCGACGGCCCGGCCTGCTTGACCTGGAAGAACAGCGGATCACCGGTGGCATGCTCCTCCACCAGGTTGAGGAAGACACGCATCCCCACACTGCCCACGCCCACCACCTGCTGGACGGCGTCGACCAGGTCGAAACGACGCAGCAGGGCGGCGACGTTCTCCGGGACCGAGGAGTAGTAGGCCACGATCACGTCGTCGAGCAGTTCGCCGTAGTCGCTCAGCGCGTGCACCCGGTACGGCGGCGCCTCGATGATCTGGCGGCGGCCGTCGACGAGATGGGTCAGCTTCTTCGACGCCCCGCGGCTGGTCCGCTTCTTGGCGCGCTTCTCCAGGTAGGTGTCGATCCGGTCCTCGTTGTCGGGGGTGGAGAGATAGGTGACGAGTTCGTCGACGGCGATCTTCTCCCCCCAGACGTCGAGGATGGGCCAGTCGGCATAGGTGCGGATCCACGTGCGGTATCCGCGGAATCCGGCACGCACGGCGTCGGTCGCGGTGGCGGCGTCGACGCCGTTGTCGCGGGCGAGCACCACCAGGCTGGCCAGGAAGCGCAGGAGGTCCCACTCGAACGGACCTGGCAGCGTCTCGTCGAAGTCGCGCAGATCGAAGGCGAGGGTGCGTTCGGGGGTGTTCCAGAGACCGAAGTTGAGTACGTGTGCGTCACCACACATCTGGACGGTGATCCCGGTGTTCGGGCGCGACGCGAGATCGGCGGCCATGACCGCCGCGGCACCCCGGTAGTAGGTCCATGGCGACGCCGACATCCGGCCGTGCCGGATCGGCAGCAGACGCTCGTCACGAATGTCGTTCTGCGCCAGGATGGTCTGCAATGCGTCGTGTCCGCGCGCGTCCGGGTTCCAGTCTCCGAGCGCCGAACGCGGCACGATCTTGCGGGCGGCGCGCCCCGCCGAACGCTCCTCGTCCGGGTACTCCGTGGGACCGGCGGCGAGGGCCTCACCGTAGGTCGGCGGCGGCGGTACGAGCGGATCGGTGATCGTCATCCCGACAGTCTTACCCGCCCCGGTCCCGCTCGCGACGCAACCCGGCCCCGTGTCCCGGGGCCGTGTCGGGGTCGGTCGCTAATCTGGATGCCATGCCGACACCGCTCCCGACGACGCAGGTCGGCCTGCACGCACTGTGGCGCCCAGGGGTCGGACTGGCGGTGTGGACCACATCCTCACCCGACCCCGGGTCCGAGCCCGATCCCCGGCCGGAGTCCGAGTCCGGCCGGGTCACCGGGCCGGGGCCCGAGCCGGGGCCCGAGCCGGGGCCCGAGCCGGGTCCTGACGAGATCCCGGAGCCACTGCGGTCGCTGTTGTCGGGCAAACGCTTTCGCCGTCAGGTGGGCGTCATCGGCGCCGACGGCCGGCGGCGGTTCGTCGCGACCCTCACCCTGGGCACCGCGTCGGCGGTGTCGTTCCTCGATGCGACCCGCTCGGTGGCGGTGCCCGGTGACATCGTCTGGTATCGGCATCTGCTCGACGGCGTCCGGCGCTTCGTGGTGTCCGGGTCGGTGGTGCCCACCCTGGCCGAGGTGGCCGGCGAGACCGTGATGCGGTGGCAACCCGCGACCACCTCGGCCTGGCGGGCGTGGTCGGCGGTGATCACCGGTGGCGCGCCTGCCGCACTCACCGAGAACGGCGGTGCCGCAGCGCTGATGGACTTCGCGGTGGAGCTCACCGACCACGAGTGCCGGGCCCGGATCGCCGCGTCGCCGGCCGCCCTGGGACCGATCGGGGTCACCGCGCCCCTGCTGCGTGCACTGGTCGCCGACGCCACGGTGCCCGCCGAGGCCACCGCCCCGGCGGCGATCGCGGCGTGGTCGGCCTGGGCGGCGAGCGTCCCCGCCGCCGACTCGGCCCTGGTCTTCCGGCTGCACGAGCCGGACGACCCGGATGCACCCGATCCCCGGTTCGACGATGACGACGACTTCGTCTCGGCGGCACGGCCTTCCGTTCCGGTCGACCCGGAGGTGCTGCGCTGGCGGCTGCAGGTGTGCCGCCGCGCGGTGGACGGGCATGTCGAGCCGGTTGCACCTCAACGTCTCGACGCCGAGGCCCTCGACGAGATCACCACCGATCTGGCCTCGGCCGTGCGCGCCTTCCCCGACCTCGCCCGCGCGGATCCCGATCGTGCGACCCTCGACTTCCTGCTGCCGACCCCGATGGCCGAGACGCTGTTCGCCACCGGCGCCAGTGCGCTCGCCGATGCCGGATTCCCGGTTCTCCTGCCGCGCACCATCGCCGAGGTACGCCCTACCCTCGGGGTGCGCGCGCGGCCGGTCCCGGGCGGCGGCGCCCCCGCCCGCATGGTGGGGCTGCGGGAGATCCGCGAGTTCGAATGGCGGCTGGCACTGGGCGACGGACCCGACGCACTCACCCTCGGTGAGGCCGATCTGGACGAACTGTCCAGGCAGAAAGGCGATCTCGTCCGCATCCGAGGTGTCTGGGTGCGGGCCGAGGGGGCTGCGCTCACCCGAGCCGCGTCGTTCGTCACCGCGCAGCGGGCACTCTCGGGCAACGGCCACGAGGTCGACATGGGTGAGCTGTTCGGCATGATCACCCATGACAGCGAGAAGCCCCCGGTGCCGGTCACCTCGGTACAGGGCCTCACCTGGCTCGACGAGATCGCCGAATCCGGTGCGCTACGGCCGGTTCCGATCCCCCGGCCGCACCTGCTGCACGCCTCGCTGCGCCCCTATCAGCAGCGCGGACTGGAATGGCTGGCGCATCTGTCCGGACTGGGGATCGGCGGTGTCCTCGCCGACGACATGGGTCTGGGCAAGACGGTGCAGGTGATCGCCCTGCTGTGCCACGAGGCCGGGCCCGACGACGGACCCGTGGACACATCCGATCCCCGGTCGGCGCCGCCCTCCTGCCCCGACGGGCTCGCGCCGCACCGGCCCACGCTGATCGTGTGCCCGATGTCGGTGGTGGGCAACTGGGCGGCCGAGATCGCACGCTTCGCACCGTCGTTGCGGGTGGCGGTGCACCACGGCGCCGACCGCGCGAAGGGTGAACGGTTCCGCGAGGTCCACCGCGCCCACGACGTGGTGCTGACCACCTTCGCCCTGGTCACCCGCGACCGCGATGCGCTGGCGGCGCAGGCGTGGCACCGCGTCGTCGTCGACGAGGCGCAGCATGTCAAGAACGTGAGAACCGCTGCGGCACGGGCTCTCCGGGCGATCCCGGCCGACCATCGGATCGCGTTGACCGGTACGCCGGTGGAGAACCGGCTGGAGGATCTCCGGGCGGTGATCGATCTGGTCAACCCGGGTCTGCTCGGGTCGGCCTCCACCTTCCGCAACCGCTTCGCCGAACCGATCGAACGCGACCGCGATCCGGCGACGATCCGACGGCTGGCCGGGTTGACCCGACCGTTCATCCTGCGGCGCGAGAAGTCGGATCCGAGCATCATCTCCGACCTGCCGGAGAAGAACGAGATCACCGTCCGCGCCAACCTGACCGTCGAGCAGGCCGCGCTCTATCGTGCCGTGATCGACGACCTGATGGAGGCGCTGCGCGACCGGCAGCAACGCGCGCTGCGGCGCCGGACCGTGCTCGCCGCGCTCACCCGGCTCAAGCAAATCTGCAATCATCCCGCGCACTATCTCGCCGACGGAACGCCGGTGACCCGCCGCGGCCGGCACCGCTCGGGGAAGCTGGAGTTGCTCGAGGACATCGTCACCACCCTGGTCGCCGAGGGCGATCAGGCGTTGATCTTCACCCAGTTCGCCGCGTTCGGGGAACTGTTGTCGGGGTGGCTGACCGAGTTGCTCGACACCGAGGTCCCGCTGCTGCACGGCGGTGTGGCGCGCGCCGACCGCGATGCGCTGGTGCAACGCTTCCAGCACGGTACGGGTGGCGCCCGCCCGCCGGTGCTGCTGGCCACCCTGAAGGCCGGGGGCACCGGACTGAACCTGACCGCCGCCAATCATGTGGTGCACGTGGACCGGTGGTGGAATCCGGCGGTCGAGGACCAGGCCACCGACCGTGCCTACCGGATCGGGCAGAAGCAGCAGGTGCATGTGCGGCGTTTCGTGTGCGTGGGAACCCTCGAGGAGCGGGTCGACGACCTGATCGCCAAGAAACGGGAACTGTCGCGTCTGACGGTGTCCACCGGGGAGAACTGGATGGGTGATCTCGGCGACGAGGAGCTGTTCGACCTGTTCCGGCTGCGCGAGGAGGCGGTGAGCGAGTGAGCGCCCGGCGCGGCACGGTCCCGGTGCGGGGATACGCGGTGACCCCCTGGTCACGCGCCCTGATCGACGTGGTGGAGGGCCGCAACACCGGAGACGGCGGCGTACCGGTGGTGGACAGCACCCGGATCACCAAGGCCCGCAGATACTTCCGGGATCGCCATGTCCACCAGCTGACCATCCGGCCGGGAACCGTGACGTCGTCGGTGCAGGGCAGCCAACTCGACCCGTTCGAGGTGATCGTGTCGATGCGGACCGTCGACACCCCGACGGTGGTCACCCTGCTCAGCGCCCGCGACGGGGTCACCGAGGTGATGTCGCTGGCACGGGGTGAGCAGCCCCGCACGCTCGGTGAGCTGATCCTGCCGACCGAGTCCGCCGACGTCGCCGGCGACTGCACCTGCCCGGACGATTCGGGGCGCTGTATCCATGTGCTGTCGACGATGTTCGAGGTGGCCGCCGAGATCGACCGCTCCCCCACCACCCTGCTCACCGTGATGGGGACGTCGTTGCCGGAGTTGCTCGATGCGATCGAGGATCTGTCACCGACGCGCCCGCCCGCCCCGGCCGAATCCGGGCGCACCGAATCGGAGGGCACCGGCTCGGCAGAGCCCGCCGGGACGCCGCCGCGCGTCGACTTCTTCGGCACCGGCGCCACGGCCCCGTCGCTGCCGTCGCCGCCGCGGATGAGTCCCCTGACCGACCTCGACGGCACCGCCCTGCGCGCCGCGCTGCGGGCCTCGGGTATCGCACCCGGTGACATCGCCGAGGCGATCGACGATCTCACCGACCTGTACGACCGGATCATCGAGGACTGACCCCGCCGGCGCCCCGGAGCATCCGCGGTGTCGTACCAACAGACGATATCTGCCGTCGGAACGGCGATTCCGGTTTGCGTCCATCGACCGCGATGCCCGGCTTGTGCATAATGTTCCTCTGCCGTCGAGGAGGAAACATGGGACAGACCGCTCCCCGGGTGGGTGAGGTGTTCGGGCCGTATCGGCTCGAATCGCTGCTCGGACGTGGCGGGATGGGCGAGGTGTATCGCGCCCACGACACGACCCGTGACCGTGACGTCGCACTGAAGCTGCTCCCGGCCCACCTCGCCGCGGACCCGTCCTTCCAGGAACGGTTCCGACGTGAATGCCAGAAGCTGGCCCGACTCGGTGAACCGCACATCATCCCGATCCACGACTACGGGGAGATCGACTCCACCCTGTTCCTGGACATGCGGCTGGTCGACGGACGCGACCTGCGGGCCATCCTGACCGACCGCGGTCGCCTCGACCCGGCTGCGGCGATCGGCCTGATCGAGCAGGTCGCCGCCGCGCTCGACGCCGCGCACGCCGCCGGTCTGGTACACCGCGACATCAAACCCGACAACGTCCTGGTGACCGACTCGGGGTTCGCCTACCTCATCGACTTCGGGGTCGCCCACGCCGACAACGAGGCCCACCTCACCAAGACCGGTACCGCGATCGGCTCGCTCGCCTACATGTCGCCCGAACAGTTCGAGAACGCGCCGGTCACCTCGGTGTCGGACGTGTACAGCCTGGCCGCGGTGCTGTTCGAGCTGCTGACCGGCCGACAGCCCTACCCGGGCGACTCGGTGTCGGCGGTGACCCGTGGCGTGCTCTTCGACGAGGTCCCGGTCCCGAGTCAGGTCGTTCCGTCGATCGAGCCGGCCCTCGACGAGGTGGTGGCCTGGGGACTGTGCAAGACACCCGCGCAACGATGCCCTTCGGCCCTGGAGTTCGCCGCTGCCGCCCGGGCCGCGCTGTCGGGTGAACGGCCCCGGGCCGGGGCCGACAACCCGATGGTGTCGTTGTCCAAGGCGCCTCCCACCCTTGCACCCCCGACGCCGGCAGTTCCGGTCGGCACCGGCGCACCGGCCGGCACCGCCGAGCGCGCGCCCGAGACCATCACGGCAGGCTCCCCGCCGGCACCGTCGGCGATCGACCCGACGCTGATCCGTCCGCATCCGCTCCCCGCCCACCAGGTCACCGAGGTCGCCGGACATCTCGCCGCCGGCCACTCGGCGCCCCACCAGGTCCCACCGCCGCGGGTGCCGACGGGTCCGGTTGCCGCCGGGATACCGCCCGCCGGATACCCGCAGGGCGGTTACCCGCCGTGGTCGCCGCCGCCGGCATCCGGGGGACGCAGCACCGCTGTGATCGTCCTGGCGACCCTGCTCGGCGTGCTCGTGGTGGGCATTCTCGGTATGGGCGGCTGGGTGCTCGCCGACTCCCTCGGCAGTTCCGACGACGACGCGACCGCGGCGACCCAGACCCTCGACCAACCGGTTGCCGACCAGCAGACCGGGACCGTGACGGCGCCACCGCTCACCACGATCACCTCCACACCCACCTATGTTCCGGCGGCACCCCCGCCGGACAACCAGCAATGCGCCCCGGGTGTGGGGACCGGCTACCCCCAGTGGACCGGCTGCGAGTTCGCGATCAACGTCCGCGACGCCTACGTGTCCGGCGGGCCACTCGGTTCGGCACGTGTGGTGAACGGATGGGCTCCGCAACAACGGAAGTGGTACGCGATGTCGTGTGATCCGTACGCCGGGATCATCGCCTGCCGCGGCGGCAACCAGGCCGTCGTCTACGTCTACTGATCGCCGCATCCACCCCGGCCGGTGCGAATCCCTTCCGGCCGAACCGAATCCACCCCACCCATCGGGTCGACTCCAGTCGGGAGAACCGTGAAGTTCCTTGAATCGGCCGGTGTCGGTCGCACGGTCGCGACGATCGCGGCCACCGTCGCCCTCGCGACGGTGGCCGGATGTTCGTCGACCGCCGACGAGCCCGCCCCCATCGCGCAATCCACGGCGCCGACACCGGTTGCCGCCGCATCCTCGTCCCTGCGACTCGACGACCAGCCGGTGACACCGGCGGCGGCGAAGCTGGCCAACGGATTCCGCCGCCAGGGTTTCGGCCCGGGGGTGGGTGTGGTTCTGGTCCCGGTCGGCGGCTCCGCCACCATCGCCCTCGGCAGCCAGACCCCGGCACGGGTGGCGTGGTCGACGATCAAGGTCCCGTTGGCGATCGCCGCGCAGCGCAATGCCGCCGACGACGACGCGGAGATCGGCGAGCTGGTGGAGAGCGCGATCATCAACTCCGACAACTCCGCCGCCCTTCGGCTCCGCAAGTCCCTGGGTTCGCCGACCGAAGCACGCAAGAAGGTGACCGCGGTCCTGCGTGACGGCGGTGACGACACCACCGAGGTCGTCACGATCACCCAGCCCGACGAGACCTTCGGGTTGACCGTCTGGCCGTTGACCGGTTCGGCCCAGTTCACCGCCGGACTCCCCTGCCTCGCGGACAGCGCCCAGGTGGTGCGGTACATGGGGCAGGTCGCAGGCGTCCAGCAATGGGGTGTGGAGGTGATGCGCGGCCCGAAATCCACTGCGGTCAAGGGTGGTTGGGGGCCGAGCGACGACGGCGGCGAGGAGGTCCGGCAGATCGGGCTGATCACCCACGCCGACGGGCAGCGAACCGCGGTGGCCATGAGCAGCTATGTGACCGGCCAGACGATGGGTGAGGGAACCGCAACCCTCGACCGCGTCGCGCGGTGGCTGAACCAGAATCTGGCCCTGCTGCCCCGCGGCCGGTGCTGACGCGCCGTCGGTCGCTGTTGGTCACCGTTGTCGTCGTTGGTCACCGTTGTCGTCGTTGGTCACGGTTGTCGTCGTTGGTCACGGTTGTCGGGATCATGCCCGACGGTGTTGCGGACAGACGAGAGGCGGCCGGTGGGGTGATCCCCACCGGCCGCCTCTCCTCTGTCGTCTGGTGACTAGAAGTCCCAGTCCTCGTCTTCGGTGTTGACGGCCTTGCCGATCACATACGAGCTGCCCGAGCCGGAGAAGAAGTCGTGGTTCTCGTCGGCGTTGGGCGAGAGTGCCGACAGGATCGCCGGGTTCACGTCGGTCTCGTCCTTCGGGAACATCGCCTCGTATCCGAGGTTCATCAGCGCCTTGTTGGCGTTGTACCGCAGGAACTTCTTGACGTCCTCGGTCAGGCCGACCTCGTCGTAGAGGGCCTCGGTGTAGTCGGACTCGTTGTCGTAGAGCTCGAAGAGCAACTCGAAGGTGTAGTCCTTGAGTTCCTGCCGGCGCTCGGGCGACTGGGTCTCGAGTGCACGCTGGTACTTGTACCCGATGTAGTAGCCGTGCACCGCCTCGTCACGGATGATCAGGCGGATCAGGTCGGCGGTGTTGGTGAGCTTGGCGCGGCTCGACCAGTACATCGGCAGGTAGAAGCCCGAGTAGAACAGGAACGATTCGAGGAGCGTCGAGGCCACCTTGCGCTTGAGCGGGTCGTCGCCACGGTAGTAGTCCATGACGATGCGCGCCTTGCGCTGGAGGTTCTCGTTCTCCTCCGACCAGCGGAACGCCTCGTCGATCTCCTTGGTGGAGCACAGGGTGGAGAAGATCGAGCTGTAGCTCTTGGCGTGCACCGACTCCATGAACGCGATGTTGGTGAGCACCGCCTCCTCGTGCGGGGTGACCGCATCGGGGATCAGCGACACCGCACCGACGGTGCCCTGGATGGTGTCGAGCAGTGTCAGGCCGGTGAAGACCCGCATGGTGAGCTGCTTCTCGTACTCGGTCAGAGTGCCCCACGACGGGATGTCGTTGGACACCGGCACCTTCTCCGGCAGCCAGAAGTTCCCGGTCAGGCGATCCCAGACCTCGGCGTCCTTCTCGTCGGGGACGCGGTTCCAGTTGATCGCCGAGACCCGGCTCACCAGCTTGATCGGCGCACCGTCGGCCGGCGAATGCGTGCCCTGCGTAGAGGTCATTTGTGGTCCCTTGGTATCGATAGCCAACCATCACAACCCTAGCGGTTGACGACCTCATCAGACACTCAATCAGCCACGAAGTCCAACGGGTCGACAACGTCGGGAGTCACTCCGAGACTAGATCCCCACGCCTGGTTTTCAAAACTCGAATCGACGTGTTCCACGTAACTCGACTTAGATCAAAAATGTTGGAGCACAACGCATTATGGCGAAGAAGCCATCAGCTCCTTCGCCATAATGCCGACGCGGCTTACACCCGCTGGGTCACAGTGCCGCCAGGGTTGCGCATTGCCGCGTCACCAGTGACAAACCGACCGGACGCCGCCGAACGGTGGACCGGGTTTGCGTTCGCGGTTCCGGCACCAACTCTCTCGGTGGTGGTCTTCCCCGGCCACCGAGCAGCGACCGCCTTACTCACAAACCTGCCCGTGGCAGCACTGCGGTTAACTGTCTTCGACATCGATCCTCCGTCGAAGCTGCGTCCCGGCAGGAGCCTCACCATCTGGCGAGTGACAACTCGTATAGTATGCAGACGCCCGCCGAGGACGTTCCGCACTTCAGTGCCGGGACTAGAGGGGTCGGGTCTTTACCAACCCGGCCCCTCACGCTTTACAACATGCAGGACACGCAGCCCTCGACCTCGGTGCCCTCGAGCGCCATCTGCCGCAGGCGGATGTAGTAGAGCGTCTTGATGCCCTTGCGCCATGCGTAGATCTGCGCCTTGTTGACGTCGCGGGTGGTGGCGGTGTCCTTGAAGAACAGCGTCAGACTCAGTCCCTGATCGACGTGCTGGGTGGCCGCGGCATAGGTGTCGATGACCTTCTCGTACCCGATCTCGTACGCGTCCTGGTAGTAGTCCAGGTTGTCGTTGGTCATGTACGGCGCCGGGTAGTAGACGCGACCGATCTTGCCTTCCTTGCGGATCTCGATCTTCGCCGCGACCGGGTGGATCGAGCTCGTCGAGTGGTTGATGTAGCTGATCGAGCCGGTCGGCGGTACGGCCTGCAGGTTCTGGTTGTAGATGCCGTCACGCTGCACGTCGGCCTTCAGCGCACGCCAGTCGTCCTGGGTCGGGATGTGGATCCCGGCCTGCGTGAACAGCTCTCGCACCCGCTCGGTGGCCGGCGCCCACTCCTGATCGGTGTAGCGGTCGAAGAACTCACCGGAGGCGTACGTCGAGTCGGCGAACCCGGCGAAGGCGGTCCCCCGCTCGCGCGCGATGGTGTTCGATGCGCGCAGGCAGTGGTAGAGCACCGTGTAGAAGTAGATGTTGGTGAAGTCGACGCCCTCGTCGCTGCCGTAGTAGATCCGTTCGCGCGCAAGGTATCCGTGCAGGTTCATCTGACCGAGGCCGATGGCGTGGGACTCGTTGTTGCCCCGCTCGATGGACGGCACCGAGGTGATGTCGGTCTGGTCGCTCACCGCGGTCAGGCCGCGGATGGCGGTCTCGATGGTCTGGCCCATGTCGGGCGAGTCCATCGTCTTGGCGATGTTGAGCGATCCCAGGTTGCACGAGATGTCCTTGCCCACATGGGAGTAGGACAGATCGTCGTTGAACTCCGACGCGGTGGAGACCTGCAGGATCTCCGAGCACAGGTTGGAGTGGGTGATCTTCCCGGCGACCGGGTTGGCCCGGTTCACCGTGTCCTCGAACATGATGTACGGGTAGCCCGACTCGAACTGCAGCTCGGCGAGGGTCTGGAAGAACTCGCGGGCCTTGATCTTGGTCTTGCGAATCCGCCTGTCCTCCACCATCTCGTGATACTTCTCGGTCACGTTGATGTCGGCGAACGGCACCCCGTAGACGCGCTCGACGTCGTACGGGGAGAACAGGTACATGTCGTCGTTGGCCTTGGCCAGCGCGAAGGTGATGTCCGGGATCACCACACCTAGGCTCAGCGTCTTGATGCGGATCTTCTCGTCGGCATTCTCCCGCTTGGTGTCGAGGAAGCGGTAGATGTCGGGGTGATGGGCGTGCAGGTACACCGCACCGGCGCCCTGACGCGCACCGAGCTGGTTGGCGTAGGAGAACGAGTCCTCGAGCAGCTTCATGATCGGGATGACACCCGAGCTCTGGTTCTCGATCTTCTTGATCGGGGCACCGTGCTCACGGATGTTGCTGAGCAACAAGGCAACTCCGCCACCGCGCTTGGACAGCTGCAGTGCCGAGTTGATGGACCGGCCGATCGACTCCATGTTGTCCTCGATGCGCAGCAGGAAGCAGCTGACCGGCTCGCCGCGCTGCTTCTTGCCCGAGTTGAGGAAGGTGGGGGTGGCCGGCTGGAACCGGCCCGACATGATCTCGTCGACGAGATTGCGGGCGAGTGCGGTGTCGCCGTCGGCCAGCGTCAGCGCCACCATGCAGACCCGGTCCTCGAAGCGCTCGAGGTACCGCTTGCCGTCGAAGGTCTTCAGCGTGTAGCTGGTGTAGTACTTGAACGCGCCCAGGAAGGTCGGGAACCGGAACTTCTTGGCGTAGGCGTGCCCGAAGAGCAGCTTGACGAACTCCCGGTCGTACTGGGCGAGCACCTCGGGCTCGTAGTAGTTCTCCTCGACGAGGTAGTCGAGCTTCTCGTCGAGGTCGTGGAAGAACACCGTGTTCTGGTTGACGTGCTGCAGGAAGTACTGCCGCGCCGCCTCGCGGTCCTTCTCGAACTGGATGTTGCCGTCCCGGTCGTACAGGTTCAGCATCGCGTTGAGCGCGTGATAGTCGAGATCGCTCGGATCGTGGCCCGCCGGACTCACGTGCACGCCCGACTTGCTGGCCGAGGTGGTCGAATCGGTGGTCACGTCGGAAACGGAGGCGGTGGGCGACACGAAGACTTCTCCTGTGCTCGATGGAACTGAGATGTTTGGCGGGATCAGGGCGTATGTCGTTCGGACGACGTGCGGACGGTTCCGAAGACCGACGTTACGCCGGGTGTCCGACAGATCGGCCGGTGCTCGGTGCCGCGGCATCGCGATCACCGAACCGGACCGAGTCGGGATCGTCGAATGCGGGACTGTCGGCGAACTCGGCGAGACCGTCCCGGACCCGGGTGACGTCGTGTTCGGTACCCATCAACTCGAATCGGTAGAGGTAGGGCACGGCGCACTTGCGGGACACGATGTCACCGGCGAGACAGTATTCCTCGCCGAAGTTGGTGTTCCCCGCCGCGATCACGGCACGGATCAGCCCGCGGTTGTGCCGATTGTTCAGGAACTTGATGACCTGCTTCGGCACAAAGCCTCCACCGACCGCCGCTGACGACTTGCCGCCGCCGTAGGTCGGGCAGATCAGGACATAGGGTTCATCGACCTCGAAGGACCCCTCGCGGTCCACCAGCGGGATGCGGCTCGATCGGAGACCGAGCTTCTGGACGAATCGGTGCGTGTTCTCCGAC
Organism: Gordonia desulfuricans NBRC 100010; assembly: GCF_001485495.1. GTDB lineage: Bacteria > Actinomycetota > Actinomycetes > Mycobacteriales > Mycobacteriaceae > Gordonia > Gordonia desulfuricans. The sequence goes on along the minus strand of NZ_BCNF01000058.1, from coordinate 32,449 downwards.
ACCGAGGAGAAGTAGACGACCAGTGGTGCCGTCACCATCTCAATCACCTGCCGAAATCAGCTGTTCTCGCTACGCGTATGCGGGTCGTCGTCCTCGACGTCTGCCGGATCGGTCCCGACTTCCCCTCCGGACCGATCCCTCGCCTCGACGGAGTGCGACGGTCGAGATGTTCAGGCAGCGGCGGTGGCGAGTGCCTTGATGCGATCCGGGCGGAAACCGGACCAGTGGTCGTCACCGGAGACCACGACCGGGGCCTGCAGGTAGCCGAGCGCCATCACGTAGTCGCGGGCGTCGTCGTCCATGCTGATGTCGACGACCTCGTAGGACAGACCGGCCTTGTCGAGGGCCTTGTAGGTGGCATTGCACTGGACGCATGCGGGCTTGGTGTAGACGGTGATGGCCATCGGTAACGCTCCTGTGGTCGCGGGATGATCAACGGTGCCGCACTGGCGGTCTGTACTGGCTTGTCTGGGTGTCGGATATCGGGCCGGGCGAACGTCGTGTTCGAGAGGACGTCGCCGTCTGTTCTCGGGTCGTCGGACGTGCTCGGCGACCGATTTCCCAGCGTGAAGAACGTGATCCAGGTCACCCCCAGACCCTCCTCCACCGACCCGGCGGAGTCTCGCTCCCCCTCGGTCCTGCCGGTGCTCAGAACACTACACCTAGTGGCCGACGTTTGCCCAAACCACTAGAACTTGTGAATCACATTCATGAAACTCGCAGGTCGCGGGGGTGCAGAATCACAAATCCCGGCGTGTCTCGGCGTGTCGTCTCCGACCACACCGGGAAACGCCGGGATGTCAGTTCGTGAGGGTTCGGTCACACCGATGGCGACCGGGTTGTCGTCACACTCCGACGGCCACCTGTGAGGCCAGCACCGACACCGCAGAACGGACGCCGTCGACGACCTCGGCGGGCAGCGCACCGTCGGCGATCTCGGCGGTCCGCAGACCGAAATCGATGTCCTCCACCACGCGGCCGCCGGCGATACCCACCGACTTGCGGGTGTCCTCGCGCGACCAGGTGCCCGCGTACTGCCCCAGGGCCGCACTCACCACGCCGACCGGCTTGTCCTTGATGGCGCCGGTTCCGTACGGCCGCGAAAGCCAGTCGATGGCGTTCTTCAGGACGGCCGGGGTGGATCCGTTGTACTCGGGGGTGAAGATCAGCACGGCGTCGGCGGCACCGACGCGCTCACGCAGTGCGGCGACGGCCTCCGGAGCCCCGTCGGCGCCCCCACCGTCGATGTCCTCGCTGTAGAAGGGGAGCTTCTCCAGACCCTCGACCAGGGTCACCGTCACACCCTCGGGAGCATTGTCTGCGGCGGCCTGCGCGAGGCGGCGGTTGATCGAAGCCTGACGAAGACTGCCCACGAGAGCCACGACGTCCACGGTCGAATCGGTCACGATGTTCCTCCTGTTGTCGATGAACGAACTGATAAAATAAACCGGACCACGGTCCGAATATTTCCACCCCGGCTCAGAGTTAGGTAAGTCACGTGTCCGACGAACAGCGCAATGCCATCCCCCTGCGGATCAGTGGCAACGGTGAGGGCGAACGCGCCGACGCCGCGCGCAACCGTCGGCTCCTGCTCGCCGCCGCCAAGCAGCTCATCGACACCCACGGCGCCGCCGCGGTCACGATGGACGCCGTGGCCGCCGCCGCCGGAGTGGGCAAGGGCACGGTGTTCCGCCGGTTCGGTAGCCGCAGCGGCCTGATGCACGCCCTGCTCGACCACTCCGAGTCGGAGTTGCAGCAGGCCTTTCTCTCCGGCCCCGAGCCCCTCGGCCCCGGCGCACCACCGCTCGAACGCCTCGTCGCCTACGGTCGCGAACGCCTCAAACTCACCGCCGACCACCTCGACATCCTGCTCGAGGCAGGTGCCGACAGCGGCGAGTTCATGACCCACCCGGTCTGGCGCGCCTCCACCGTGCATGTGCAGATCCTGTTGCGGCAGATGGGTTTTGCCGATCAGATCGAAGCCGCGGCGATCGCCGTCCAGGCCCCGATCGGCGCGTCGGCGGTCTCCCACCTGGTCAACGTCGTCGGTCTCGACATCGCCGTCATCGGTGATCAGTGGGAGCGGATGGTCCGTACCCTCGCCGCGGGTGCCGCCGACCGCTGAATGCCACACCGGCGTGGGCCCCTCGGCGCACCACTGTGTGCGCCACCACCGTCCCCGGGCCCACCCTCGCCGCGCACGATGTCCGGATCCGTCCTAGCCTGAGTTGAACTCAGCGGGAAGGAATGTTTACGTGAAGGCTGTCATCGTGGGCGCCGGGATGGGCGGGCTCTCCGCGGCAATCGCACTCAAGCAGATCGGCGTCGACGTCGAGGTCTACGAGCAGGTGACCGAGAACAAGCCGGTCGGTGCCGCGATCTCGGTCTGGTCGAATGGCGTCAAGTGCCTCAACCATCTCGGTCTCGAGAAGGAGGTCGCCGCACTGGGCGGCATCGTCGACACCATGAGTTACGTCGACGCGCACACCGGAGACACCTTGTGTCGCTTCTCGATGCAGCCGCTGATCGACGAGGTGGGCCAACGCCCATACCCGGTGGCCCGCGCCGAACTGCAGCTCATGCTGATGAACGCATACGGCATCGACGACATCCACTTCGGCAAGAAGATGGTGTCGGTGACCGACGGACCCGACCACGCCACAGTCGAATTCGCCGACGGCACCACCGCCACCGCCGACCTGGTGATCGGCGCCGACGGCGCGAAGTCACTCACCCGCGAGTACGTCCTGGGCGGACCGGTCACCCGGCGCTACGCCGGCTACGTCAACTTCAACGGCCTCGTCCCGATCGATCCGGCGATCGGTCCGGCCACCGAATGGACCACCTACGTCGGCGACCACCGCCGGGTGTCGGTGATGCCGGTCGCCGGAGACCGCTTCTACTTCTTCTTCGACGTCCCGATGCCCGAGGGCGAGCCGTTCGAGCGGGGAACCGCCGGTGCGGTCCTCGCCGAGGAGTTCGCCGACTGGGCACCCGGTGTGCAGAAACTGATCGCCGCACTCGACCCGTCCACCACCAACCGCGTCGAGATCCTCGACCTCGACCCGTTCCACACCTGGGTCAAGGGTCGGGTCGCGGTCCTCGGCGACGCCGCCCACAACACCACCCCCGACATCGGCCAGGGCGGATGCTCGGCGATGGAGGACGCGGTCGCGCTGCAGTTCGCCGTCCAGGACCATCCCGACGACGTCCACGCCGCGCTCGCGGCCTACGCGGCCGCCCGCACCGAGCGTGCCGGCGAGCTCGTGCTCCGTGCCCGCAAGCGCTGCGACGTCACCCACGGCAAGGACCCGGAGAAGACCGCCGCCTGGTACGCCGAACTCCAGGGCGAGGACGGAACCAACATCCTCCGCGGGATCGTCGGCAACATCCTGGGCGGCCCGCTCACCTCCTGACCCCGGACGGTTCACGAGCACACCCGGCCAGAACGCACCCACCGACCGCGCCACCCGGCACTCCTCACTCGTCGGGTGGCGCGATCATCTGTCCGTCGGGGTCGGCACCGATGCCGTCATGCGACACCAGCGCCGCGTGCCGGCTCAGGGTGGGCCCGGCCACGAGCAGCGACACCACCGACCACGGCGCGGCATGCGGTGAGTCGCCGAGGCCGAGTACCTGCGCCGTCCCGGTGTCCGGGATTCCGAAACGCACTCCCGAATCACTCAGGTAGAACAGCGATTCCGCACGCGCACTCTCGGCCTCGTCGCCGGTCACCTGCAGATACTCCCCCGATCCCGGCCGGAGATACACCTGGTCGACACCCGGTCCGGCGCCGTCGGCCGCACTGACCCGCACCGGCCGGGCACCCGGCGCCAGCGGCAACCCCGTCCCGACGAGCAGCGCGGTCTCGGCCGGAGGCCGGGCCCCGGAAAGATCTCCGCCTCCGGTCCGCGACCACACCGAGCAGACCGTCGACGACTCACCCGACCCCACCAGATGCGGTGGGTGCGCCGGGAACTCACCGACCGGCAGCGCCTGGGTGCGCGGCACCGACGTGAGGTCCGCCGGCGCCACGGTCACCACGCGTTCGGCGTCGTCGCGTCCGGCCAGCCGCAGCATCTCGGCGGCCACCTCCCCGACTTCTTGCACGCCGTCCGGCAGGACCACGAAGAACGTTGTGGCGTCGTCGATCCCGACGGTGCGGATCACCGACCCCACCCGCACGCCGGGCACCGGGAGCGCCGACGGGGTCCCGACCCGGTCGATCACCGGTACCGCGAGCGGATCGACCTCCGGAAAGGTGTTGAGCAGTCCGCGACTGATCGCCCGGGCGCGGTGATCTTCCAGCCCCAGTGCGCGCATCACCGCGACGTCGTCGGTGTCGACCTCGGCGCGCACCGGCGTCCGGTGTTGTCCGCGCGGCACGGTGTACACCAGAAACGTTGCCGCGCCGTCGGTCACGAGGACGGCGTCGTCGGGACCGGCCTCCGCGATCGGATCGCCGGTCTCCGGTCGCTCGCCGATCACGGTCAACTCCACCGGGGCGGCCGCGGCGTCACCGGCCGACCGGTCGCAGACCGTCCACACCGACTGGCCGGGATGTGCCGAACCGGGCAGCGCGCCCGGTGCGCCCGGGATCCCGAGCAACGGTCCACGCGGATACTTCGCGAGCTTGGCATCGCTCACCGAATTCGGTTGGGCGGCAGTGCCCGTCACCAGCCGCGCCGACGCGAGATTCATCGCCGGATGCAGGGTGCCGTCGAGCAGGACATAGAGCCCGCCGCTGCCCTTGCCCACCAGGATCGTCGAGTCGCCGACCGATCCCTGCGGGCGCACGAGCCCCCAGATCCCGCAACCGGCGAGGACCAGCACGGCCAGCACCGCACCGATCATCAGCCCGCGCGCCTGTCCGCGCATCGGATCGTGCAGCATCCGGACGTCCCGACGGACGAGTGCATGCTCGAGACGCCGCAACAGGAATCGATACCCGTTGACCTGTGCACGCGTCGTCAGCTGACGTGCCACCGCCACCCCCTCCCCATCCGGCGCGATCGGCCGGCACCGAACCCACGCCGGTCACCACATCAGACGCAGCGCAGCCCCCGGCGGTTCCCCCACAGACGAGAATTCCCCACACCCCGCGATCGACGGTGATCAGCGGCAGTGCAGGGGTAGCCTAACCGATACATCGCATCCGCCGGGGGCCGTTGACGTCCCCGGATGCGCTGCCGGCGACGACGATACGGGGGGACCGTGACGATCGGCATCACAGACGAGCGCTCGACCGACGCGCCTGTCACAGACGACACCGACGACGGCCGCACCCGCGGCACCGGTCCCGGCGACCGCCGTGCGGGCGGTCCCAGCCCCACCGGCCGTCTCCGGCCGACCGCACGGCGCCGTGCGGCCACCCCCGGGCTCGCCACCCTCGTCGTGATCGAGGTGCTGCTCGGCGCCGGATTGACCGTCGGGGTGATGCTGAGGTCACCGATCGGGGTGGCCGCACCGCTGATCGCCGCGATCGCGGCACTGACCCTGATCCGGTGGTCCGACCGCGGTTCGCTGCTCGGCCGGCTGGGCCGGCGCGTCGCCTTCACCGCCTCGCGTCTGCACCGACCGCCGGCGACTGTGCCCGCTCCATTCGACATCCCCACCGACACGCGTCCGGTACCGGGCCGTTCACCACGCACCGGTTCGGGCATCGGTCCGGTCATCGGTGCCCGGTGGGCGGGCGACACCCTGATCACGGTTCTGCGGGTGAGTCCCCGGGGCACCGCGCCGGTGTTCCTGACACCGCACGCTGCGGTCACCGAATCGGCACGGGGACAGTCGATTCCACTCGACGTGCTCGCCGGGTGCCTCGACCCGTTCGACATCCCCCTACGGAGCGTCGACGTCGTCTCGGCCGCCCACGCCGTCGGCGGGAACGGCGGACTCGCCCAGACCTACCGGCAGTTGCTCGGGCCACTGCCCGCAACCGCCCATCGCAGCGTGCTGGTGATCCTGCGGCTCGATCCGCGGGACTGCCCGGATGCCGTCGCACGACGCGGTGGCGGCGCGGTCGGTGCGCTGCGCGCGGCCACCATCACCACCACCCGGGTGGCCCGCCGCCTGTCGGCGCACGGGCTGTCGGCGACGCCGCTGACCGCAGGTGAGATCACCACCGCCACACGACGACTCCTCGACGGCACCGAGCCCGGAGATGTCGTCGAGAACTGGGACCGTCTGGCGGTGGGGTCGCGGCAATCGCGGATGTTCGCCGTCGATCCGGCTGCGCTGGAGGCGGTACTCGCCGGGGCCTGGACCTCGACGGTACCGTCGGCCACCGTCGTCACCCGTCTGACCCGGTCCGCCGAGGGCCGGCTCCGGGTGGCCGCACTGGTACGGCTCGATCACCTCGACGGCCCGGCCACGGGCGTCACCGTCCCGTCGATCATCCCGGGGAACCGGCTGCGCCCGTTGCCGGGTCGGCAACTCGACGCGCTCACCGCCGGATTGCCGGTCGCGTCACCGGCCCGTCTCGACCGGCATCTGCCGGGCGTCGACGGCCCCGCCGCCCACCGGCTCCTCCATCGGGTCCGCATGCCCGCGGCGGGCTGCGGGCAACTCGTCGGCGCCGATGCGGCCGGCCGTGCGGTGTCGGTACGACTCAACGGACCCGACGTCGGGACGGTGGTGGTGATCGGGACGGTGGCGTTCGCGATGCAGACCGTCGCCCGCGCGGTGGCCATCGGGGTCCCGGTGGCGATCCGTACCGCCGACCACCGCCGGTGGCGCACCCTGGTCGCATCCGTCGGCGACCCACACCGACTCGCCTTTGCCGAACAGTCGCCGGTCACCCCCGCGCAGCGGGTCGAGGTGTACGACGATCATGCCCCGGTCGGTCCGCCCGCCCCCGGCCCGTCCGCAGGCACGATGATCGTCGCCCCGGACCCGGCCGCGGCCACCCGCCATCCCGCGGCCACGGTGATCCTCGAGCAGGATTCGGTGTCACCCCAACGGATCTCGATCACGAGCCCGAGCGGCCGGGTGGATGTCACGATGGTCACGACCCCGCAGGAATGGGCGTTGGTGGGCGCCCCGGCGGCCGAACCCGCCCAGCGCCGCTGATCGTATGTCGGTCGGCCACCGGTCCACCGCCGCGGTCCGAGCCCGCGGTCCACGGCGTCAGTCGGTGATCGGTACCAGCGCGCGGAAGAAGACCGCACGTGCGGAGTCCGCCCGCACCACGACGTCCGGGTCGGCGTCGGTCAGCCACGCCGCCTGACCGCAGGGCACCCGGATCGGTGCACCGCCGACGGGGCGGATCTCGATGGTGCCGGACAGCACCGCCAGGATCTGCGGCCCGGGCATGTCGAAGGAGATCGACGACGGGCCGGTCATCCCGGTGCCGTCGAGTTCGACACGGGAGAGCCGGAACTCGGGGGCCGGTGTCAGGTAGACGCGTTCGGCACCGACCGTACGGATCCGCGGGACCAGATCGGCGACCGCGACCGGGGTGAAGTCCAGGACCCGCAACAGTTCCGGGACGTCGATGTGTTTCGGGGTCAGGCCACCGCGCAGGACGTTGTCGGAGTTGGCCATGACCTCCACGCCGGTCCCGTTCAGGTAGGCGTGCAGATTGCCTGCCGACAGGTACAGCCCCTCACCCGGGCTCAGCCGGACCCGGTTGAGCAGCAGGGACGCCAGCACCCCCGGGTCGTTCGGATACATCTCACCGAGTTCGAGCAGGGTCCGCATCTCCGCGTCGAAGCCACCGGCCCCCTTCTCCAACGACGACACCGCCGCAGCGAGGACCGGCGGCATCAACCGCGCGATCGTGCCCTCGGGCAGGGTCAGCCAGGTGGTGAACAACGCCCGCAGGCCATTCGCATCGGGTTGACCGGCCAGCATCCCCAGATAGGGATCGAGTTCTGCCACTTGCAGTTCCCGCAGCAACGCGATGGTGTCGGCGGGCTCACGGAACCCGGCGAGGGCGTCGAACTCCGACAACGCGACGATCAACTCGGGTTTGTGCCACGGATCGCGGTAGTTGCGGTGCAGCGCATCGAGGGTCAGGCCGGCGGCGTTCTCCCGCTCGAATCCCTCACGGGCCTGTTCCGACGACGGATGGGCCTGCAACGACAACGGCTCCTCGGCGGCGAGCACCTTGAGCAGGAACGGCAGCCGACCGTCGAACCGGGACGCGGTGGCCGTCCCCAACGCCCGTGCCGGGTCGGCGTCGATCGCCGCCAGCAGATCGGTCGCCGGAGACCCGGACCCGCCGTCGGCGATCCGGGCAGGACCCGCGGCATGGGCACCGAACCACAGTTCGGCCTCCGGATGTGGTGACGGGACGGGTTTCCCCCGCAACGAGGCGATCGCCGTGCGCGACCCCCAAGCATAGGGACGCACGACTCCGTCGAGCACTCTCATTACTGTCCGGCTCCGATCAGACGCAGGTAGACCGCCGCCATCTCGATACGCACCATCAGCACGAGCATCGAGGTGAGGTCGGCGGGAACATCGGTGAGATCCTCGATCCCACCCCAACCCGGCCCGCCACCATCGGGCACAGGGGATGTGGACGACAGGTCGGCGTCGGCGACGACCGTCTCGGCCGTCGAGATCGCCGCGATCCGCCTGCGGGTCTGCCATTCCCGGGCCGGAGTGCTCACCATCAGCACCCGCGGCGGCACCTCGCCGAGCGGACCGTCGAGCTCGGGATCGTGGAAGATCGAGTCCACCGCCGTCGTGGCACCCGACCATCGCCGATGCCATCCGCGGAGCAGGTCGGGCAGGTCGAGGGCGGCGCCGGCCGTGCCGGTGAGCGAGAAGACGACGGCCGCGGCCCGGGCCGCGAGCGCCGACGCGGCCGGGGTGTCGCCCGACCAGAGGACCGCGTTCTCGTCGAGCCGTGCGGCCAGCGACTTGGCCTGGTTGTGGAAGCTGTCGTGGGAGGGATGCCCGGCCATGGCCTCGGTGTCGAGGGCGTCGGCGAGATCACCCAGGTCGGGCGGGTTGCCGGTGAACCGGACCGCGCGCAGTGCGGTGAGCGTCGCCAGCAGGGCCGCGACGAACCCCGCGAACCGGAACCGCGGGTCGACGTCGATCCGCGGCGACAGATCGATCCCGTTGCCACCGAGCGCATCCCGCAGCGGTCCCTCGATCGGTGCGGCCACCACGACCTCGGCACGCCGACGCAGGGCGCGGGCCGCGGCATCGGCCAGGACCATGTCGCCGCCGTCGACACCGGCGACGACCACCACGTCGAGCGGACCGATCCAGCCGGGAAGTCCGGGGGTACAGACGATCGGGACGTCGATCCCGGTGGCGACCGAAGCAGAGACCACCGCCACCGCGGCCGCGGCCGGGCCCGCCGAAGGGCACACGATGACCACGCTGCGGGGCCGGAGGTCGGCCAGGGGTTCGGTGACGCCCTCACGGACCGCCTCGGCCACCGCGCGCACCTGCGCCCCGGCCATCGCCACGGCGTGGAGCAGTCCGTCGGAATCGGCGGCGATCAGCTCCTCGACGTCGTCGAGATCGGGTGCTCCGGTTCGCATGACACCTACAGTAGTCAGCGGCCCCGACGTCCGCCCGGAGACCACGGAGGCAATTCCCGTGGCGTCGGATCCGGTGGCGGCCGAACTCGTGGAGCCCGCCTCACCGAGTTGCTCGGCCAGAGCGGTCAGTCCACCGGGTCGGGCAGCACGCGCAGATGTCCGCGGCGCCCTGGTCGTGGTTTGGTGGCGCCGCGGCGACCGGTCAGGCCCTCACCCGGCGTCGGGGTCACCTCGGGCCGTACCGGCGCGCGATGGCGTCCGGGGGTCATGTCGTCGAAACCGTCGAAGGCTTCCGCGCGGGACCGTTCGGCACCCTGGCGATCCGCGCCGATCCAGTCGGCTCCCATGCGGTCGGCACCCAGTCGGCTGCGCCCACCGGCACCGACCTCGCGCACGGCCTCGGCCAGTGCGGTCAGTTCGTAGTCCTCGGCCGGAGGTGCGGAGAATCCCCGCTCACTCCGCAGCATCTCCCAGCCGCGCGGCACCGTGATGCGACGGGCATGGTCGTCGCACAGGTCCCAGGAATGCGGTTCGGCCGAACTCGCGAGCGGCCCGATCACGGCGGTCGACTCCGCATACACGAAGGTCAGCGTGGCCACCGCGGAACGCGCACAGCCTGGCCTACAGCACTGACGGGGAAGCTTCACGCCATCGAGGTTATCCCCCCGGGTGCCGATCCCCCGAGTCGACACGCGCGCCGGGCTCCCCGGAGCGAGACATCGGGCCGTCCGGCTCCTACACTCACGCCATGCGCATCGATGGGCTCCGACGATCCCGGAGCGGCGGTTCCGGACGTCCGACGGGCGGCACCGGCACACCCGGCCGTCAGGGTGGGCGCCGGCGTGACCGCCGGGGACGCGGTCTGCGCGCCCCGCTGCTGCCGCCGCAGGTGCCGGCCTGGCGCAGCCGCTCCGACGAGTTCGACGCGGTGGTCCTCGATGCATTCGGCGAGATCGACGTCCGGTGGCATGACGAGCTCGCCGGGCTCGACATCGCGGTGGACGAGATCCCACGGATGCTGCCGCGTGATCCCGACACGATCCAGTGGCCCGACGAGGTGACCGCCGACGGTGCCGTTCCGCTGGCCCGGCTGATCCCGGCGGGCGTGGACGTCCACGGACAGCCGACCCGCGCACGGGTGGTGCTGTTCCGGCGGCCGCTGGAGAGCCGGGCCCGCCGCGACATCGAGCTGGTGGAACTCATCCACGAGGTGCTGGTGCAACAGGTCGCCACCTATCTCGGCGTGGACGAGGACACCATCGACCGCGGACTCGACTGACCTGTCCCCGCCCATCCCGGACCGCCGACGGCGACAGCGCAGCACCCGGTGACATCGCACGCGACCGGTGACAGCGAATGCACGAAGCCGCGGGAACGCAAGAAGCCGCGGGTCGGTGTGTACCGATCCCCGCGGCGTCGGCGAGAAGAATTCCTCTGATCGAAACGTTCAGGCGCGGCGCTAGCCGACGTTCGACAAAGCCGATTGGCTCGAAAAACCGTTGTGGATCAAATGATCCCGCGCTTGAGGCGACGGCGTTCCCGCTCGGAGAGCCCGCCCCAGATACCGAACCGCTCGTCATTGGCCAGCGCGTACTCGAGGCACTCGGCCTTGACCTCGCACCCGGAACAGATGCGCTTGGCCTCGCGGGTCGAGCCACCCTTCTCCGGGAAGAATGCCTCGGGATCGGTCTGCGCACAGAGCGCACGGTCCTGCCACTGCTCCTCGACGGTGTCGAAGAGCTCCTCGAACTCGTTGGAGACCAACGACAGATGCCGCCGTCGGTCCTCGTCCGCATCCGCCTGCGTCGCCTCCGGCGCCGGGATCAGGGCCGACTCGTCCACCGGACCCATGGTCCGATAGAAATCGTCGGACGTGAAGTCGGAATGACCTTGTGATTCAAGGGGATTGCCGATCGGGTCGCTGAATGCCATCGTCGGCGCCTCCTGCCTGGGAAGTCGTTCTTGGTCTACCGTCTCGCGCCACGGCACCACCGCCGCGTCACCCCACTCATCCGCACTCGTTCGATCTTCACCCCAGTGTCCCCGCAGGACGGACTCCATACCCCCGAAATCCGGAGCGACGCCGTTCGAACATGCTGTCGAAGCACCTTCGGGTGCAACGATTCTCGATCTCGAACGGAAATGACACTGATGTGATTACACACGGTCACGCCCGCCGGGGTCAAGCCGAGAGACGAATTCCCCTAATACCATCGACCGACACAAACGTGCGCTGCGACACGTCACGTCGGCATTTCGTCGGCAATCTCACACTGCGACATCGTCCGCCACACTCGGTGGCGGATGGTCGGGGAAGGGTATGCATCGCATCGGCGATGCACGTGGACCGGTATACCCGACCACAGGCCACCCCGCCACCTCCGGGCCACTACAGTTGGCGGACGTGAAGGTGACCGTTCTCGTCGGCGGCGTCGGTGGCGCCCGTTTCCTGTTGGGTGTGCGCGAATTGCTGGGCCCGACACCGTTTCCGCCGCCGGCCGACCCCGGCCCGGCCGATGTCGCCGCCGACCACGAGATCACGGCGATCGTCAATGTCGGCGACGACGCCTGGATGCACGGCGTGCGGATCTGCCCGGATCTCGACACCTGTATGTACACCCTGGGTGGCGGGATCGATCCCGAGCGCGGGTGGGGACGACGCAACGAGACGTGGAACGCCAAGGAAGAACTGGCGAACTACGGCGCCGACCCGGACTGGTTCGGCCTCGGCGACCGCGACCTCGCCACCCATCTGATCCGCACCCAGATGCTCGACGCCGGGTACCGGCTCTCCGATGTCACCGCCGCCCTGTGCCGGCGGTGGCAACCGGGCGTGCGACTGATCCCCGCCACCGACGATCGGCACGAGACCCACGTGGTGGTCGCCAAACCCGACGGCGACGAGGGCGACCGCGTCGCCATCCACTTCCAGGAGTGGTGGGTCCGCCACCGAGCGAAGATACCCACTTTCGGTTTCGCGCAGGTCGGTTCGGACGAGACCGCCGCCGCCCCCGGAGTCCTCGAGGCCATCGCCGAGGCCGACGTCGTACTGCTGGCGCCGAGCAATCCGGTGGTCAGCATCGGGGCGATCATCAACGTCCCCGGGGTGCGCAGTGCGCTACGGACCACCACCGCACGCGTCGTCGGCGTCTCGCCGGTGATCGACAACCGGCCGCTGCGCGGCATGGCCGACGAGTGCCTGTCGGTGATCGGGGTCGAGACCACCGCCGAGGCGATCGCCGCCCACTACGGGGCGCGCAGTGCCAACGGAATCCTCGACGGGTGGCTGATCGCCGAGGGTGATCACGCCGCCGTGGACGGTATCGCGATCGGCGCCGCACCCCTGCTGATGTCCGATCCGGTCACCACGGCACAGATGGTGCGTGACGCCTGCGCCCTCGTCGGCGTCGACACCCCCGCGGCGAGCGCATGAGCACCGCGGGGATCGGCGATCACCGCGCGCCCGGCAACATCGAGATCCGCCCGGTCACCGGGCTTCCCGAGTTCGACACGTCCAGCGATCTCGCCGCCGAGATCCTGCGCGCCGCACCGTGGTTGACCTCCGGTGACGTCGTGGTGGTGACCAGCAAGGTGTTCTCCAAGACCGAGGGCCGGATGGTGGTCTCCCCCACCGATCCAGATGAGCGGGATGCGTTGCGGCGCAAGCTGGTCGAGCAGGAATCGGTCCGGGTGGTGGCCCGCAGGAACCGCACCCTGATCACCGAGAACCGGCTGGGCATCGTGCAGGCGGCCTCCGGGATCGACGGCTCCAACGTGCCCGGCGACAGCCTGGCCCTGCTGCCGGAGGACCCGGACGCCAGCGCGCGGGGCCTGCGCGCCGCACTCGCCGCGGCGGGGCGCGAGGTGGCCGTGATCGTCACCGACACGATGGGCCGGGCCTGGCGCACCGGACAGACCGATGTGGCGATCGGCGCCGCCGGTATCGCCGTCAGCCACCCGTACGAGGGCGGTGTGGACGCGCACGGGAACCCGTTGATCGTCACCGACATCGCCGTCGCCGACGAGATCGCCGCCGCCGCCGATCTGGTCAAGGGCAAGCTCGCCGGTGTGCCGGTGGCGGTGGTGCGCGGCCTGACCGTGACCGACGACGACTCGTCGGCCACCGACCTCATCCGGCCGATCGCCGACGACCTGTTCCGGCTCGGTACCGAGGAGGCCATCGCGCAGGGCCGTCTCGAGGCCCTGCTGACCCGTCGGTCCGTCCGGTCCTTCGCCGACACCCCGGTCGACGCCGACGACATCGCGGCCGCCTGTGCGGATGCGCTGACCGCCCCGGCACCACACCACACCCACCCGGTGCGCTTCGTGTGGGTCCGGGACGGCCGGCGCCGGCGCGCCCTGCTCGATGCGATGGCCGCGCGGTGGCGCGCCGACCTGATCGCCGACGGCAAGTCCGCCGAGTCGGTGGACAAGCGGGTGGCACGCGGACAGATCCTCTACGACGCCCCGGAACTGGTGATCCCGTTCCTGGTCACCGAGGGCGCCCACACCTATCCCGACGCGCGGCGCAACGCGTGCGAGCACACCATGTTCACCGTCGCCGCCGGTGGGGCGGTCAACGCGCTGCTGGTGGCGCTGTCGGTGCGGGGCCTCGGTAGCTGCTGGATCGGTTCGACGATCTTCGCCGCCGACATCGTCGGCGATGTCCTCGATCTGGAGGACAACTGGGAGCCGTTGGGCGCCATCGCGATCGGGCATCCCGCCGAGATACCGCCACTGCGCGCACCGGCGCCGGTCGACGAGTGGCTGGTGCAGCGATGAGCACCGTGTCGTTGCACGCCTCGGCGGTCGAGTTGCTCACCGGGTGGGCGGCCCCCAACGCCGAGCAGGATTCGTTGCGGCACGCCTATCTCGCCTTCCTGGCCGCCGCCCCCGATGCATGCCTGCGGGCCTCCGAACCCGGGCATCTGACCGCCTCGGCCATCGTGTTCGACGCCGACCGCACCCACGTGTTGCTCACCCTGCACCCGCGGGTGGGCCGATGGGTCCAGCTCGGCGGACACTGCGAACCCGACGACACCGACATCGCCGTCGCCGCACGCCGTGAGGCACGGGAGGAATCGGGGATCGCCGATCTCGAGCTGACCGGTGCCATCGCCCGGTTGCACACGCACCCGATCACCTGCTCGCTGGGCCTGCCGACCCGACACCTCGACGTGCAGTTCGCCGTCGTCGCACCGCCGACCGCCGACGGGTCCCTGCCGGCCATCGAGCGCAGTTCGGAATCGGTGGACCTGCGGTGGTGGCCGATCGACGGGCTCCCCGACGACGCCGACCTCGACACGCTCCCGGCACTGATCGAACTCGGGTTGGCGACCTAGGGCCTCCGGACACGCCCCCGATCGGGTTCGGGTCGGTCACCGATATCGGCAGCCTCGTCGGACCGGATCTCGACGGCGCCCCTGCCGATGCCCGGCCGGCGTGGTGCGGGCACCGGTCGACACCGGACGGCGTCGGCCCGATCGAGGACGAACGACGGTGCCCGGCCGTCGACACCTCCGCCGGCCGGGCGCACGCACGCGTTCACTCGCCGGTCAGATCTGCACTCCCTTGCCGACGGTGACGACCCCGCCGGCGCTGACCGCGAAGCGCTGGCGGTCGGACTCGAGATCCACACCGAGCTGTTCGCCGTCGCCGACGACGACGTTCTTGTCGAGGATCGCGTGCCGGACCACCGCGCCCTTGCCGATCCGGACGCCGGGCATCAGTACGCTGCCCTCCACGACGGCACCGTCCTCGACGTAGACGTTCGCCGACAGCACCGAGGTGCTCACCGAGGCCGCGGACACGATGCAGCCGGCGCCGACCACCGAGTCCTGGGCGTGGCCGCCCTGCACGAACTTGGCGGGCGGCAGATGCAGCGTCTCGCTGCGGATCGGCCAGCGACGGTTGTAGAGATTGAACACCGGGTGCACCGACACCAGATCCATGTGGGCGTCGTAGAACGCGTCGAGGGTTCCGACGTCACGCCAGTAGCCCTTGTCGCGCTCGGTGGCCCCGGGCACCTCGTTGTCCTGGAAGTCGTAGACGTAGGCACTGCCCTGCGCCACGAACGCCGGGATGATGTCGCCGCCCATGTCGTGGTCGGAATCGGCGTCGGCGGCGTCGGCGCGGATCGCCTCCACGAGTGCCTCGGTGGTGAACACGTAGTTGCCCATCGACGCGAACGTGACGTCCGGGTCGTCGGGGGTGCCGGGCGGGTCGGAGGGCTTCTCCAGGAACCGGGTGATGCGGTCGTCCTCGCCGGCGTCGATGCAGCCGAAGGCGCTCGCCTCCGCACGCGGCACGCGGATACCGGCGACGGTCACGTCGGCACCCGAGGCGATGTGCGCCTCGAGCATCTGCGACGGATCCATGCGGTAGACGTGATCGGCACCGAACACCACGATGTACTCGGGCTCTTCGTCGTAGATCAGGTTCAGCGACTGGAAGATCGCGTCGGCGCTGCCGGTGTACCACCGCGGGCCCAGACGCTGCTGCGCCGGCACCGGGGTGATGTATTCGCCGTGAAATCCCGACGTCCACCAGGTTTGCGAGATGTGTCGGTCAAGTGAATGCGACTTGTACTGTGTCAGAACACAAATGCGCTCGTAGCCGGCATTCACCAGGTTGGACAGCACGAAGTCGATCAGCCGGTAGGCACCACCGAAGGGAACTGCGGGTTTCGCACGATCCATCGTCAGCGGGTAGAGCCTCTTACCCTCCCCGCCGGCGAGAACGATTCCGAGAACGTGCGGCTGAGATCTCACGCCTTCACGGTAACCGTGAAACAGCGACCGGGCCAGACGAACCGGCAAGGCGCGCCGGATGAGTCGCGAGACCCGCCGCACACCGACTCCGTCTGGCGAACTCGCCGCGCGCACACTAGCGTCTGTAGCCATGCGGGTGGCGATGATGACTCGGGAGTACCCACCCGAGGTCTATGGCGGTGCCGGCGTCCACGTCACCGAGCTGGTTCGGCATCTCGCCGACCTGATCGACGTCGACGTCAAGTGCATGGGAGTCGAACGTCCGGACGCACAGGTCTACGGTCCCGACCCCGGTCTCGCCGGCGCCAATCCGGCCATCACGATGCTGTCCACGGATCTGCGGATGGCCGTCGGTGCGGCCGGCGCCGACCTGGTGCACTCACACACTTGGTACACCGGACTCGCCGGGCACCTGGCCAAGGAACTGCACGGCGTTCCCCATGTCCTCACCGCACACTCCCTGGAACCCCGTCGGCCGTGGAAGGCCGAACAACTCGGCGGCGGATATCGGGTGTCGAGCTGGGTCGAACGCAATGCGGTGGAGTACGCCGACGCGGTGATCGCGGTCAGTTCCGGGATGCGCGACGACGTGTGCGACGTCTACCCCCGCCTCGACCCGGACCGGGTTCATGTGGTGCGCAACGGAATCGACACCTCACAGTGGTATCCGGTGGACGACCCGTACGGCCCCGACTCCGCGCTCGTCGCGCTGGGGGTCGACCCCGACCGGCCGATCGCGGCCTTCGTCGGCCGCATCACCCGCCAGAAGGGTGTCGCCCACCTGGTCGCCGCCGCCCACCACTTCTCCCCCGACGTACAGCTGATCCTGTGTGCCGGCGCCCCCGACACCCCCGAGATCGGCGCCGAAGTCGAGGCGGCGGTCGCCGAACTGTCGGCGGCACGCCCGGGCGTCTTCTGGGTGCGCGAGATGCTCCCACTCCCCCGAATCCGCGAGATTCTCACCGCAGCAACAGTTTTCGTCTGCCCGTCGGTGTACGAGCCGTTGGGGATCGTCAACCTCGAGGCGATGGCGTGCGGGACGGCCGTGGTGGCGTCGGCAGTCGGCGGGATTCCGGAGGTCGTCCAGGACGGCGTCACCGGCACCCTGGTCCCCTACACCCCCGACGACGCGGCGACCTTCGAGCGCACGCTGGCCGCGGCCGTCGACGCCGTCGCCGGTGACCCGGCCGCTGCATCGGCGATGGGTACCGCGGGTCGGGCGCGTGCGGCAGCGGAGTTCTCCTGGGCGACGATCGCCGAACAGACCGTCGCGGTGTACCGGACAGCGCTGGGTTGACCGGCGGTCCGGTCTAGTGCGTGCTCGCAGAACCGACGCGCGACACGGTGAGCGTGACGGCGACGGTGACCTGCACCCGGCCGCCGTGGGCATCGGCCAGTCGCCGCGCGGCCGCATCGATCTCGGCGCGGTCGTGGTGGAACGCCGACGGCCCCATGCCGACGAGGTCGGCGATGGTGGCCGCGTCGACGTCGACGGACGCGACGATCTCGCGGCGATCGATCAGCTCGAAGGCCGGGGCCATGGCCGCATCGAGCCGATCGGTCTTGTCCGGGGTCACCGACAGCATGCCGAGCGGTTCGATGAGTTCGGTGAGGTGCGACGGCAACGGTGTGACCACCAGCAGGTGCCCACCGGGGGCCAGCATGCGGACGATCTCGTCGACGTTGCGTGGTGCGAACACCGACAGCACGACCGCCGCGGCCCCGGATCGGACCGGCACCGCGCGCCAGGCGTCGGCGACGACGGCCGCCGCGGCCGGCTCGCCACGGGTCACCGCTCGGGCACAGAACTTGGACAGGTCGATCACCAGGCCCCGCGCCGAGGGCCGGCGCCGCAGGCAGGCACGCAGATAGACGCCGGGACCACCGCCCAGATCCAGGATCAGGGGGTGGTCTCCGGAAGCGTCGGGAAGAACCCGATCGAGTGCATCGGCCAGCGCGTCCACGGCCGCGTCGAGGACTCCGGCCTCGTGCACCCGCAGCCGGGCGGCGACCATGTCCGCGGTGTCGGCGCGAAGGCCGCCGGAGCGGCCGTCGAGCAGCGTGACATGGCCCTGCCGGGCGAGGTCGAAGGTGTGACCCCGCGGGCACCGCAGGGCACCGTGTTCGATGTCTCCGACCAGCGGCTCGGTACAGACCGGGCACCGCAGGTCGTCGATGACGCCGGCCAGCTCCGACGCCCGTGGAGTCGCCGTCAGCCGGTGACCCCGCGCAGCTCTTCGCCGAGTGCGGCGGCCTCGTCGGGGGTCAGCTCGACCACCAGGCGTCCGCCACCCTCGATCGGAATGCGCACGACGATCCCACGTCCCTCCTTGGCCGCTTCGAGGGGCCCATCGCCAGTCCGTGGCTTCATCGCCGCCATTCTCAAACTCCCTTCAGAGTTCTCAGTCGCCGAGTGCTCAGCGCGGCCCCACCGGTCGGTGGTGCCCTGTGACGCCACCTTGTCCCCGGCCTCCCGGCCGGTCACGGTGGTTGCCGCCACAGTAATGATACGTGGCGTTGCGGCCGCAGAGTCGCCGCCGACACGCGGATCCGGTCGTCTACCGCATCACCCTCGCCCCGTCGGGGGCTCCTCGGGCCCGGTGTCACCGGCCGCATCCTCGGCGTCGTCGGCCGGGAGACCGGTACCGGCCACCGGGATGTCGGGGTCACCGGCCCGGTCGGAACCCTCGCCGGCCGGTCCTTCGCCGGCCGGTCCCTGGTCGGCAGGCTCCTCACCGGCAGGTCCTTGATCGGCACGTTCCCCATCGGTACGTTCCCCGTCGGTGCGTTCCCCGCCGGCGGGAATCCCGGCCGGGGACACCGGCGACGTCTCCGGTGCCTCGTGCCGCCCGGAGTGGGCCGCGACCTCGGCACCGGCGACCGGCGCCGACACCGCGATGAGCGCGTCCCGCTCCTGGAGTTGCTGTACGAGGGCCCGCAGATCGTCGATCTCGTCGGCGAGCCGGGACAGCGCCCAGTCGACCTCGCTCTGCTTGTAACCGCGCAGGGTGGATGCAAACCGCAGCGCCCGGACGTCGTATCCGTAGATACTGCTGCGCGGCAGGCGGGTGAGGGTGGTCGCATCGTCGAGCGGCGGCAGCTCCTCCCCGCGCCCGAAGACGAACCACACCAGCGCGAACACCACCGCCACGACGACCGCCATGATCAGCAGGTACAGCAAGATGGTCTGCATGGGGACCGAGTCTAGTGCGGCCCGCGCCGTGGGCGCGGGCCGCGATGTCTCAGCGTCTCAGCTGGCCATCTCCTCGTCGTCGACGTCGATGCGGTAGCTGCTGACGGTCTTCATCGGCGGACGGTCCTCGAGATACACCTCGGTGGTGTACGGGGTGAAGGTGCCGTCGGATTCCGCGGTGAACTGGGTGAGGCCCACACCGCTGTCGACGATGCCGCAGCGACGCATCAGGGTGCCGACGATCTGGCGGCTCATCACGCCGAGTTCGACGAGCGGACGGTTGCGGTGGGTGCGGACACCGAGATTGACCTGGCCGATCCCGTTGAGCCCGTACATGTCGTAGGTGTCGATCAACAGACCGATCTCCACGCCGTACCCGGGTGCGAAGGGCACCGACGACAGCATCTCGCGGGTGCCGGCGTACTCGCCGCCGAGCGGCTGCAGCACGGCCGTCAGGTCGGGCTTCTGGGAGGCGAGCAGCGGACGGGCGACGAGTTCGGTGACGCGACCGCCGCCATTGGCCTCCTGGGTGCCGCCGGTCAGCAGCGGACGCCGATAGTAGCCCTTGACCAGGTGGATCTCCGGATTGATCAGCAGCGGGCCGAGCATCTTGGGCACGAACATCGGGTCCGGGTCGATCAGGTCGGAGTCGACGAAGGCGATGATGTCACCGGTGGTGACGGCGATCGACCGCCACAGCACCTCACCCTTGCCCTTGATCGGCTCGAGCTCGGGGACGGCCTCCTCACGGCTGATCACCTCGGCACCGGCGGCGCGGGCACGCTCGGCGGTGGCGTCGGTGGAGCCGGAGTCCAGGACGATCAGTTCGTCGACGAGGGTGCCGAGCAGTGGACGGATCGTGGCGATCACGTCGGCGACGGTCTCTTCCTCGTTGAGCGCGGGCAGGACCACCGAGACGGTGCGTCCGTCCTTGGCCGCGACGAGCTCGTCGACGGTCCAGTCCGGCTGCTCCCAGGTATGCGTCGTCGACCACGTGCCGCGGGTTCCGGAGGTGTCGGCGGCGGTGGGCCACATGGCGGCCTTGTCCCGGTTGTTGGCTGCGGACGCCTTGCGTCCGGCGACGACTGCCGCCTGTCGACGGGTTTGGGTTCCACGTACCTTCTTGGTCATGCGAGTCCCCTGACTGTTCTGGCTGGAGGCCGTGTGCCCGCTATCGCGGCGACCATGTCGACCACACGCCGGGTGGCGGCAACCTCGTGGACGCGGAAGATCCGCGCCCCGTGCTCTGCGGCCAGAGCTGTCGCCGCGAGGGTGCCCTCCACCCGGTGTTCGAGATCCACCCCCAGAGTCTCCCCCACGAAATCCTTGTTGCTCAGCGCCATCAGCACTGGCCAGCCGGTCTTAACAAGATCTTTCACGTGACGTAACAAGGCCAGCCCGTGGTGAGTGTTCTTGCCGAAATCGTGCGTCGGATCGATCACGATCGAGTCACGGGCCACGCCCGCGGCCTCGGCCTTGGCGGCCGCCGCGGTCACCGCGGCGAGCACGTCGTCGACCACCGCGTCCACCGAGTCGCCGTAGGCCACCCGATGCGGGCGGGTGCGCACCCGCGCCCCACCGGTGTGCGAGCAGACGATCCCGGCGCCGCGCGCGGCGGCGACCCCGACCAGGTCGGGGTCGGCACCGGCCCAGGTGTCGTTGATCAGGTCGGCACCGGCCGCACACGCGCGGTCGGCCACGTCCGCACGCCAGGTGTCCACGCTGATCAGCAGATCCGGGTAGGTGTCGCGGATCCACCGGATCATCGGGACCACACGGGCCACCTCGGTGGCCGCGTCGACCTCGTCACCGGGGCCGGCCTTCACCCCGCCGATGTCGACGATGTCGGCGCCCTCGGCCACCACCTGCGCGATCCGGGCTTGGGCGGCGTCGTCGGCGAAGCTGGCACCGCGGTCGTAGAACGAGTCGGGGGTGCGGTTGACGATCGCCATCACCAGGGCCCGGTCACCGGCCACCGGGCGGCCACACAGCGTCGACGGCCGTGTGATCGATGACATGCTCCCGAACCCGTTCCGGGCCGACCCGTTCGGGGCCGACTCCCCACCTGCCGCGACGTCCATGCGACCAGACTACGGAGCGGCGGGTCAGCCCCTGGGTGCACGTCCCGCCGCGACGTCGTCGACGTAGCCGTCGTAGGCCTTGACGTAGCCGTCGGCCCGGCCGGCGAGCACGTACAGCGGGTCGCCGCCGGTCGAGGAGTAGGCCTCCTCGCGCAGTTCCACCTTCCGGTTCTTGAACGTCGAGGTGGCCTCGAGGTGGTCGACCACCCGGATGAACAGCGGGATCGCATACGAGGGCAGCACCTCGTACAGGTGTGCGGCGAGTGCGGCGCCGTCGAGGGGTTCGCCGCCCCGGACGGTGACCGCCGCCATCCCGGCCTTGCCGTCGGTACCGGGGACCGCGACACCGAAGGCCACCGACTGCGAGATCTCGCCGTAGCCGTCGAGCCCGGCCTCGACCTCGGTGGTGGCCACGTTCTCGCCCTTCCACCGGAAGGTGTCGCCGAGGCGGTCGACGAAGGCGATGTGGCTGAACCCCTGATCGCGCACGAGGTCACCGGAGTTGAACCAGGCGTCGCCGTCCTTGAAGGCGTCGCGCAGCAGCTTCTTCTCGGTCTCGGCGGGGTCGGTGTAACCGTCGATCGGCACCCTGTCGTTGACCCCGGTGAGCAGCAGCCCGGTGCCACCGCGCTTGACCCGGGTGAGCCGGCCGGCGGCGTCGCGGGCCGGTTTGCCCTCCTCGTCGTACTCGACGATGGCATACGGCAGCGGGCAGAACCCGGCGGTGTGGTCGGCGCTGAAGACGTTGATGAAGACCAGGTTGAGTTCGCTGGCGCCGTAGAACTCGACGATCCGGTCGATCCCGAAGCGGTCCTTGAACTCGTCCCAGATGTCCGGGCGCATGCCGTTGCCGACGACCAGGCGCACGCTGTGGGCCCGGTCGGTCGGCTTGGCCGGCTGGGCCAGCAGATAGCGGCACAGTTCGCCGATGTAGCAGAACGCGGTGGCCCGGTTGAGGATGACCTCGTCCCAGAATCGTGATGCGGAGAACTGCCTGCCGATCGCGATACACGCCCCGGATGCCAGCACCGACGACAGCGACACCGACAGTGCGTTGTTGTGGTAGAGCGGCAACGGGACGTACATGGTGTCGCTGGCACGCAACCGCACGGCCAGGCCGCCGATCCCCGACAGGCTCGCCAGCCAGCGGTTGTGGCTCATCACGCTCGCCTTGGGCATGCCGGTGGTACCGGAGGTGAAGATGTAGAACGCCTCGGTGGAGGCGGGCAGCGTCGCGGTGACCTCGGGATCGGTCTCGGGGCGGCCGGCGGCGGAGTCGTCGATCCCGCCGAAGTCGTACACGGTCTCGGGGAGCGCGGCGGCGGGGATCGACTCGAAGGCCTCGCGGCATTCGGGGTCGTGCACCAGCACGCGCGCACCGAGCAGCTTCATGCTGTGTTCGATGACGTCGCCGCGCTGGTTGTAGTTGAGCATGCCGGCGATCGCACCGAGTTTGACCGTGGCCAGCATCAGGAACAGGTCGGTCGGGCAGTTCTTGGACAGGATCGCCACGACGTCGCCGGTGCGGACCCCGTCGGCGGCGAGGACCGCGGCATACCGGTTGACGATCCGGTTGGCCTCACCGTATGTGGTCGACTTGCCCTCGAACCGGACGAACGGGCGATCCGGATGTGCCGCCGCGTGTTTCTGGAAGATCGATCCGATGGTCCGTTGCGCGTCGGCCGGTCGCCGGATCAGGCCGGGCGCATGCCGCAGCATCAGCGGCGCCTGCGGCGCCATCTTCAGAACGCCCTTGATCAGGTCGGTGAATCCGACGACCGATGGGGTGTCGTGGGTGGACATCGCGTTTCTCGCTCTCCGTCGCGACGACGACAACGTGTGTCGGGTGATGATGGTCACCGCCACCTTACCCACCGGTAGCCAGATCTCCTTACCCGCCGGTAGTGACCTCGATCGCCTCCTCCACCGTGGCCACCACCCGCAGCCGATCGAGCGACTCCGCGGTGACGAACCCTCGCTCGACAAGACCGCGCAGCCAGCTGAGCAACGGCTCGTAGAAGCCGTCGGGATCGAGCAGCACCACCGGCTTGGCGTGCATTCCGAGGTAGCCGCCGGTCCACGTCTCGAAGAGTTCCTCGAGGGTGCCGATCCCGCCCGGCAGGGTGATGAACGCGTCGGCGCGGGAATCCATGAGCCCCTTGCGTTCCCGCATGGTCTCGGTGACGACGAGCTCGTCGGCGTCGAGATCGGCGACCTCACGCTCCATCAGCGCGCGCGGGATGATGCCGAGGGTGTGCCCGCCGGCAGCGCGCGTCGCCGACGCCACCGCCCCCATCATCGACACATTGCCGCCACCGGACACCAGACTGTGCCCGCCCTTCCCGATCGCGGTGCCCAGCCGGGTGGCGAGGTCGAGATACTCCTCGGGCACGTGACGCCCCGACGCGCAGTACACACAGATCGCGGTCACGGCTGCTCCTGTCCGATGTCGGCCCCGGCGTCGGCACGACCCCGGGTCGCGGCCGCGGCCGCGATGATCTCCACGGCCTCCTCCGGCTCGTCGACGACGTGCAACAGGTCCAGGTCGGCCTCGGAGATCACCCCCGCCGACAGCAGGGTCTCGCGCATCCAGTCCAGCAGCCCGGCCCAGTGCGCACGGCCGAGCAACACGATCGGGAACCGCACCACCTTCTTGGTCTGCACCAGGGTCAGCGCCTCGAACAGTTCGTCGAGGGTGCCGAAGCCACCCGGCAGACACACGAAGGCCTGCGCATACTTCACGAACATCGTCTTGCGGACGAAGAAGTAGCGGAAGTTCATCCCGACGTCGACCCACGGGTTCAGATGCTGTTCGAAGGGCAGCTCGATGTTCAGCCCGATCGAGCGTGACCGGGTCTCGTAGGCCCCGCGGTTGGCGGCCTCCATGGCGCCCGGTCCGCCGCCGGTGATCACCGCGTACCCTGCCGAACCCAGCACGCGGCCGAGCCGCACGGCGAGGTCGTACTCCCGCGAATCGGGGCGGATGCGGGCCGAACCGAACACGGTGACCGCCTCGGCCACGTTGCTCATCGCGTCGAATCCGGCGACGAACTCCGACTGGATGCGCAGTACCCGCCAGGAGTCGCGCATCGTCCGCTCGGCCCGCCGCTGGTCGTCGCGCGGATCGACCCACTCCAGCAGGCGCCGGTCGGTGGTGCGGGCGGTGTCGGTCTCACTGCGCCGCACCCGCATCGGACCGATGTAGGTGGTGCCGCTCTCGTCGTCGGGGATCGGCTCGTGTTCCTCGGTGTGCGGGGTGTCCATGTCCGCAACGCTAGTGCCCGTGACCGACGCCGATCACCTCACCGGGTCACCCGCGCGTGTCCGGCCCGTGTCATGTCCCCGGCGCACCCCGGACGACCCGATGGTCAGGACAGGTAGGCGCGGAGCAGTTCGGTGACCTCCCGGATCTGCGACACCGGCACCCGCTCGTCGCGGCGGTGCGCCAGGCTCGGGTCACCCGGACCGAGGTTGACCGCGGGCACGCCGAGGGCGGAGAACCGCGACACATCGGTCCAGCCGTACTTCGCACGGAACCGGCCCGACGCCGCGGCGACCAGCGCCGCGGCCGCCGGATGCGAGAGCCCCGGAAGTGCCCCGGCGGCGGAATCGGTGAGCTCCATCGTGATCTCCCCGGACTCCAGCGGTCCGGCGAACACCTCGCGCAGATGGTCCAGGGACGAGGTGATGCTGCGGTCGGGGGCGAACCGGAAGTTGACGGTGACCGAGGCGGCGTCGGGCACCACGTTGCCGGCCACACCGCCGTCGACACCCACCGCCGACAGCCCTTCCCGGTATTCGCATCCGTCGATGTCGACGTTGCGCGGGGTGTAGTCGGCGAGGACGGCAAGCACCGGTGCCAGCTTGTGGATCGCGTTGTCGCCCATCCACGATCGCGCCGAGTGTGCCCGGCCTCCGGTCGCCGACAGCCGCACCCGCAAGGTGCCCTGGCAGCCGGCCTCGATCTGCCCGGCGGTGGGCTCGCCGAGGATCGCGACGTCGCCGTGCAGCCAGTCGGGCAGATCGCGTTCGATCGTGCCCAGCCCGTTGAACTCCGCGGCGATCTCCTCGCAGTCGTAGAAGATCAGGGTCAGATCGTGTGCGGGTGCGTCGAGGGTGGCCGCCAGATGCAGGAACACCGCGTCACCGGACTTCATGTCGACGGTGCCGCAGCCGTGCAGCACCTCACCCTCCGCGTCGTCGACCGTACGGCGATGCGGCACGTTGTCGGCGATCGGCACGGTGTCGAGGTGCCCGGCCAGGATCACCCGACTCGGCAGGCCGCGGTCGGTGCGGGCGAGCACCTGGTTGCCGTGGCGGACGATCTCGAAACCGGAGGTCTGCGCACGCAGCGCGGCCTCCACCGCGTCGGCGATCGCGGTCTCGTCACGGGACTCGCTGCGGATGTCGACCAGCGCTGCGGTCAACTCGACGGGGTCGGCGTGCAGGTCGAGCAGGGGTGCATCGGTCACCGTCCCACCGTATCGCCCCGGCGCCCGGGCCCGGCAGCGTGCCGGTCCGGTGGCTGCGGGGCGGGTGCCGCCGGGACGTATGGTCGACGGCGGGGGCTCACCGCCGTCGAAAGGGCCGAACCGCATGCGCGCAACCATCATCCACGCCCCGGGCGACATCCGTCTCGAGGACGTCCCGGATCCCGTCATCGCCCATCCGACCGATGCGATCATCCGACTGTCGGCGACCTGCGTCTGCGGGTCGGATCTGTGGAACTACCGCGGTGTCAACGAGATCACGAAGCCGTTCGCCATCGGTCACGAGTACGCCGGGGTGATCGAGGAGGTGGGTTCGGAGGTCACCTCGCTGCGGCCCGGACAGTTCGTCGTGGGTTCGTTCATCGCCTCGGACAACACCTGCGACATCTGCCGCGCCGGCTACCAGTCCGGATGCGAACACATGCGCCCGGTCCGTGGCGCGCAGGCGGAGTACCTGCGCGTCCCGCTGGCCGACGGCACGCTGGTGGCCACCCCGGAGCCGCCCGATCCCGACCTCGTCCCCGACCTGCTCGCGGCGTCGGATGTCCTGGGTACCGGCTGGTTCGGTGCGACGGCCGCCGAGGTGGGCCCCGGTAAGACCGTCGCGGTGGTCGGCGACGGCGCGGTGGGCCTGCTCGCGATCCTCGCGGCCAAAGAGCTCGGCGCCGAACGGATCATCGCGATGAGCCGCCACGAATCGCGGACCGCACTGGCGCGTGCGTTCGGTGCCACCGATGTCGTCGCCGAGCGCGGACCCGACGGGGTGGCCGCGATCAAGGAGCTCACCGGTGGGCTCGGTGCGCACTCGGTCATCGAGGCGGTCGGTACCGACGAGTCGATGACCCAGGCGATCGACTCGACCCGGGCCGGCGGGCACGTCGGCTTCCTCGGTGTGGCACACGGCGTGGAGATCTCCGGCGACAAGCTGTTCCGCCGACTGGTGCACCTGCACGGCGGACCGGCCCCGGTACGACGTTTCCTACCCCACCTGATCGAGTTGATCCTCGACCGGAAGATCAACCCCGGCAAGGTCTTCGACCTCACCCTCCCGTTGTCGGAGGTGGCGCAGGGGTACGCCGCGATGGATTCACGACAGGCCGTCAAAACCCTGCTCGAACCCTGAGGCCGCCGGGCCGGGATCGGCTCAGGCCGCGGGATGTAGTTCTGCCGCACCGAAGGACACGCTGAACCGCACACACCACAGCACCACCGCCGGGTACTCGGCGAGATCGGTGCCGGCGGGGATCGAATAGACCTGATCCCCGCGGTTGCCCTTGATCTTCCCGAGATCGACCCGTGCGGCGTCGCCTGCGGTGTGCCACCCGGACCGGCCCGGGACCACCTCACCGGCCGACAACCACACGTGGACGTCGGGCCCGGTGGTGGTGTCGAGGTTCTCGATGGCGAGAACTCTCGAGCCGTCCGGGTTCTCGATCACCGACACCGACCCGCTGGTGTCGTGCTCGTGGCTGATGAGATCACCCTGCGACAGGAGTACCGGTGCCGCAACGGGTTCGGTGCCGGCCGGCACCGAGGTGACCGCGGTGGGTATCTCGTCGTCGATCTCGGTGTCGACGAACAGCAGCCACGGCTGGAACACCAGGCCGCCGACGACGATCGCGATCACCAGCGCCACACCCACCCCACCGGCGATCCACGGCCAGCGCCGCCGCGGCCGGGGCCCGGGAGTGGGCGTGGGCTGACCACCGGGCGCAGACGGGGGTGGACCGGGCTGATACATGCCCCGACCCTACGAAACCGGCATCGGCGCCGACCAGAGCTCTCCCCTGTTCGGATGATGCCGAGACCACGCCGGCCACCGCCCGCAACAGGGCCCTTGTACCCCTTTCGCCCACACCGGAACAGGGATATGGTCGCAGGTGTAGCGGATCTCACACCTAGGAGATGATCGTCATGACCGCTCACTTCATGCCCCATCACGTGTCGCACGGCGAGCATCCGATCGGCCTCGGCGCATTCTTCCTCGTCATGGTCGGATTCGGGTCCCTGGCCCTGTGGGTGGTGTCCATCGCCGGTGGGCACACCGCTGCGGCCATCACCTTCGGCATCATCACCGTCGCCGCGTTCACGACGTCGGCGGTCACCATGACCATCATGGGCCGCAAGCTGCACCACAGCCCGGTGCTGCCGGACAACACT
Organism: Gordonia desulfuricans NBRC 100010; assembly: GCF_001485495.1. Taxonomy (GTDB): domain Bacteria; phylum Actinomycetota; class Actinomycetes; order Mycobacteriales; family Mycobacteriaceae; genus Gordonia; species Gordonia desulfuricans. Next base: position 4,249 of record NZ_BCNF01000058.1, on the reverse strand, counting down.
CCGCTCAACGAGCAGCACTACAAGGAGATGTACCGGCACTGACCCACGCCCCGGCACCGCACCAGCGGACCGTCGCGGCACGGGCGTCGGAGTCCACCGGCAGGACACGCGGAGATCGCGTGCGGCCGCTGTAGACTCGACGCCCGTGACGAACAATGGCGCGCATGCAGTTGGTATTGCCACCGTGACCGACGGGGCCGGTGACACCGGTGTGGTCCTCGACGTCTGGTACCCCGAACCGGCGCTGGGCTCCGACGCCCCGGCCGGCACCACCGAACTCGCCGCCGACGCGACGCCCGCGCACCTGCGCGAGCTCGTCGGTGCCGACGATGTCCGGCGGGTCAAGACGGTCGCCGTCGAGACCTCCATCGCCGACCTGTCCGAGGCGCCGGTCGACGCCCACGACGTCTACCTGCGTCTGCACCTGCTGTCGCACCGGCTGGTACAGCCCAACACGATCAACCTCGACGGCATCTTCGGACTGCTCGCCAACGTCGTGTGGACCAACCACGGACCGTGCGCCGTCGACGGCTTCGAGACCACGCGTGCCGGGCTGAAGGCCCGCGGCGCGGTGACCGTCTACAGCATCGACAAGTTCCCGCGGATGGTCGACTACGTCGCGCCGACCGGTGTGCGCATCGGCGACGCCGACCGCGTGCGCCTGGGCGCCCACCTCGCCTCCGGCACCACCGTGATGCACGAGGGATTCGTCAACTTCAACGCCGGCACCCTCGGCGACTCGATGGTGGAGGGTCGGATCTCGGCCGGTGTGGCGGTCGGTGACGGCTCCGACATCGGCGGCGGCGCATCCACTATGGGCACCCTGTCCGGCGGCGGCAAGGAGCGCATCTCGCTGGGCAAGCGCTGCCTGCTGGGCGCCAACTCCGGCTGCGGTATCGCACTCGGCGACGACTGCGTGATCGAGGCCGGCCTCTATGTGACCGCCGGTACCAAGGTCACCGGCCCCGACGGAACCAGCATCAAGGCGCGTGAGCTGTCGGGGCAGTCGAATCTGCTGTTCCGTCGCAACAGCATGACCGGCGCCGTCGAGGTGGTGCCGTGGAAGGGTGACGGGATCGCCCTGAACGCCGCGCTGCACAAGAACTGACGTCCTCCGACGACCACTTCGGCCCCGGTGGCCGGCTCGGCGAGCCGGCCACCGGGGCCGAAGTGGTCGTCTGGGATCGAAATGGTCTGGCGTCGAGACGGTCTGGCGCCGAAAGTGTCTGGTCCCGGAACCGAGACGCGGCGCAGGTCAGGACCGGTCAGGCACCGAGGCGTGCGACGGCGGCGTCGATGCGTTCGTCGGTGGCGGTCAGCGCCATCCGGACGTGGCGGACCCCGGCCGGACCGTAGAAATCCCCGGGTGCGGCGAGGATGCCGCGGTGGGCCAGCCACTCGACGGTGTCGCGGCAGGCCTCTCCGCGCGTGGCCCACAGGTACAGGCCCGCCTCGGAGTTGTCGACGGTGAACCCGGCGCCGGTCACCGCCGCCAGCAGCCGCTCACGTCGCGCACGGTAGCGCTCGCGCTGTGCGTCGACGTGTGCGTCGTCGTCGAGGGCGGCGGTCATCGCACCCTGGATCGGGAACGGCACGATCATCCCCGCGTGCTTGCGCACGGCGAGCAGTTCGGCGATCAGTGCCTCGTCACCGGCGAAGAACCCGGCGCGGTAGGACGCGAGGTTGGAGATCTTCGACAGCGAGTGCACCGCCAGCAGACCGGTGTGGTCGCCGTCGGAGACCCGCGGATCGAGAATCGAGATGGCCTCGGCATCCCAGGCGAGCCCGAGATAACACTCGTCGGAGACAATGATGGTGCCGCGTTCGCGGGCCCACTCGACCACCTTGCGCAGATGCTCGACACCGAGCACCTTGCCGGTCGGGTTGGACGGCGAGTTCACGAACATCAACGCCGGACGCGACGGTCCGAGTTGCAGCACGGAATCGGCACGCACCGGGGTGGCGCCCGCCAGCAGCGCCCCCACCTCGTAGGTCGGGTAGGCGACCTCGGGGATCACCACCGTGTCGCCGGCACCGATGCCGAGCGTCGAACACACCGAGGCGATCGCCTCCTTGGTGCCGATCACCGGCAGGATGCCCGACGGTCCGAGCCCGGTCACCCCATAGCGGCGGCTCAACGCCCCTGCTGCGGCCGTTCGCAGCTCCGGGGTACCGATCGTCGTCGGATAACCCGGGAACTCCGAGGCGCCCGCGAGGGCCTCACGGATCAGCGGGTCCACCGGATCGACCGGGGTCCCCACCGACAGATCGACGATGCCGTCGGCATGCGAGGCGGCCAGCGCCTTGATGTCGGCGATGGTGTCCCAGGGGAAGTCCGGCAGGACCGAACTCAGGCGACGACGGCCCGCGGTGCGCTCAACTGTCACCGGACGGTCAGTCCTCGCCCTCGCCCATCGGGGGCAGGCCCTTGATGAACGCAGGATCGAAATCGGTCTTGCCGACCTTGCTGGCGCCGCCCGGCGATCCGAGATCGTCGAAGAAGTCGGCGTTGGCGCTCACGTAGGGCTCCCACTCGTCGGGGACGTCGTCCTCGTAGAAGATCGCCTCCACCGGGCACACCGGTTCGCAGGCCCCGCAGTCCACGCACTCATCCGGCTGGATGTAGAGACTGCGACCCCCCTCGTAGATGCAATCGACAGGGCACTCCTCGACACATGCCTTGTCCATCACGTCCACGCAGGGCTCCGCGATGATGTACGTCACCACTATCTCCTTCGTTGCAAGCACTCTGGTCGGCGCATCGCAGCGGATACGCACGAAACGGCACGAGGGCTGGTCGCGCCGGTCACGCGCATGTCGGCTCATCCCCGCAGTTCACGCCGCGCACACGCACCCCCTAGAGTATCCGCCCCGCCACCGGGGAATCGACACCCGCCCCTCGCCGACCATCGCGCCGGAGACGCAGATCACACCTGGGCGGCCTTGCGTTCACGGTGAGAACAACCCTGGCGGGGCGACGGCCCGCCCGCCACCCTGGCTTCGTGACCTCACTGCGACGCCGGTCGATCCCGCACTGTCGATGCACCTGCATCCCCGCGATCGACCAGCCGACCCATCGACTTGTGAGGAGACACCTGCCATGACCTCGACCATCTCGCGTCCCGACCCCGCCCTGCGACACACCGCCGCCAACCTGCCCACCCGACTGCGGCCCGCCGATCTGCTGCGGATCACCGACCAGGGTGTCGCCGACGTCCTCGACGGCCACTACGACCATCTGCTCCCGCCCACCTGGGATCCGGTGGAACGGTGGTCGGCCCGTCTGGAGTCCGACGACGATCTCGATCTGTGGCTGATCAGCTGGACCCCGGACCGGTCCACCGATCTCCACGATCACGCTGGGTCGCTCGGCGCGTTGACCGTGTTGTCGGGGGCATTGCGGGAGTACCGCTGGACCGGCCACGATCTGGCCGTGCGCATCCTGGCGGCCGGCGATCAGGCGGCCTTCCCGCTCGGCTGGGTGCACGATGTGCAGCATCACCGGAGCACGCCGCCCCCGGCCGGGCTGGGCGCACCGGACCTCGCCACCGCGCATCCCGCGCCCGGACCCACGCTGTCGGTGCACGCCTACTCCCCTCCGCTGACCGCCATGTCGTTCTACGAGGTGACCGACCAGCGTTCGCTGCGGCGCACCCGCACCGAACTCACCGACGAACCCGAATGAGCGACAGGCAGGTGCCCATGACGATCGACGACATGCTGCTGCGGGCCCGGGACGGACTGCAACGGCTACAACCCGAGCAGGTGGCCGGCGAGCTCGCCGACGGGGCGATCCTCGTCGACATCCGTCCGGCCGCCCAGCGTGCCGCCGAGGGCGAGGTACCCGAGGCGCTCGTCCTGGAACGCAATGTGCTCGAGTGGCGATGTGATCCGGCGAGCGATGCCCGGGTGTCTGCAGCCGTCGACCACGACGTCCGCTGGATCATCCTGTGCTCCCAGGGATACACCTCGAGCCTCGCCGCCGCATCGCTGCAACAGTTGGGCCTGCACCGCGCCACAGACGTTGTCGGGGGATATCAGGCCTTGACCCGGGTCCGACTCCACTCAGACCTCGTTCCGCAGTTCAGCGTCGACGGTTGATCCACCTCGAAGCGTAGCCTTCGACTCGATCACCAAGCACCAGTGGATGGTTGAGCCGACGAGGAGCACAGCGACCAATCGAACCCTCAGACGGCCGATGTCGGAACGCAACCACCTCCGAGATGGTCACCACCCGACGTCAGCTGCG
>NZ_BCNF01000057.1 GCF_001485495.1 Gordonia desulfuricans NBRC 100010 | reverse complement strand
TCGGGCCCAGGTTTTTCCATCTGGATCGGTGGATTCAGGTTGAGCCGCTGAGGAGCGTAGCGACGAGACGTGTCGAAACCTCTGTTGGCCGAATTCGGTGGCGTGACCACCTTGGAGGTGGTCGATTCCTGACGTCGGGTTGCGGGGATTTCGACTCGGGTCCTCGCTACGCTCGGTCCCGGCTCAATCAACGTGGAACGCCCGGCTCAATCAGCTTGCCCCACACGATGGTTGAGCCGACGAGGAGCGCAGCGACGAGACGAGTCGAAACCTCAGACAGCCGAACTCGGAACCGGACCACCTCAGAGGTGGTCACCACCCCGAGGAAACCCACAGAGATTTCGACACGGGTCCTCGCTACGCTCGGTCCCGGCTCAATCATCAAAGGACGCCCGGCTCAATCATCAACAGGAATCACCAGCTCAATAGCCAACGCCCAGTTGATGGTTGAGCTGAACCCGGGACGGTTACTGCTGGCGGTCGAGGACGGCGAGCCAGGCGTCGGGGCCGTCGAGGGTGATGCCGTCGATCCGCGCCTGCTCCTCGACCGCCCGGACCTGATCCATCAGGTCCAGGGTGCGTTCGCGCGCCTGCGCCTCGACACTGTCGTCACCGGCCACCACGGTCACGGTCAGCACCGCCGGGTCGATCCGTTCCACCGGATAGCCGGCCGCGGTCAGGCGCTCGAGCACCTTCTGCGTCAACGCGAGGGCCGGCGCCGTGGTGGCGATCCCGTCGAGGACCGAACCGCGCTGCTTCTCGGCGGCCTTGCGTTCCTCCCACTCCCGGATCTGGGTCTCCAGATCGGAATGCTCCCCCGACAGCACGCCCGGGGTACGACCGGACACCTTCTGGGTGAAGCTGCGCGCCACCGCGTCGATGTCGAACGGCGCCGCAGGATCGTCGGCGGCGATACGCGCATGGAAGAGCACCTGCAGCAACAGATCCCCCAACTCTTCGCGCAGGTCGGCCTGATCTCCGCCGTCGATCGCGTCGAGCAGCTCGTAGACCTCCTCGAGTAGATACCGTCGGAGCGAGGCGTGGGTCTGGGTGCTCTCCCACGGTCCGTTGCGGCGCAGGGTGTCCATCAACGCGACCGCCTCCAGCAGATCGCTACCGGCCGGCACCGCCGACGCGATCACCTCGTCGCCGTGTGCGATCCGGGCCTGCACCAACGGGTGCGCGGCGTCGGTGGACACCAGCGTCCCCGCGGTGTCGGTCTCGACGAACACCGGCTCGAAATGATCGAGCTGCCACAGGATCGACGTCGGGACGTCCTCGGTGACGAACACCGCACCCGCCAGGTGGGTGCGGGCCCGCACCGGGATCATGTCCGGTCGATGCGGGTCGAGCAGGACCACCGTCATCGGAATGCCTTTCGCCGTGGTGCTGGTCGGTTCGGAAGAACCTCTGCGGTAGACGTTAGTGCGTCAGCTCAGTCATCCAGTGGTTTGAGCGTCTTGAGGAATGTCACCAGATAGTCGATCAGCTCCTCGTCGCGCAGCCGCGCCGACCCGACACCCCCGGTACGCGGGATCGGCAACGTGACCAGCTCGGTGGTCGCCCGGTACGTCGCCGCCGAGTACAGCCTCTTGAGCCGGACCTGCTCACTGTCGAGCAGATAGAGCGGCGAGATCTTCACGTTGGTGCCGACCGCACCCAACTCGGCGATCCCGCGCTCACGACACCGCAACCGCAGCCGGGCGATCGCCGCCAACCGGGTGGTCTCCACCGGCGGCTCACCGTAGCGGTCGAGCAGTTCGGCCATCGCCGCGTCGACGTCGGCATCGGAGCCGGCCGCGGCGAGCTTGCGGTAGGCCTCCAGACGGAGCCGGTCGGAATCGACGTACTCCACCGGGATGTGGGCGTCGACGGGCAGATCGATGCGGACCTCGGTGGTCTCCTCGGTGGTCACCGGCTTGCCGTCGGCGGCCGCACGATAGGCCTCGACCGCCTCGCCGACCAGCCGGACATACAGGTCGAAGCCCACACCGGCCACGTGCCCGGATTGTTCTGCACCCAATACATTTCCGGCACCGCGCAGCTCGAGATCCTTGAGCGCCACCGCCATTCCCGCGCCCAGCTCGTTGTTCTGGGCGATGGTGGCCAGCCGGTCGTATGCCGTCTCGGTGAGCGGCTTCTCCGGACTGTAGAGCAGATAGGCGTAGCCCCGCTCGCGGCTGCGTCCGACGCGGCCACGCAGCTGATGCAGCTGCGACAGACCGAGGTTCTCGGCGCGGTCGACGATCAGCGTGTTGGCGTTGGAGATGTCCAGGCCGGTCTCGATGATGGTGGTACACACGAGCACGTCGAAGTCGCGGTTCCAGAACCCCGACACCGTCTTCTCGAGTTGATCCTCGTTCATCTGGCCGTGGGCCACCACGACTCTCGCCTCGGGCACCATGTCGGCGATCTGCTTGGCGGTCTTGTCGATGGTCGACACCCGGTTGTGCACGTAGAACACCTGCCCGTCCCGCAGCAACTCGCGGCGGATCGCGGCAGCCACCTGCTTGGGTGCATAGGCACCGACATAGGTGAGCACGGGGTGCCGTTCCTCCGGCGGGGTGAGGATGGTCGACATCTCGCGGATGCCGGCCATCGACATCTCCAGGGTGCGCGGGATCGGCGTCGCCGACATGGTCAGCACGTCGACGTGGGTACGCAGGGACTTGATGTGTTCCTTGTGCTCGACGCCGAATCGCTGTTCCTCGTCGACGATCACCAGCCCGAGGTCCTTCCAGATGACACCGGTCTGCAGCAGACGATGGGTGCCGATCACGATGTCGGCCTCACCGGAGGCCATCTCGGCGATGATCTCCTTGGACTCCTTGGCGTCGGTGAACCGGGACAACCCCCGCACCCGTACCGGGAAACCGCTCATCCGCTCGGCGAAGGTCTGCAGATGTTGTTGCGCCAGAATGGTGGTCGGGACGAGTACCGCGACCTGTTTGCCGTCCTGGACCGCCTTGAACGCCGCGCGTACCGCGATCTCGGTCTTGCCGTAGCCGACGTCGCCGACGATCACACGGTCCATCGGGACCGCCTTCTCCATATCGGCCTTGACCTCACCGATCACCGTCATCTGGTCGACCGTCTCGGTGAAGTCGAACGCATCCTCCATCTCGTGCTGCCACGGCGTGTCCGGGCTGAAGGCATAGCCGGGGGCGGCGTGCCGCGCCGCATAGAGCTGGACGAGTTCACCGGCGATCTCGCGAACCGCCTTGCGCGCCTTGCGTTTGGTGTTCTGCCAGTCCGAACCGCCGAGCTTCGACAACGACGGCTGCTCACCGCCGACATACCGCGACAGCTGGTCGAGGGCATCCATCGGCACATACAGCCGGTCACCGGGCTGCCCCCGCTTGCCCGCGGCGTACTCGAGCACGAGATATTCACGGCGCGCGCCGGATACGGTGCGTTCGATCATCTCGACGAACTTGCCGATGCCGTGCTGGTCGTGCACCACCAGATCGCCGGCACTCAGGGCGAGCGGATCGACCTGGTTGCGCCGTTTGGCCGGGAGCTTGCGACCGTCACGGACGGTGGCGACCCGCGATCCGGTCAGATCGGCCTCGGTGACGACGACCAGCCCGGCCGACGCCGCGATGATGCCGTGCCGCAGGGTTCCGCCGTAGACGGTGACCTCCCCCGGCGCCGGACGCGCACCCGGCTCGGCGACGGTGTGCGGGACCTCGGCGTCGGCGAGACGCTCGGCGATTCGCTGTGCGGTTCCCTTGCCCGCCACCACGATTGCGGCGGGCTTGCCGGTGGCGACGTGTGCTCGCAGCGTGGTGAACGTCGCGGCGATCTCGTCTTCTTTGCCGTGCGGGGCCGGGCCCGGCTGGAGGTCGAGCTCGAGTTCCTCACCGAACCCGGTGGACAGCGGGCTGATCGTCCACCACGGCCGTCCGGCCTCGAGGGTCGCGGCGAGTACGTCGTCGAGCGGCCGATAAGCACTGGCCTGCAGGTTGATGCCGGTACCGCCCTCGGCGCCGCGCCCGTCGATCGGGGCGGTGGCCCCCATCGCCGCGGCATTCCACGACGCCTCGAGGAACTCCGCGCCGGTCGCGGCGAGATCGGCCGCCCGGGTGCGGACCTTCTCCGGGTCGAGCACCAGGACACGCGTGCCGCCCGGGACCACCTCTGTGAGCAGCTGCATGCGTCCCTCGACGAGCGCCGGGATCAGCGCCTCCATACCCTCCACCGGGATGCCCTCGGACAGTTTGGTGAGCATCTCGGCCAGCGAGGCGTCGCCCGCGTTCTCCGCGGCGAGATCGGCGGCACGGCGCCGCACCCGGTCGGTCAGGACCAGTTCACGGCAGGGGTGGATCTGCACCACCGATGCGTCGACCTCGGGCTGACTGCGCTGATCGGCCACCGAGAAGGCCCGCATCTCGCTGATCTCGTCGCCCCAGAACTCCACCCGCACCGGATAGTCGGCGGTGGTCGGGAAGACGTCGAGGATGCCGCCGCGGACCGCGAACTCGCCGCGGCGACCCACCATGTCGACGCGCTCGTAGGCCATCTCGACGAGATCCTCGAGGAGTCTCTCGAAGTCGAGCTCGATGCCCTCGCGCAGGATGATGGTCCGGACCTCCCCCAACCCCGGGGCCATCGGCTGCACCAGCGAACGCACGGTGGTGACGATGACCCGCAGCGGATGGTCGCCGGGCACGGCGAGGCGATGCAGCACGGCCAGTCGCTGACCGACGGTGTCGGCGCTGGGTGACAGCCGTTCGTGCGGCAGGGTCTCCCAGGACGGGAACTGCGCCACCGACGCCGGGTCGTCGAGCAGTTCGCGCAGTTCGGCGGTGAGATCGTCGGCCTCACGGCCGTTCGCCGAGACCACCAGCAGCGGCGCCGGCGTGGCCTGTGCGAGCGCGGTGACCACGAAGGGCCGGGCGGCGTCGGGGGCGGTGATGTCGAGGCGATCGGTGTCGCGCCGGTCGGCCAACGCCGCCAGAGACGAATCCGAGCAGGTGACCGCGGCTAGCCCGGAGAGGGCGGGTGAGGACGACACTCTTACAGATTCTAAGCCGTGACCTCTGGTCGACACCGGCGGCATCCGGACGCCGGAACCCGCCGTCGCCCACCCGGGCGAACATCGCGGAAACAAAACGGACCGGAGTACTGTTTTGTAGGATATGACCATGTCGGAAGCACCGTCACGCACCCCAGCCCTGTTCCTCAGCCACGGGGCCCCACCGCTCGTCGACAGCAAGCGGTGGGTCGGCCAGCTCACCGAGCTGTCCGGCGAGCTGCCCCGCCCCACCGCGATCCTGGTGGTCTCGGCGCACTGGGAAGCCGCCCCGCTGACCATCGGCTCCACCGACCCGCACACCCCGCTGACCTACGACTTCTGGGGCTTTCCCGAGCGCTACTACCGGACCACCTACTGGTCGCCCGGCGCACCGGAGCTGGCCGCACGCGTCGCGGCGATGATGCCCGACGGCGAACCGATCGCCCACGACCAGCGACGACGCCTCGACCACGGCGCCTACGTACCGCTCACCGTGATGTACCCCGACGCCGAGATCCCGGTCCTGCAGATCTCGCTTCCCACCCTCGATCCCGAACGGCTGATCTCCCTCGGGCGGCGGCTGGCCCCGCTGCGCGACGAGGGCGTGCTGATCATCGGCTCCGGATTCACCACGCACGGTCTGCCCTACCTCACCGACCCGCGCCCGGAGGCCACCCCGCCGACCTGGTCCGCGGAGTTCGACGCCTGGACCCACGAGCGTTTCGCCGCCGGCGACGTCGAATCGCTCATCGACTTCCGCCGGCGCGCCCCGGGCATGCCCTATGCACACCCGACGATCGAACACTTCGCGCCGATGTTCGTCGCCCTCGGCGCCAGCGACGACCCCGAGCAGCATCCCGACCAGGTGATCGACGGCTTCTGGATGGGACTGGCCAAACGCAGCATCGTGCTGAACTGACCGGTCCGGCTCCCGCTAGTCCGCGGCGGGTGCCGCCTCGTCGGTGACCGGCGCCTCGTCGGTGACCGGTACCTCATCGGGTCCGGGCGGGCCGTCGGCGGTGGTCCGCGCGGTCTGCTCGGAGTAGTCCGGGCCCACCAGGTGCGGATGCGGATCGAGCCGCGTCAGCCCGTTCCAGCACAGGTTCACCAGGTGGGCGGCCACCACTTCCTTCGACGGTTCGCGGACATCGAGCCACCACTGCGCGGTCACCGAGACCATGCCGACCAGCGCCTGCGCATAGAGCGGAGCGAGCTTCGGATCGAATCCACGCCGCTCGAAATCACCGGCCAGGATGTGCTCCACCTGGCTGACCGCATCGTTGAGCAGACTCGAATAGGTGGTGGCATCGCTACTGGCCGTACTGTCGCCGCGCACGAGAATCCGGAACCCGTCGGTGCGTTCCTCGACATACGTCAGCAGGGCGAGGGCCACCTGCTGGATGCGGTAGAGGGAGCGGTTGCGGGTCAGTGACGACGTGACCATCTCCAGGAGGGTCTCCATCTCGCGGTCGACGACCACCGCGTACAGCCCTTCCTTGCCGCCGAAATGCTCGTAGACGATCGGCTTGGAGACCCCGGCACGCTGGGCGATCTCCTCGATCGACGTCGCCTCGAAGCCCCGCTCGGCGAACAGCCCCCGGGCGACCTCGATCAGCTGGAGCCGACGCTGTGCGCCGGTCATCCGCGAGCGGGGGGCGCGCTGCACCGCGCCGCTCTTGTCGGGGGGTCGACTCACTGCCATGGATCCACCTTATCGAGCGGTGACGACACCGGCCGACACGTCGTATCCCGTCCGATTCCGATCGCGACGAGCCGAAGTGACCAGACTGTGACCTCATCGATATGTTCCCAGGTAGTCACAGCGGGATCACGGACGAACCCGCCGCGGTGGTCGACCGATCCCACCGAATGGGACGGATTCACCAATTGTCCCGTCTACGGTCAGTTGAGGACCCGCCCAGATGTGGCGGGCAGTCACCGGCGCCCATGGAAGGGGTTTCGATGTGCATCTCTGGGACTACATCAGCAACCACGCGAGCAATCTGACCTTCCTCACCTATCAGCATGCGTCGCTGGCGTTTCAGACCGTTCTGATCGGAACGCTCATCGCGATCGTCGTCGCCGTGGCCGTCTATCGACTCTCGCTGGGGTCTGCCCTGACCCTGACGACCAGCCGTGTGGCGCTGACGATTCCGTCGCTCGCCCTCCTCGCACTGCTGATCGTTCCCTTCGGCCTCGGGGTCGTACCGTCGTTCATCATGCTGGCGTTCTTCGCGACGATGCCGGTGGTCGGCAACGCCATCGTCGGCCTGCGCTCGGTACCGCCGGCCGTGGTGGAGTCCGCGCGCGGAATCGGGTTGCCGCGCTGGCGGATTCTGCTCACCGTGGAACTGCCCATCGCATGGCCGGTGATCCTCACCGGGATCCGCGTCTCCACCCAGATGATCGTCGGTGTCGCGGCGATCGTCGCCTACGTGCTCGGCCCGGGGCTCGGATCGTTGATCTTCAGCGGACTTTCGCGCCTCGGCGGCGCCAACGCACTGGAAATGGCCTTGACCGGAACGATTCTCATCGTGATCGTCGCACTCGTCTTCGACGCGTTGCTCGTTCTGCTCGGTCGGCTCACCATCTCGAGGGGACTGACATGACACCACCGGACACGGTCACCGGAGCGTCCATCACGCTCGACGGCGTCGTGAAACGCTATCGCGGACAAGCCAAACCGGCAGTCGAGAAGCTCGACCTCGAGATCGAGGCCGGCCACATCGTGGCCTTCGTCGGACCGTCGGGATGTGGTAAGACCACGACGCTGAAGATGATCAACCGCCTGATCGAGCCCACCGAGGGACGCATCTTCATCGGCGGGCGCGATGTCACCCGCGAGAACCCCGACAAACTGCGCCAGTCCATCGGATACGTGATCCAGTCCGGCGGGCTGTTCCCGCACTGGGACGTCGCCAAGAACATCGGCGCCATCCCCCGCGTGCTCGGCTGGGACCGCAAACGCATCACCGAACGCACCGAGTACCTGCTCGATCTCGTGGGCCTCGACGTCGCCGATTTCGCCCACCGGCTGCCCAAGGACATGTCCGGTGGCCAGCAGCAGCGCGTCGGTGTGGCCCGTGCGCTGGCCGCCGATCCGCCGGTCCTGCTGATGGACGAACCGTTCGGCGCGGTCGACCCGATCACCCGGGTTCGATTGCAGGACAGTCTGATCGGAATCCAGAAGGAACTCGGCAAGACCATCGTTGTCGTCACCCACGACTTCGAGGAGGCCACCAAACTCGGCGACGAGGTGCTGATCCTGTCCGAGGGTGGCCACATCGAGCAGTACGCGACGCCGGAGGAGATCCTCGCCAACCCGGCCACCCCGTTCGTCGAGGAATTCGTCGGATCCGGTGCCACCCTGGCCCATCTCACCCTCGCCCGTGTCCGCGACGTCACCCTCGACTCGGTGGTCACCGCCCGCGTCGGCGAGTCCTCCGAGGCGGCTGTCGGTCGTGCCCGTGCCGCCGGACAACGGTGGCTGGTCACCGTCGACGTCCACGGACGTCCGCTCGCCTGGCCGTCACTCGACGAGGTGGCCACCAAACCCCAGGTCAACGCATATGTCGACCACCGCCTGCCGGTGGTGGCGTCGTCGTCGACGCTCAACGACGCCCTCGACAGCATGCTCGCCGCCAGCCAGGGCGGCACGCTGGTCACCGATTCGCGCGGGGCGGTGATCGGTTCGCTCGCGATCGGGTCGGTCATGGAGATCATCCAGGGCCGCATCGCCGAGGTCCGCGACGACGACCACTCCACCTACACCGAACACACCGAACACACCGAAGGCAGCGAACAGACATCTGACGGCAGACCGACCGGGGACAGCGAACCGACCGAGAGCGGCGCCTCGTCATGACCGCCCTGTCCGCCCGGTTCCGGCGTCTGCCGATGGACGTGTGGTTCGAACCACTGCTCATCGTCGTCGTGGGCGCGGGCTATCTGATCTGGTATCTGAACACCACCTTCACCGAGACCGAGAGCGCCGCCCTGACCTGGTCGAGCCTGCAGACGACCATCCTCGACCACATCAAGCTCACCGCGGTGGCGACCGCGATCGTGGTGGTCATCGCGATCCCGCTCGGGATCGTGCTGACCCGCCCGTGGGCCAGGCTGCTCAACCCGATCGCGATCAACCTCGCCAACGTCGGGCAGGCCGCGCCCGCCGTCGGTCTGCTGGTGCTGTTCACGTTCTGGCTCGGCACCGGTTTCCGCACCGCGGTCATCGGACTGGTGGTCTATGCGGTGCTGCCGATCCTGCAGAACACCATCGTCGGCCTCCGGCAGGTCGACCAGCGCACCGTCGAGGCCTCCCGTGGGATCGGGATGTCGGCGGTACGCACCCTGGTCCTGGTGGAACTGCCCCTGGCGGTACCGGTGATCCTCAACGGCGTGCGCACCGCGCTGGTGATCCTGGTCGGCACCGCCACCCTGAGTACCTTCATCGGCGCGACCAGCCTGGGCACCCTGATCACCACCGGGGTGACCCTGTTCCTGCCGAAGCTCCTCATCTCCGGCGCCATTCTGGTGGGCCTGTTGGCGCTCATCGTCGACTGGCTCGGCCGGCTCGTCGAGCTGGCCGCGACCCCACGGGGGATCTGATGCTCATCGCACGGCTCCGCAACACGACACTCGGACTCGCGGTGGCGATCCTCGGCGTCCTCACCATCGCCGGGTGCGGTCTCGTCAGTTCGTCGGGCACCTTCCACGAGGCGAAACTGCCGGACGGGAAGACACCGCTGGCCGGTGCCCAGATCACCGTCACGTCCAAGAACTTCACCGAGAGCATCCTGCTCGGCAAGATCGCCGCCACCTATCTCGCGGCGGCGGGTGCCGATGTCAGCGACCTCACCAATGCGCCCGGATCGGCGTCGAGCCGGCAGGCGATGCTCAACGGGAGTGCCGATCTCGCCTGGGAGTACACCGGCACGGCGTGGGTGACCTACCTGCACGAGACCGACGTGATCGCCGACCCCACCGAACTGTGGCAGAAGGTCCACGACGTCGAACTCGCCGAGAACCACCTGGTGTGGCTGCCGCCGGCGAACTTCAACGACACCTATGCGTTCGCGATGTCCTCGGCCACCGCGCAACGCCTCGGGATCACCCGGATGTCGCAGATCGCCCAGCTGCCGGTGTCCGAACGCACCTTCTGCGTCAACGAGGAGTTCTTCTCCCGCCCCGACGGCTTCCTGCCGATGCTCAAGACCTACGACATGCCCTACAACACCCCCGACGGTGTGCCGTCGGGCAATGTGACCCAGATGGACTCGGGTGTGGTCTACACCTCCACCGCGAAGAGCTCACCGTGCAACTTCGGGATGGTCTACACCACCGACGGACGGATCAAGAACCTCGATCTGACGGTTCTCGAGGACGACGAGCACTTCTTCCTGCCCTACAGCGGAACCGTCGTGGTCCGCGAGGACGTCCTCGACGCCCACCCGGAGATCGCGCAGTTGATGGCCACCGTGTCCGAACGCCTCACCGACGACCTGCTGCAGGAACTCAACGGCCGCGTCGACATCGACGGCCAGGATCCGTCCGACGTGGCCTACGACTGGCTCGTCAGTGAGGGACTGATCACCTGACCGCCCGGCACGTGCGGTCAGTCCTTGGTCGAGAACGCCCGCCGCACCGCTTCCAGGGTGTCGCGGTGCGCGATGTTCATCTGGTCCTCGGTGAGCGCGGCCACGGTCAGCTCCGAGCGCACCGGCTCGGTCCGGATGCTGTCGAGCAGCAGTTCCCGGTAGCGACGCCAGGTGCCGGGTACCGCCGACTCGGTGACCTCGGCGACCGCGGTGAGCATGGCCACGATCGCGAACATGTCACTGGCCGCCAGATCCGGGCGCAGCACACCGGCGGCCACCGCCCTGTCGAACACCGCCCACGCCTGCTCACCGAGGTCGGTCTTGAGTGCGGCGATCTCGGGCTGCTCGTGATCGGAGCGGGTGATCACCGCCCGCAGCCCGCGGTCGGCGGCCATCGATCCGACGACACCGTCCACCATCTCCACCACACCCGACCACGGGTCGGGGTTGTCGCGCGCTGCGCGGGCATGGTCGACGACCTCGTGCAGATGCTCGACGAGCACGCCCGCGATCAGCTCGTCACGGTTGGCGAAGCGCCGGTACACCGTGCCCACCCCGACACCGGCATGCTCGGCGACGTCGTCGAGTGAGACGTCGAGTCCGCGGTCGGCGAACAGTTCCCGCGCGGCGGCGATGATGCGCCGCCGGTTGCGTTCGGCGTCGACGCGCAGCGGACGCCGGTTCTGCTCTGATCCGCTCCCCATCGTCACAGGCTAGACGCTCGACATACCCGGTCCGAGGGCGGTGCCGGGTCCGATCTGTCGGATACCACGGTCCCCGGCGCGACCACACCGTCCGAACAGTCGACACATCCATCCACCGACTGCGAGTCCGGCTGCCCCGACGTCCGATGAGCGGGTAGCGTACCCGCAAAGAACCGGCGCCCAGGTGGCAGGAGGACACACCGCACGATGCATGACCCTGCCGATCGGAGTGGCTCCACGCTGGGTGACTACACCCTCGAGCGGCTCCTGGGTCGCGGCGCGATGGGCGAGGTCTATCAGGCCCGCGACGAGCGCCGCGGACGCACCGTGGCGTTGAAGCTGCTGGCGCCGCAGTACGCCGGGGACAGTGTCTTCCGCGAACGGTTCCTCCGCGAGTCCCGGATGGCCGCACAGCTCAACGACCCGCACATCATCCCGATCCACGACTGGGGTGAGATCACCGGACATCTCTTCCTCGACATGCGCATCGTGTCCGACGGTGCCGATCTGCGGGGTCTGCTGGCAGGTGGGCCGCTGCCCGCCGATCAGGTCGTGTCGATCGTCGAACAGGTCGCCCACGCCCTCGATGCGGCGCACGCGGCCGGACTGGTCCACCGCGACGTCAAACCCGACAACGTCCTGATCGACGGCGGCGACTTCGCCTACCTCACCGACTTCGGGCTCGCCCAGACCACCACCGATCCGCGACTCACCGACACCGGTGCGGCGGTCGGGTCGTTCGCCTACATGGCGCCGGAACGATTCGGTGCGGGCAACATCGCCACCCCCGCCGCCGACATCTACGCCCTCACCTGTGTCCTCGTCGAATGTCTGACCGCTGCACCGCCTTTCGGCGCGGGCGATCTCCAGATACTGGTGGCCGCCCACCTGAACCAGCCACCACCGGTACTCGGCAGCCCCTTCGATCCGGTGATCGCGCGCGGGATGGCGAAGAATCCGGTCGACCGGTTCGCCACGGCCGGCGAGATGGCCCGCGCCGCACGCGATGCCCTCGAGGGACGTCTGGTGATGCTGCCTCCGC
The DNA here is from genome assembly GCF_001485495.1 of Gordonia desulfuricans NBRC 100010. Classification (GTDB taxonomy): domain Bacteria; phylum Actinomycetota; class Actinomycetes; order Mycobacteriales; family Mycobacteriaceae; genus Gordonia; species Gordonia desulfuricans. Next base: position 41,935 of record NZ_BCNF01000057.1, on the reverse strand, counting down.
CACACGCACAGGTCCCGCATGCGGCCGCCCCGATGCCCTCGGCCCCACCGGTCCCGCCCACCCCGCAGGGGCTGCCGGGCGCGAATCCCGGCCTGCCGCCGATCATCCCGATCCCGCCGGTGGCACCGCAGATCACCGGTGCCGGTCCGGTCCCGTTCGGGCAACCGGCCCCGATGGCCGGACCGTCTGCCACATCGGGACCCCCTGCGATGTCGGGACCACCTGCGATGTCGGGACCCCCGGGACCACCTGGGCCCTACCGCCCCGACGACTCCGGCGTCCGGGTCGCGGTGATCGTCGGCGCATCGCTGTTCGTCCTGCTGATCGTGCTGGTGGTGGCGGCGATCGCGATCATCGTCTCCTGACGTCCCCGCGCATCCGTTCCATCCAGGCGGCCAGTTCGGGATCGTCCATGCCCGAGACGATGGCGCGGAAGTCGTGGTCGTTCTCGTCCTGCCCGAGTTTGAACGTCGAATGGACCGCGTCGACGTGCGCGCGGAACGCGGTGATGTAGCGCCGCAACAGGTCATAGCGCTCCCCCATCTCCGACGGCTCCCACGGCTCACGGTGGTCGGCCTCGACGGCGGTCGCGAGCGTGCTCAGTGCGTCGTCGAGCTCGTCGGGAACCATCTCGATCCGCGCCCGCACCCGGATCACCGCGTAGTTCCAGGTGGGACCCCACGTCGGATCGCCGACCAGGCGCGGCGAGATGTAGCCCTGCGGCCCCTGGAACAGGATGGTGACGGTGGGGTCGTCGGCGAGTACCGCGAGCATGGGGTTGCGGCGGGACAGATGCCCGAACAGTGCATCGAGTTCGGTGCCCGCCATCTCCGGCAGCAGCGGCAGCGGTGTGGCGGTGAACGGGTCCGCGGTCGGGATGACCCAGGCGAGCGGATAGGCGCGGATCAACGCCTCGACGTCGCCGGGATGGTGCGGCGGATACTGCGGGTAACCCATGGGTTCAGTATCACCGTGGGCTCGGAGGAGGGCTCCGGCCGGTGTCCCCCGGGCCGACGACACCGACGCCGCATTCCCTGGAGATGATCGTATGATCAGCGAACGTGCAGACAGAGTCGCCGCCGTGGGCGTCACCACCGGATCAGTTGGCCCGCGAGTTCTCTTCCGGACCAGACGGACTCAGCGCCGACGCCGCCCATGCCGCGCTCCCTGCCACCCGCGCGCGTGCAGTGTCGACGTCGCACGCCAACTCGGCCTGGCGTCTGCTGGTGCACCAGTTCACCAGCCCGATCATCCTGATCCTGGTGGTGGCCACCCTCATCTCGGGGCTGCTCGGCGACTGGCTCGACGCCGCCATCATCCTGACGATCGTGCTCCTGTCGGGACTTCTCGACTTCGTCCAGGAACGCGGCGCCCAGTCGTCGATGGACCGGCTGCTCGGCACCATCCGGTTGTCGGCGACGTGCCGGCGCGACGGCGCCGAGGTCGAGGTCCCGTTCGACGAGGTCGTGCCCGGTGACGTGATCGTCATCCGTGCGGGCGACATCATTCCGGCCGACGCGGTGGTGGTGGCGGCCACCGATCTCCAGCTCGACCAGTCGAGCCTCACCGGTGAGACGTTCCCGGCGACCAAGTCACCTCAGGTCCTCGACCCCGGGACCGAACTCGCCGACCGCGCCAACATGGTCTTCGCCGGCACCCACGTCCAGTCCGGATCGGGGCGGGCGATGATCGTGGCCACCGGTCGGGACACCGAGTTCGGTGGCGTGGCAGCATCGTTGGGGAAGAAGCAACATCCGACCGGATTCGAGCGCGGGATGACCCGGTTCGGCCTGCTGTTGACCCGGGTGATGGTGGTGCTGGTCGCGGTGATCTTCGTGGTGAACCTCGTCCTGCATCGCGCAGTGATCGACTCCGCCCTGTTCTCGTTGTCGCTCGCGGTGGGACTCACCCCGCAGCTGCTGCCCGCCATCGTCGGCCTCTCCCTGGCACAGGGATCGAAGGTCATCGCCCGTCATCGGGTGATCATCAAGCGACTCAACGCGATCGAGGATTTCGGCGCGATGACCACGCTGTGCACCGACAAGACGGGCACGATGACCCTCGGCCGGATCGACCTGTCCGGGGCCCTCGACCTGACCGGTCAACCCGATGCCGGCCTGCTGCGTGTCGCCGCGCTCAACGCGACATTGCAGACCGGTCTGGTCAACGCGATGGACGCGGCCATCGTCACCGCGGCGACGGCCGCCGGCGTCGACCTCGACGGTGCCCGGGCGCTCGGCGAGGTGCCCTACGACTTCGTCCGCAAGCGTCTGTCGGTCCTGGTCGACGACCGGGCCGGGAGTGCCGGCCGCCCGCTGCTGGTCACCAAGGGCGCGGTCGAGAAGGTCTTCGAGGTCTGCGACACCGCTCGGACCGCCGACGGCCTCGTCCCGCTCGACGATGTGATCGCGTCGGTCCGCGACGTCGTCGCCGGGCTCGGAGCGCAGGGATTCCGGGTGCTGGCGGTCGCGACAAGGGAATCCGCGTCCGCGGCTGTGGAGATGGGTCCGGCCTCGGAGACCGGGCTGACCCTGGTCGGGCTGCTGAGCTTCGCCGACCCGGTGAAACCCGACGCGGCGAGCACCGTCGCGGGCTTCGCCGACGCCGGGGTGACTGTCCGGATGATCACCGGTGACGCACTGCCTGTGGCCACCCACATCGCCGGCGAGCTCGGCCTCGATCCTCGGGCGGTGATGACCGGTCGGCAGATCGACGACGCCGACGACGCCGAGCTCGCACGCCGACTGCCGGCCGTCCGCGTGTTCTGTGAGACCACCCCGCACCACAAGGAGCGGATCGTCACGGGTCTGACCGCCGCCGGGCAGATCGTGGGATACATGGGCGACGGGATCAACGACGCCCCGGCGCTGCACGCCGCCGATGTCGGGATCTCGGTCAAGGGCGCCGCCGACGTCGCCGCGTCGTCGGCGTCGATCGTGATGCTGGAGAAGGACCTTCGCAGCCTGCTCGACGGGATGCGTGCCGGGCGTCGCACCTTCGCCAACACGATGAAGTACATCCAGATGACGACGAGCGCGAACTTCGGGAACATGATCTCGATGGCGATCGCGTCACTGGTGCTGCCGTTCCTGCCGTTGCTGGCCGCGCAGATCCTGGCGATCAACCTGCTGTCGGATCTGCCCGCGGCGGCCATCGCGACCGACCGCGTCGACGATCGGCAGGTGGCCTCGCCGCAGCGCTGGGACATGCGGTTGATCGTCAACTACATGGTGGTCTTCGGGGCGATCAGCTCGATCTTCGACCTGGCCGCGTTCGCGGTGCTGCGGCTGGCGGTCGGCGCCGGGGAGAGCGAGTTCCAGGCCGCATGGTTCCTGGCGTCGGTGCTGACCGAGGTGTTCATCCTGTTCATCCTCCGGACCCGCGGTCCGGCTTGGCACAGTCGTCCGAGCGGCATGCTGATCGGGTTGTCGGCGGGTGTGGTGGCGGTGGCCTTCGCATTGGTGCTGACCCCTGCCGGCACCATCCTGCGGTTGTCGGTGCTGCCGCTGTCGCTGGCCGCGCTGATGCTGGCGATCGCCGTGGCCTACGCGGCGGCCACCGAGATCGCCAAACCACTGTTCTGGCGACGCAACGAGCATCTCGCCCGACGGGCGGGCGTCGAGTCCGCCTAGCGGGATTCACAGGCCCTCGGGTTCGGGGCCACCCGCCCGCCGAGTCTCGACCACACGCCTCGGGCCTGTCGTACGTTCGGGTGGATCGTCGCCGTTGGTCATTGTGCTGCAGGCTGACACACGCCGGGGTGCGTGCAGTCAGTCGTGATGACCGACCGATCGGCACGGGCGCCGGTTTTCTCCCCACCAACGCCGGGGGGTGCGACACACCTTGGTGGCCGCCCACGTCGGCGTGCGCAAAGGCGTTCTGGCATATCGGAAACTCGGGTTCAGCACCGACTCGCCGACCGTCGACGTCTGTGATCGATTCCGAGTGAAGCTGCGAACTACGTTGTGCCACTTACCACCACGAGCCGCCTGCATATGCCACGACTCGACAGTTGACCGGCACTGCAGGCGTAATCGGCAGCGCGTCGGTGAGCGGCGGACTCCCGGCCGACCCGATGGAGATCCTGGCCGAACCCTCGCCAGACCCAGGCCGGTGCGGGTGACACCTGATCGGAATCGTTCGTCTTTCGTATGGCCACGTGCGACATCCGCGAGACATCCGCATCCAACGAATGGAGCGTAAGCAAAACCAGCTCTGGGCTGGCCGTGCCCGCTGCTCCCCCACCAGGGCTCGAACCTGGAATGCCTGAACCAAAATCAGAAGTGTTGCCGATTACACCATGGGGGAATACTGCGCAGACGATTGTGCCACAGGCCTCGCCGCGCAGCGTGATCGGTACCGGCAGAGCGCGATACCGATCGGCGATCAGTCCTTGGGGCCACCGGCGACGTAGATGACCTGGCCCGACACGTAGCCCGCACCCTCGCTGGCGAAGAACGAGACGGTGTGCGCGATGTCCTCGGGCACGCCGACGCGGTTGACCGGGGTCTGGCCGGCGATGGCGGCCTTGAAGTCCTCGAACGGCACACCCATGCGGGCGGCGGTCGCGGCGGTCATCTCGGTCTCGATGAAGCCCGGGCCGATCGCGTTGGCGGTGACACCGAACTTGCCCAGCTCGATCGCGAGGGTCTTGGTGAAGCCCTGCATGCCGGCCTTGGCGGCCGAGTAGTTGGCCTGGCCGCGGTTACCGAGCGCCGAGGTCGACGACAGGTTGACGATGCGGCCCCAGTTGGCGTCCACCATGTGCTTCTGGCAGGCCCGGCTCATCAGGAACGCGCCGCGCAGGTGCACACCCATCACCGCATCCCAGTCGGCGACGGTCATCTTGAACAGCATGTTGTCGCGGATGATGCCGGCGTTGTTGACCAGCACGGTCGGCGCACCGAGTTCGGCGGCCACCTTCTCCACGGCCGCGGCCACCGACGCCTCGTCGGACACGTCCGCGCCCACCGCGATCGCCTTGCCGCCGGCCTCGGTGATCGCCGAGACCGTGGCCGCACAGTCCTCTTCCTTGAGGTCGAGCACCGCGACGGCCAGGCCGTCGTCGGCCAGCCGCTTGGCCACCGCGGCCCCGATCCCCCGAGCCGAACCGGTGACGATTGCAGTCTTCTGAGCCATTGAGTTCTCCTTCATGGTCGAGCAGTCGATGTGATGAGAGTCCCACTGGTTTCTATCAGGCGGTGCGACGCGCCGGGGGACGAGACCACGCCCAGGAGGCGACTCAGTACTATCGGTCCGTTGCCGCGCCGACCGCTGTCGGCACCTGGCCTCCCCGGGCCAGACAGGAATCCCGACATCGGAGTCCGTCATGTCACAGACGTCCCAACCGACGACCGCCGTCATCGTCCTCGCTGCGGGCGCGGGCACCCGGATGAAGTCGAAGACCCCCAAGATCCTGCACGCGCTGGCCGGTCGCACCCTGGTCGCCCACGCCCTGCACGGCGCCGCCGAACTGGATCCGGCCCACCTGATCGCCGTCGTCGGCCACGAACGCGAACGCGTCTCGGCCGAGGTGCAGGCCGTCGCCACGCAGCTCGGCCGGCCCGTCGTCCTGGCCGTGCAGGAGCAGCCGCTGGGCACCGGCGATGCCGTGCTCGCCGGGCTGCGGGCACTGCCCGACGACTTCACCGGCACCGTGCTGGTCACCGCCGCCGACGTGCCACTGCTCGACGGCGCCACCCTGGCCGCGCTGGTCGCCACCCACTCCGGCGACGACGGTGCGGCGGTCACGCTGACCGGCTTCGTCGCCGCCGATCCCACCGGCTACGGGCGGATCCGTCGCGACGCCGACGCCGCGGTCCGCGCGATCGTCGAGCACAAGGACGCCGACGCGGCCGAGCTCGCCATCACCGAGGTCAACGCCGGTGTCTACGCCTTCGACGCCGCCGTGCTGCGCGCCGCACTGGGCAACCTGTCCACCGACAACGCGCAGGGCGAGTACTACCTGACCGACGTGGTGGAGATCGCCGACAGCGACGGCCAGACCGTGCGCGCACACATCGTCGACGACCCGATCCTGGTGGCCGGCTGCAATGACCGCGCCCAGCTGTCGGAGCTGGCCGGTGCCCTCAACCGTCGGATCGTGCGGGCCCATCAGCTCGCCGGGGTCACCATCGTCGACCCGGCGACCACCTGGATCGACGTCGACGTCCGGATCGGCGCCGACACCCGCATCGAGCCCGGCACCCAGCTGCAGGGCGCCACCGTGATCGGCGAGGACGTGGTGATCGGACCCGACACCACCCTGCGCGATGTCTCCGTGGGCGACCGCGCCCAGGTGATCCGCACCCACGGCAGCGATGCGGTGATCGCCGACGACGCCACCGTCGGACCGTTCGCCTATCTGCGTCCCGGCACCGACCTGGGCGCCGGCGGCAAGATCGGCACGTTCGTCGAGACCAAGAACGCGCGGATCGGCGCGGGCAGCAAGGTCCCGCATCTGACCTACGTCGGCGACGCCACCATCGGTGACGAATCGAACATCGGGGCGTCCAGTGTGTTCGTGAACTACGACGGGGTGAACAAACATCAAACGGTGATCGGCTCACACTGCCGCACCGGTTCTGACAACATGTTCGTCGCACCCGTACGGGTCGGTGACGGCGCCTACACCGGTGCGGGTACCGTCGTGCGGGACGATGTCCCGCCCGGGGCACTCGCGGTGTCCGCGGGTCAACAACGCAACATCGAGAACTGGGTGGTTCGCAAGCGGCCCGACACCGCTGCGGCCCGAGCCGCCCGTGCATCGGGTGCCGACCGGTCCGACCCCGACGGCTCCTGACCCCGGTGCAACCGGCAGCCCATCGTCCACCACGGCCCACATCCGTTCGAGTAGAAGAGTTTTCATGACCTGGACCACCGATAACCAGAAGAACCTGATGTTGTTCTCGGGACGCGCCCACCCCGAGCTCGCACAGGCCGTCGCCGACGAACTGGGCATCAAGGTCACCCCGCAAACCGCACGGAACTTCGCCAACGGCGAGCTGTTCGTCCGGTTCGAGGAGTCCGTCCGTGGGTCGGACGCATTCGTCCTGCAGAGCTGCCCCGCCCCGCTCAACGAGTGGGTGATGGAGTCGCTGATCATGATCGACGCCCTCAAGCGCGGCTCCGCCAAGCGCATCAGCGTGATCCTGCCGTTCTACCCCTACGCCCGTCAGGACAAGAAGCACCGCGGCCGTGAGCCCATCTCCGCCCGGCTGATCGCCGACCTGATGAAGACCGCGGGCGCCGACCGCATCATCACCGTCGACCTGCACACCGACCAGATCCAGGGCTTCTTCGACGGCCCGGTCGACCACATGCACGCCCTCGGCCAGCTCGCCGACTACGTGCGCTCCAACTACGGCACCGACAACATCGCCATCGTCTCCCCCGACTCCGGTCGTGTGCGCGTGGCCGAGAAGTGGGCCGACGCCCTCGGTGGCGCACCGGTGGCCTTCATCCACAAGACCCGCGACCCGCTGGTCGCCAACCAGGTGGTCGCCCACCGCGTCGTCGGTGACGTGCAGGGCCGCACCTGCGTGCTGATCGACGACATGATCGACACCGGCGGCACCATCGCCGGCGCGGTCAGCAAGCTCAAGGACGCCGGCGCCGGTGACGTCGTCATCGCCACCACCCACGGCGTGTTCTCCGAGCCGGCCACCGAGCGGCTGGCCAGTTGCGGCGCCAAGGAGGTCATCGCGACCGACACGCTGCCGATCCCGGAGTCCAAGCGCTTCCCGACGCTCACCGTCCTGTCGATCGCCCCGCTGCTGGCCCAGACCATCCGCGAGGTGTTCGAGAACGGTTCGGTCACCAGCCTGTTCGACGGCATCGCCTGACCGGTCACCGTCCGGATCACTCACCGCGCCGGGTCGTTCCTCGTGAACGACCCGGCGCGGCTGTTTTGGTGCGTCCCCCGGAGCCGGCGCGTGCCGCCGCCGGGTCACGATGCCGGTGGCGGCCGGGCTGATCACCCGGGCCGACGGTGCGGCGAGGACGGCCCGGGTGATCTCGTCACGCAATCCGGATGGTGGCTTCGCAATCCGGATCGATGTGGTGTGACCTCGGTCATAGATTGGGTTCCACGGCACACGTCCACCGCCTTCCCACCGATCGAGAAGGTGCCGAGCCACGGAGGCTGATCCCCATGAACGAACGCACGATGCGCAGCATCTTCGGCCAGTTCGCCAGTGGTGTCACCGTCATCACCTGCACCGACGACGAGGGCGAGACCCACGGCGCCACGGTGACGGCGTTCACCGTCATCTCCCTCGAGCCGCGGCTGTGTCAGGTGACACTCACCCGCCGATCCCCGGCGTGCGGATACCTCCACGACGCCCCGTTCGCGGTGAACATCCTCTCCGCCGACCAGCTCGACACCGCGATGCACTTCGCGGGCAAACCACGGGTTCCCGGACCCGAGTGGAGCTCGACGTGGCCGGTCCCGGCGCTCACCGGCAACGCCGCGACACTGATCTGCAATCCCTGGGCGTCCTATGACGGCGGCGACCACATCATCTTCGTCGGCGAGATCGTCGACGCGCACGTGGACACATCGTCGGAACCACTCCTGTTCTACCGCAGCAAGTTCCACGATCTCGGCGAGACGACGGCGACCGCCGCCCACTGCAGCGACCTCGACGACCCGCACAGGCGCTGGTTCGGCGCGACGGCCAGGTTCACCCCCACCTGCGTGCCCATCCCGGACTCCGTCCCCGCCTGACGCATCGACTCCCGACGAGTGAGGACACCATGACCGCCATCGACCTCTCCCCCGACACCGTCGTCGACCGCTCCGGGCATCCGATCACCCTCGGCTCCGGGAGCGCGGCCACGGCCTTCGTCGAGCACCACATCGACGCGATCGACGCACGAGAGTTCCCGGGCCCCACGGGAAGTGTCGAGGGTTCGTACTACCTCGCCGATGCCCCGCTGCTCCCCGCCAGGTGCACCCTCCCGATGCGCTCACGCGACCGGGCGCAGCCCCCACTGGTGCTGTACGGCCAGGTGCTCGATGTCTCGGGTGCGCCGGTACCCGGAGCCACCCTCGAGATCTGGCACGCCGACGCCGAGGGCCACTACTCCGGGTACACCCGGCACGTCCCCGACTGGAATCTGCGGGGCACGGTCGTGACCGACGGTGCGGGACGCTATGAGATCACCACCATCGCGCCTGCGCCCCAACAGATCCCGGCCGACGGCCCGACCGGGACGTGCGGCGGGGCAGCAGACCGGCATCCGCGGCAACCGGCACACCTGAATCTGCGTGTGTCCGGCAAGGGGCAGCATCCGGTCATCACCCAGCTCTACCTCACCGGTGATCGACGGCCCGGCGGCGATGTCACCCCGGCGGCCGGGCCCGGATCACTCCTCGACCCGGAACCCGATGAGCAGGGGCGTGATTCGGTACGTCACGACTTCGTCCTCGACCCCGGGTGACACGACCTCGTCGCCCGGGGCACACGGCTCCGGGCGACGATGTCGTGGCGCTACAGGATCTCGTCGAGCTTCTCGAAGGGCCTTGGAATCCGGGTTCCCTTGTCGGTCACCACGATCGGGCGTTCCACCAGAATCGGATGCTGCACCATCGCATCGAGGATCTCGTCGTCGGAGGCCTCGGCGAGACCGAGTTCGGCATACAGCGCCTCCCGCTTGCGCACCGCCTGCTTCGGCGTGAGCCCCGCGTCGGCGAACAGCTCCACCAGTCTTTCGCGCGTGTACGGCTCGTCGAGGTACTTGACGATGGTCGGTTCGACACCGGCGTCGCGCAGCGCCTGCAAGGCCTTACGCGAGGTCGAACACCTCGGGTTGTGATAGATCGTCGCATCCACGCTCACACCGTACCCGCGGACCGGCCGGCCATCGCAGCACTCAGGGCCGGTTCGTGGACACCGCCCCCGGCGCCGGCAACGGTGTCACCAGCGACGGCACCGCCAGGGCCGCGAGTCCCCGCAGCAGCGCCTTGGTCATGTCGAGGTAGTCGAAGTAGTCGCGCCACACCACGATCTGCGCGTTGCGCACCTCGAATCGCCCGCACACCCAGAACTGCAGGTGCAGACGTCCCAGCGAGATCTCGTCGATCCGTTCGGTGAGCACCACCGTGCCGTCCTCGGCGATGTTGACCATCTCGAGGTTGAACCGCAGGCGGGCCGGCTTCATCGCGGCAAAGATCTTGGCCACCTTACGTTTTCCACGAACGGTGGGTAGCGAGACGTTGGTGTAGTCGATGTTGTCGGCGACGTCGAGCATCGCGGCGTCGACGTCGCCGCGGGCGAGCGAGTCGAGGAATCCGGTGACGATCTCGATCGGGGTCCGTGAGGTCATGACGGCCAGTATGCCCGCGAGCACATCACACGGAGCACCTTTTCGCCCGGGACGCGCTCGGGGGCATCCGGCCCCGGATATGACATCGGCGCAGGTGATCGGCTATCCTTTTCGGGTTGTCTCGGCGAGGGTGAGCAGTCACCGTTATCGGCGCGACCACCACACATCTGTTCCGGTGCCCTCTCTGTGCGCATCGTGGCGGTCGTGGGGCGGCGTGTCTGCCGGGACCCGACCACCGACCGGCATCCGAGCCGGCCGCCCACAAAGGAGATGCCCATGGCAACCGAGACCAACAACATCGCCGTCACCACCCGCACCGAGAAGGGCAAGGGTGCCGCCCGTCGCGCCCGTGCCGGCGGCCAGGTCCCCGCCGTTCTGTACGGCCACGGCACCGACCCGCAGCACCTGAACATCCCGGCCCGCGAGTTCGCCGCCATCCTGCGTAACCACGGCACCAACGCCGTGCTCGAGCTCGACATCGAGGGCACCAACCAGCTCGCGCTGACCAAGCAGGTCGACGTCCACCCGATCCGCAACTACATCGAGCACGCCGACCTGCTGGTCATCAAGCGCGGCGAGAAGGTCACCGTCGAGGTCAACATCGTCGTCGAGGGTGACGCCCAGTCCGGCACCCTGGTCGTCCAGGACGCCAACGCCATCGAGGTCGAGGCCGACGCCCTGTCGATCCCCGAGCAGATCGTCGTCGACGTCGACGGCAAGGTGGCCGGAACCACCATCCATGCCTCCGACCTGGAGCTGCCTGCCGGTGTGACCCTGATCAGCGACGCCGAGACCCTGATCGTGGCCGTCAACGAGGCCACTGCCGCCGCCGAGGACTCGGGCGCCGAGGCCGCCGAGGGTGCTGAGGCCCCCGCCGAAGCAGCCGAGTGATCACGGTCCGAACGGACTGATCCACCGACCAACAGGAGTGTCTTCACGTGAAACTCATCGTCGGGCTGGGCAATCCCGGACCGAAGTACGAGAAGACACGACACAACATCGGCGCCATGGTCGCCGATCGTCTGGTCGCCGCCGCCGGCGAGCGGTACACGGTGCACAAGCGCTCCGGCGCAGAGGTCGCATCGGTACCGCTGGCCGGCGGTTCTGTGCTGGTCGCCAAGGCCCGCACCTACATGAACGAGACCGGGCGCCAGATCGGGCCGCTGGCCGCCTTCTACAAGGTGGCGCCGGCCGATCTGATCGTGCTGCACGACGAGCTCGACATCGACTTCGGCCTCGTCCGGCTCAAGCGCGGCGGCGGCGAGGGCGGCCACAACGGTCTGCGTTCGATCAGCCAGGCCATCGGTACCCGCGATTATCTGCGGGTCCGCCTGGGCATCGGGCGTCCGCCGGGCCGCCAGGATCCCGCCGACTACGTCCTCAAGCCGTTTCCGTCCGGGGCGCGTGACGAGGTCGATCTGCTCATCACCAACGGTGCCGACGCCGTGGAACTACTGATCGCCAAGGATCTCGAGGTGGCGCAGAACGTCGTCCACGCCTGGTGATCGGCGGCTCACAGCCGGGCCCGACAGCGTCGACGGTAACGCGCCGAACAGGACCTTGGTCCGATGGTGAGCACACCCTCACGTCTTAGAATCGGCAGGCGTATCCGCAACGGGGTGGGTGCGCGGAGGGTTCGAGGAGTGGCAGACACGGTGGCACAGATCGCAGCGAAGACCGGACATCAGAACGTCGCGATGCTCGGGATCGGCGCTTATCGACCGAAACGTCTGGTCAGCAACGACGAGGTGTGCCAGGTCCTCGACAGCAGTGACGAGTGGATCTTCGAGCGAAGCGGCATCCGTAACCGTCGCTGGATCAGCGGCGACGAGACCGCCCGGTCGATGGCAGCCGCGGCCGCCGAACGTGCGATCGCCAATTCCGGTGTGCCCAAGGAGAAGATCGGCGCCCTGGTCCTGGCCACCAACAGCTGGAAGACCAAGATCCCCCACGGTGGCCCGATCATCGCCTTCGACATCGGGCTCAACGGCATTCCCGCCTACGACGTCGCCGCCGGCTGCGGTGGATTCGGGTATGCCCTCGGGATCGCCGCCGACACCGTGCGCGCCGGTTCGGCCGAGTACGTCCTGGTGGTCGGCGTGGAGACCATGTCGGTGGTGATGGAACCCACCGATCGCAACACCGCCTTCATCTTCGGCGACGGCGCCGGCGCGGTGGTCGTCGGGCCGAGCGAGGAGAACGGAATCTCCCCCACCGTCTGGGGCAGCGACGGCGAGAGTGCCGACGCCATCGGCCAGAACTTCGACATCCCCGCCTACATGGATCGGGCACAGGAGTTCCAGCACAAGGACCCCGAGACCGAGCCCGTCGGCCGGATGTTCGTCACCATGCAGGGCTCGCGGGTGTTCCGCTGGGCGGCGATCACCCTGCCCAAGGCCCTGGCCCAGGTGATCGAGACCTCCGGCGTGAGCGTCGACGACATCGAGGTGTTCGTCCCGCACCAGGCGAACGCCCGCATCAACGAGCTGATGAAGAAGAACCTCGGCTTCCCCGACGACCTGCCGATGGCCAACGACATCGAGAACACCGGCAACACCTCGGCGGCATCCATCCCGCTCGCCATGGAGGAGATGCTCGCGACCGGAAAGGCCAAGGGCGGCCAGACCGCGATGCTCCTCGGATTCGGCGCCGGACTCTCCTATGCGGGGGCCATCGTGACGCTGCCCCCGGCGCCACAGGTGACCAGCTTCGACGACCTCGGGTAGACCGTGACGCTGCCCCCGGCGCCGCAGGTGACCAGCTTCCGGCCTGGTACCGGAGCAGCGTCGGATCCGGTTGGGGATATGCGCATCTGAGCGGGCGTCGACGGCCGGCCTTCCGCGTGCATGGTCGGCCTGCCCGGCCCGCGTGGGCGGCGCCGAGCAGAAACATGGACTTGGGGCACAACGTCACGGGAAGGCGCTTGGAAAGTCTGCTGACCATGTCACTACTTCAGGTGTGGCTGTTGATCGCCTTCTTGGCCGCTGTCGTGGTCGCGATCAGCGAGGTGGTAAGGCGCAGAACTCAAAGTCTCGCAGCCGGGCTTGCGACGCTGGTTGGTGGTGGGATTGCCGGCTACTCGGTCTTCATTCTCGTCCTTCTCATTACGTCATACTGAGATTCCGGTGAAGCCGACGAATGCCGGCGATGGTGCCACGAGGTCCTGCACCTCAGCATCTACTGGCCACCCTGAACCACACTGTTTGGGGCCGCGAGCGTTTCCGAGACAGACAGACCGAACCAGAAACGAGCGCGGTCGACTTGCTGAACGGCTGCATCGACAAGCCGTCACGCACAGCTGGTCATCGGCCACCCCACTCTGGAGAAGCCTTGTCATGCCGCAAATCACCGACCTCGCAGGTGGCCTCGTCCTCGGCATCGCCACCGGCGACCACTGTTGATCTGGTGTAACTGGTCTTGATCACTCCCGGCCCGGGAGCGTGAGAAGTCACTGAGGCGGATCACACGCCGATGACGTGAACACTGAGGTGGATGAACCGGTGACCGGCCATGAGCCCGGCAGTCCACTGTTCCGGAGGCTCCGACCGGTTCACCGGAGCCACACCCTTTACGACCTCCCTGAAGGTCGAGCCGCGATTCGAATCCGGCAGATCAGTCTTGTCGATTTCTTCTGGTGCGGCTCGCTGGTGGATCAGCTCAGTGATGTCTCCGTCGATGGCGCCCGCGGCGTAGTTCCTGACGGTGGAGGGCATCGCGGCCTGCAGATCAGCCTGACCAGCCGGGCCGATGTTTCGGCGCGACCGATCGTCAGGTCACGGCCATTGATCTCGAGGATTCTCAGGCCCGAGACACCAAACGCGGAGCCGCTGGCATCTTCATACGGGAGGACGAGCTCGAGTACTAGGCGCTTTCCTTTCGGAACACCGCTGTGCCCCACCAGGTACCGAGGAAGCCGAGGATCAGGGATGCGACCAGTGCCCACACCACTCCCATGGTGGCGATGTTGCCGCCGAACGCATCTCGTACACCGTCGACGACCCAGCGGAACGGCATGATCGCGCTGACGTGACGCAACCATTCGGGGCCGAGTGTCATCGGCAGCAGGATCCCCGACAGCAACAGCACCGGCATCATCACCATGTTGATCACGGGCGCCATCACGTCCTCGGATTTGGTGGTGAGCGCCAACGCATTCGACGACGCCGCGCATGCGCCACCGATGATCAGGGTGATCACGATGCCGACGATCACCCCGACGATCGAGCCGCGCATGCCCATCGCCCAGCCGAGCAGCACCAGGATCAGGGCCTGCACGAACAGTTGCAGCACGTCGCGCATCAGCCGCCCGGTGAGCAGTGCGGTGCGGCTGGCCGGGGTGACGCGTTCGGCCTCCACCACGCCCTCGCGCCATTCGCCGATCAGGCTGAAGCCGGCGAAGAAGGCACCGAACATGCCCAGCTGCACCAGGAGTCCGGGAACGAGGAAGGTGTAGGCGTTGTCGGAGCCTCCGGGGAACTGGGAGACAAGGGGTTTGAGCAGCGGGCCGAACAGCACCAGGTAGAGCACCGGCTGCATCACACCGATCAGCACCCACGCGGGGTTGCGCAGGTTCATCCGGATCTGGCGGCGGAAGACGATCTGGGATTCACGCAGGAAGGTCATCGCAGCGCCCCTTCGTTGTCGAGTTCGGTCTCGGCGGCGTCCTCGGTGGTGGCCTGGGCGTCGCGCAGGGATCGTCCGGTCATGGTGAGGAAGACGTCGTCGAGGGTGGGGCGGATCACCTCGATGGAATCCAATTCGATTGCGGTGCTGGTGAGATCGCGAAGCAGGCCGGGTACCTCGCGACCGGCGCGACGCACGCGTCCTCGCACGTGTCGTCCTTCGGTCTCGATGTGTCCGGCGATCGAGGCGAGTTTCTCGGCGGCCACCCCGACATGGGCGAGTTCGGTCACCTCGAGGTCGACGAGGTCTCCGGAGACATGCGCCTTGAGATTGTCGGAGGTGTCGGCGGCGACGATCTTGCCGTTGTCGATGATGATGATCCGGTCCGAGAGTTCGTCGGCCTCGTCGAGATAGTGGGTGGTGAGGAACACCGTCGCGCCACGCTCGGTGCGCAGCGCACGGATGTGCTCCCACAGATTGGCGCGGGCCTGCGGATCGAGTCCGGTGGTCGGCTCGTCGAGGAAGACCAGCGTCGGGTCGTGGACGAGTCCCATCGCGATGTCGAGGCGTCGTTTCTGGCCGCCGGACATGTTCTTGGGCATGCGTTCCCAGAGTCCGTCGAGCTGGAACTTCTCGAACAACACCTTGCCGCGGCGGGTCGCCTCCGCCCGGCTGAGTCCGTAGAGCATGCCGTGATCGACCACCTCGTCACCGGCCTGCGCCTGACTGAAGGTGCCGCCCGCCTGCGAGACATAGCCGATGCTGCGGCGCACCATCACCGCGTCGTCGACGACGTCGTAGCCGTTGACCGTCGCGGTGCCCGCGGTGGGACGGAGCAGCGTGGTGAGCATCCGGAGCGTGGTGGTCTTGCCCGCACCGTTGGGCCCGAGGAAGCCGACCACCTCCCCTTCGGCGATGTCGAGGTCGACGCCGTCGACGGCGCGCACCTCTCGTTTCTGCTTGCCGCGCCCGGTCCGGAAGGTCTGGACGAGACCTCGTGCGTGGATCATGATCGCTCTCCTGTGACCTGAGAAGCCGACTTCCGTCGACTATTCAAATTTGAACATATGATGGTGATGTACGCCACACCCCTTGGCGACGGCGTCCACCGACATCCACCGGTACCGACCGGCTCGACGAGAAGAATTCATCGAATAGCGGACAGCTACGGTCCGCGACATCACAAAGACCCGGACCGACCGGCCTGATAGGGGTTATCACCATGCGATCGACGTCGACCCAGATGCTGCTGCTGGGCGCGGTCGGCCTGTTCGGACCGGTGAACGGCTACCAGATCCGGCGCGAGTTGCTGTCCTGGCAGGTCGATCGCTGGCTGAACGTGCAACCGGGCTCGATCTACCACGCGCTCACCCAGCTGAGCCGATCCGGCCTGCTCACCCGCCACGACCTGCGTGACGGCTCCCGCGACGTCGCCGTGTACGAGCTCACCGCCACCGGCACACGACGGCTCCACGAACTGATCGCCGAGGCCGTCCTCGACGTGGACATCTTCGACCGCACCGCATTCCAGGCGGCATTCGGCCTGCTCCCGCTGATCGGTGACGAGCATGCGCTCGAACTCCTCGACGAGCGTCTCCGACGGGCCACCGCGGAGCTCCAACGCCACCGCGACGACGGCGACCCGTCGGCCAACCCTTATGCTCCCCCTCATGCACTGCGTGCACTCGCCCTGTTCGGCGACCTCGCGCAGGCGGAACTGACCTGGCTCGCCGACGTCGTCGCCGACCTGCGGTCGGGACGGCTGCGGCTCGCCTCCACGGCGTGGGCCCCGCCCGCCGACGACCCGGGGCATCAGATGACCGCCGACCGCGCCCGCTACCACGAGATGATCGCCCGGCGATCCGTCGAACAGGACACCGCTACTTCCGAGTAGTGGGTGAATGTGAGACGGTCTATGTCGGGTCGCATAACGGAAGGAACCATCATGGCCGTGATCGCCGAAACCTCCGGGGTGAACAACATCGGCATGCTCGGGATCGGTGCATACCGTCCCGAACGCGTGGTGACCAACGAGGAGATCTGTCAGCAGATCGACTCCTCCGACGAGTGGATCTACACCCGTACGGGCATCAAGTCACGCCGGTTCGCCCGCCGCGACGAGGACGTCACCCAGATGGCCGTCCATGCCGGCCGCAAGGCCATCGCGAATGCACTGCTCTCCGGCTCCGACATCGATGCGGTGATCCTCGCGACCAACACCCACCTGCTCCTCACCCCGGCCGGTGCCACCACTGTCGCCACCCAGCTCGGCTGCAACGGTGTGCCCGCCTTCGACGTCACCGTCGGCTGCGCCGGTTTCGGTTACGGCATGGCGCTGGCCTCCGACATGGTCCGCGGCGGCAGTGCGACCCACGTGCTGGTGATCGGCGCCGAGCAGCTGTCGGTGGCCCTCGACATGACCGACCGCACCAACTGCTTCATCTTCGGTGACGGCGCCGGTGCCGTCGTGGTGGGCCCCACCGAGCAGCAGCAGCTCGGCCCGGTGATCTGGGGCAGCGACGGCAGCCAGTACGACGCCATCCGCCAGGACATCGACTGGGTCACCTTCCTCGACGGCGACCGCGTCCAGCGTCCGTTCCTGCGGCTCGAGGGCACCGCGGTCTTCCGCTGGGCCGCCTTCGAGATGGGCAAGGTCGCCCAGCGTGCACTCGAGGCCGCGAAGGTCGACGCCACCGACCTCGACGTCTTCGTCCCGCACCAGGCCAACTCGCGGATCAACGATCTGCTCGCCAAGAACCTGCACCTGCGTGAGGGCGCCGTCGTCGCCAACGACATCGAGCACACCGGCAACACCTCGGCCGCCTCGATCCCGCTCGCGATGGAAGACCTGCTCTCCACCGGCAAGGCCCGGCCCGGCGACACCGCACTGCTGCTCGGCTACGGCGCGGGCCTCAGTTACGCCTCGCAGGTGGTCACCCTGCCGCCCGTCCCGTTCGAGTAGACCCCGGATGTGAGTGGTGGCATTCCGGCCCCGGATTCCGGGCCGGCATGCGACCGCTCCCCGGGGGAGGTTGTGGGCGCCACGACCTCGCCCGATAGCCTCGATGGGTGAGTTCTGTTGCCGATGAGGTCAAGCGCCGACGTACCTTCGCGATCATCTCCCACCCCGACGCGGGTAAGTCGACGATGACCGAGGCCCTGGCGCTCCATGCCCGCATGATCAGCGAGGCGGGCGCCATCCACGGCAAGGCCGGCCGCAAGTCCACCGTCTCCGACTGGATGGAGATGGAGAAGGCCCGCGGTATCTCGGTGAGTTCCACCGCGCTGCAGTTCAACTACACCCCGGCCGGCTGGTCCGACGACGACGAGCCCGCGGTGATCAACCTCGTCGACACCCCCGGTCACGCCGACTTCTCCGAGGACACCTACCGGGTGCTCACCGCCGTCGACGCCGCGGTGATGCTGATCGATGCCGCCAAGGGCCTCGAGCCGCAGACCCTCAAACTGTTCCAGGTGTGTCGTCATCGCGGCATCCCGGTGATCACCGTCATCAACAAGTGGGACCGTCCGGGACAGACTCCGCTGGAACTGATCGACGAGATCAGCGAACGCATCGGCCTGACCCCCACCCCGCTGTACTTCCCGGTGGGTATCGCCGGCGACTTCCGTGGCCTGCTCGACCGCCGCACCGGCCGGTACATCCACTTCACCCGCACCGCCGGCGGCGCCAAGATCGCCCCCGAGGAGATCATGGACGCCGAGGCCGCCGCCGCCCGCGAGGGCGACGAGTGGGTCGCGGCCAGCGAGGAGAGCGCACTGCTCACCGAGATGGGCCAGGACCACGATCAGGAACTGTTCCTGGCCGGTGAGACCTCACCGATGATCTTCTCCTCGGCGATGCTCAACTTCGGTGTGCGACAGCTCCTCGAGACCCTCGTCGAGCTCGCCCCCGCCCCGGCCGGCCGCACCGACCTCGACGGCACCGTCCGTGAACCCACCGACCCCTTCAGTGCGGTGGTGTTCAAGGTCCAGGCCGGCATGGACGCGAGCCACCGAGATCGCTTGGCGTACATGCGGATCGTGTCCGGCGAGTTCGAGCGCGGCATGGTGGTCACGCATGCGCAGACCGGAAAGCCGTTCGCCACCAAGTACGCCCAGGCGGTGTTCGGCCGCGACCGTTCCACCGTCGACACCGCCTACCCCGGTGATGTGGTGGGTCTGGTCAACGCCACCGCACTGGCCCCCGGCGACACCCTCTTCAACGACCCCAGGGTGCAGTTCCCGCCGATCCCGTCGTTTGCGCCCGAACACTTCTCGTCGTTGCGGGCCACCACCGCCGACAAGTACAAGCAGTTCCGCAAGGGGATGGATCAGCTCGACAGCGAGGGCGTGGTGCAGGTCCTGCGCAACGATCTGCGCGGTGATGCCTCGCCGGTGCTCGCAGCCGTCGGACCGATGCAGTTCGAGGTGGTCACCGCGCGGCTGAAGTCGGAGTTCAACGTCGACACCGTGATCGATCCGCTCGGCTACACCCTGGCCCGACGCACCGATGCCGAGAGCGCCGACGAGCTGAACCGTCAGCGCGGTGTCGAGGTGTTCACCCGCACCGACGGCGCCCTGCTCGCCCTGTTCAGCGACAAGTGGCGGCTGCAGTACATCGAGAAGGAACACCCCGACCTGACCCTGGAGCCCCTGGTCGCCACCGCCGACTGAGACGTCATGCGCGTCAACCGTTCTCGCATGCCCATGACTGTCACCGGTCTGGGGCTGGCCGGTGTCCTGCTCACCGGATGCGCCGGTTCCGACGCCGCGTCGCCCGCCTCGTCCGAGGCGTCGCCGACGTCACCGGCGGTCTCGGTGCCCCTGGATGCGAAACGCTGCGCGCAGGACCCGCCGGCCGGGCGGGTCGACCGCAGCGGCACAGGTCTTCGGTTCACCCACGGCCACATGCTGATCGCGATCGCCCCGGCCACCGGTCCCGAGGGCGCGTCCGAGACGTCCTGCTACGAGTTCGACAAGTCCGGCAACCCGGCCCCCGAGGTGCCGCCGGACACTTTGCTGTTCACCTTCGCCGGGCCGGGAACCGATGGGGCGCAACTGGAATTCCTCGTCGGCGAGCTCACCGGCGGGGTGTTGCCGCCGATCGGTGCCGTCCGGCCCACCGTCGGACCGCTGACCGGGGTGATCACCGCACAGGTCGGGGTGTCGGTGGGCGGTGTCTACCGGACGTCGTCCACGTGCCGCCTCGCGCTGACCACCGTCACCGGGGAGCGGATGGCCGGCCACCTCGACTGCCCGACCGCGGTCACCACGCGGGCCAATCCGTTCGCCCCGAGCGAGGACATCACCGACGACGAGGCCACTGCGAGCGCCCCGGATGCGCCCGCGGCCCCGGCACCGGGTCCCCCGGTGTCGGCACCGCAGGCGCCGACGATGTCGGAGCAGCCGACCCGCCTGTCCGGCTGGTTCGACCTGACGCCGTGACGCCTCAGGCGCCGACGATCCGTGCCACCTCGGCGGGGTCGACGTCGTCGACCGATGCCGGCGAGAACGACGGATCACGGTCCTTGTCCACCAGAACGGCCCGCACGCCTTCCACGAAATCCGTTGTGAGGGTGATCTTCTCGGCAGCATGAAGCTCGCGCTCGAGGCACTCGTCCAGCGATGACGCCTCGCCGAGTTCGAGCATGCGGGCGGTCACCGCCAGACTCGTCGGCGATGCCGCCGCGAGCAGGTCGAGCATCTGGGCCGCCCAGTCGTCGCCGACTGCGCCACGCAGTCCGCCGATGATCGCGGCGACATTGGTGTCGGCGAAGTACTCCCCGATCTTGTCCAGCGGCAACAGTGGGTGCCGATCGAGTTCGGCGGGTTCAGGCGCGAGTGCCTCACCCAGCGGCGCCCCGGCCCGAATCCGTTCGGCCACCGCACCGATCCGCGCCGACGGGACGAAGTGGGTGGCCAGTCCCACCGACAGCGCTTGCTCTCCGAGGACGCGGGAACCGGTGAGTCCCAACCACATTCCGACACCCATCGGCAGGCGCGGCAGGAAGTGGGTGGAACCGACGTCGGGCAGGAAGCCGATCGCGGTCTCGGGCATCGCGATCATCGCCTTCTCGCTGACCACCCGCACCTCCCCGTGCACGCTGATCCCGAGGCCACCGCCCATCGCGGGCCCGTCGACCAACGCGACATAGGCCTTGGGGTAGGTGGCGATGAGCTGGTTCAGCCGGTATTCGTGGGCGAAGTAGCGGGTGATGGCCTCGGTGTCGCCCTCGAGGGCGGATTCCCGGATCGCCCGGATGTCACCACCGGCGCAGAAGGCGCGCTCGCTCGCCGAGGTGACCAGCACGGTCTCCACATCGTCGTCATCACCCCACTCCCCGAGGATCTCGTACATGTCGTCGACCATCGACTGGTCGAGTGCATTAAGGGCTTTCGGGCGATCGAGGATGACCTCTCCCACCCCGTTGGCGACGGAGGTGCGGATGAACGACATGGTGCTCACGCTATCGCGTGCCGACCGAGTTCCTTGACAGGGCGCCGGGATCACGCGCTATGGTGGTCCCCGTCCTTGTCGTCAACCAGAGGAGTGATCCGCAGAATATGAACATCTGAGGTCGGTTTCCCGCAGCGCCGCGAGTCTCGCCGCGCTCTGCCCACCACCTCAGGAGCCTCACATGGCATCGTTTTCTGCGCACGACCTTTCCTCCTCGATCACCCTCTCGGACGTCTCCTTCACGTGGCCCGACGGCTCGGTGGTCTTCGACGGCCTGTCGTTCGTCGTCCCCTCCGGCGTGTGTTCGCTGGTCGGTGTCAACGGTGCCGGGAAGAGCACGCTGCTGCACCTGATTGCCGGCACGGTGCGACCGACCCGCGGCAGCGTCTCGGTGCCGGGGCGAACCGCACTGGTCCCCCAGCATCCCGACGCCGATCCGCACGCCACCATCAGTGATGTCCTCGGGATCACCGAGACCCGAACAGCGTTGCGGCGCATCGAGAACGGTTCGGTCGACGAAGCCGACTTCGACATCGTCGGCGACGACTGGGACGTCGAAGAACGCGCTGTCGCCGAGCTGTCGGCACTGGGTCTGGTCGCCGATCTCGACCGCACGGTGGGCACGCTCTCCGGTGGGGAGTCGACGATGCTGGCGATCGCCGCGCGACTCGTGCACCGCCCCGACGTCCTGCTGCTCGACGAGCCGACCAACAATCTCGACGAGGGGTCGCGGGGCCGGTTGTTCACGATGATCGAACGGTTCGCCGGCACCATCGTGCTGGTCAGCCACGACCTCGAACTCCTCGAACGCGTCGACACGACACTCGAGCTCTACCACGGTCACATCCGTCAGTTCGGTGGTCCGTACTCGGTATATCGGTCGATGATCGACGCCGAACAGGCTGCTGCGGCCGACGCGGTGGCCAACGCGGCCAACGACCTTCGCCGGCAGAAACGCGAGATGGTCGACGCCCAGATCGCCCTGGGCCGGCGGGCCCGCACCGCCGCCCGCGCCGAGCGGGAGAAGCGGGTACCCAAGATCGTCGCGGGACTGCGTCGGAACGCCGCGGAGGTGTCGGCGGGTAAGTTCCGTACCGCGCACCGAGCCGACGTCGATGCGGCTGCCGGCCGTCTCGCGTCCGCCCAGGACGGAATCCGCGCCGACCACACCGCACACATCGCGATGCCCGACCCCGAGATGGGTACGCGCGTACAGGTGATCGACGACGAGCGGCTCTACGTCGACGGACCGGAACGAATCGCCCTGGTCGGGCGCAACGGGGCCGGGAAGACCACCCTCATCCGGGAACTGATCACCTCCGGGCGAGTGCTCGTCCCCTATGCGCTGGTGCCCCAGCGGATCACGTTCGACGATCCCACCCGCACGATCGCCGAACACCTGATGGCCGAGCATCCCGACCGCACGGTCCAGCAGGTGCGGTCGCACCTGGCCCGATTCCTGTTCCGCGGCAGGGCCGCCGACCGGCCGCTGACCGAGCTGTCCGGTGGCGAACGTCTGCGGGTCGCGTTGGCGTCGGCGTTGCTCGCCGATCCGATCCCCAAGCTCCTGATCCTCGACGAGCCCACCAACAACCTCGACATCACCACCACCGAGGAACTCGTCGAGGCACTGCAGAAGTGGACCGGCGCCCTGATCCTGGTCAGCCACGACGCCGGTTTCCGGGAGCAGGTCGGGATCGACCGCGAGGTCCGCGTCGGCGAACCCGACGACGACGAGGGTGACGACGGTGAGGGTGACGTCGGCGGTGAGGGTGACGAGGCCGCGCCGGAAGCCGATGGCGACGTGAACACTGTGTGAGCAGACGTGAACACTGCGTGCGGGGCCTGGACCGGGTTCGGCGGGCCCGGCACACTGGCCCGCGATGATCTGCGACGACTCCGACATCACCCTCGAACCCACGCCGTCGAGCACTCCTTCCCCAGTGCTCGACGACGCCACCCCCGTGGTCCTGATCCACGGGCTGCGGGTCAGCGGGACATCGATGCGCCGGATCGCCGCAGCAATCGACGGGCGGGCGGTCCGCACCCCCGACCTCCCCGGCCACGGACAGCGGTTCGCCGAGAAGTTCAGCCTCGACGACGCGGTTCAGACCGTCCTCGACACCGCGGACGAGTTCGGCAGACCCGTTGTCCTGGCCGGGATCTCACTCGGCGGATATGTGACGATGGCAGCCGCGGGCCGTCACCCCGACCGCATCGCCGGCCTGGTGGTGATGGGTTCCACGGCACAGCCGAGTCGGATGCTCGCCGCACCGTTCCGGCTGTTCGGCTTCCTCACCGGCATGCTGCCCGGCGGATCGGCGGTGATCAGCAAGATCCTGACGCGGCTCGCCGTCGGCCGTCAGGTCGCCGAGGACATGGAGGCCGGTGGTCTCGCCCTGCACTCGATAGCCGACGTCGTCGACGAGGTGGCCCGCTTCGACGCACTGGCCGAACTGTCGCGCTACCGGGGTCCGACGCTGCTCGCCAACGGTGCATGGGACCAATTCCGTATGCACGAACAGCGATTCGCCGCATTGTCCCAAGACACCGAGGTCCGCGTGATCCCGCGTGCCACCCACTTGTATCCGCTGATCCAGCCCGAGGTGACCGGGGCCATGATCGGCGATTTCGCTGCACGACTCGACCAGGTGCGCAGCTCCGACGCCGGGTGAACCGGCAACCAGCTCAACGACCAACCCACGATGTTGGGCCGACGACGAGCGCAAGCGACCAACCCACGATGGTTGAGCAGCGAGGAGCGCAAGCGACCAACCCACGATGGTTGAGCAGCGAGGAGCGCAAGCGACGACGCGCCCGTCGAAACCTCCGCCACCCAACAACGGCACGCAACCACCACCACGCTCACCGACACCGACAACCCACCAGGTTTCGACAACGGCCAGCCTCGCTATCGCGAGGATGACCTGCTCAACCACCAAAAGCACACCCGCAGCACCTCATCCCCACGATGGTTGAGCAGCGAGGAGCGCTAGCGACGACGCGCCCATCGACCAACCAACGATGGTTGAGCAGCGAGGAGCGCTAGCGACGACGCGCCCGTCGAAACCTCCGCCACCCGACGTCGACACGCAACCACCATCAGGACGGTCGCCGACACCGACGCGGCTCTCACTCAGCGGCGAGAGACCTCAGCCGAGTTGCTCCGACAGTTCGAGCCAGCGCTCTTCGGTCTCGGTGACCTCGTCTTCGAGTTCACGTAGCCGTGCGGTGTGCTTGGCCAGGCCTTCGTAGTCGCCCTGGTCGTGGGCGGCCATCTCGTTGTGCACCTTCTCGATGGTGGTGCCGAGCTTCTCCAGGCGGCGTTCGAGGGCCGACAATTCCTTCTGTGCCGCACGCAGTTCGGCCCCCGACAACCCTTCCTGCGTTTCCGCCGCCGATGACGACGAGCTCGCGCTGGTCGGATTCTCGTGTGCTGCAACATGTGCCGCACGCAGGGCGAGATACTCGTCGACGCCGCCGGGCACATGCCGCAGCCGTCCGTCCAGGACCGCGTACTGCTGGTCGGTGACCCGCTCGAGCAGGTACCGGTCGTGCGAGACGACGATCAGCGTGCCCGGCCACGAGTCGAGCAGGTCCTCCATCGCGGCGAGCATGTCGGAGTCGACGTCGTTGGTCGGCTCGTCCAGCACGATCAGGTTCGGTTCGCTGAGCAGCAACATCAGCAGCTGCAGACGTCGCTTCTGTCCGCCCGACAGGTCGTCGACACGTGCCGAGAGATGTTCGCGCGCAAAGCCGAGTCGTTCGAGTAGCTGCGCCGGTGTGTGGTCTTTGCCGTCGATGGTGAAGGTGGTCTTGGTCTCGGCCAGCACCTCGCGCACCCTGTCGCCGCCGATGTCGGCCAGCTGCGAGAACTGCTGGTCGAGCATGCCGATCCGAACGGTCTTCCCGCGCTTGACCTTTCCGCTGGTGGCCGCCACCGTGCCACAGACCAGGCCGAGGAGGGTCGACTTGCCGGCACCGTTGGCGCCGAGGATGCCGGTGCGCTCGCCGGGTCCGATCCGCCAGGTGATCTCCCGCAGCACCTCACGCTCGCCGAAGCGGACCCCGACCTCCTCGAGGTCGACGACCTGCTTGCCGAGCCGGGCGACGGCCAGGCGCTGCAACTCGATCGGATTGCGGACCGGCGGGACGTCGGCGATCAGCTGGTTGGCGGCCTCGATCCGGAACTTCGGTTTGGACGTGCGGGCCGGCGCACCGCGGCGCAGCCAGGCCAGCTCCTTGCGCATCAGGTTCTGGCGCTTGGATTCCATCGTCGCGGCGATCCGGTCACGCTCGACGCGCTGCAGCACATAGGCGGCGTAACCGCCTTCGAACGGTTCGACGATCCCGTCGTGCACCTCCCACGTCTCGGTGCACACCTCGTCGAGGAACCACCGGTCGTGGGTGATCACCAGCAGTCCGCCGGAGTTCTTCGCCCACCGACGTTTCACGTGGTCGGCCAGCCACGCGATACCTTCCACGTCCAGATGGTTGGTGGGCTCGTCGAGGGCGATCAGATCCCACTCCCCGACCAGCAGCGCCGCGAGCGCCACCCG
The DNA here is from genome assembly GCF_001485495.1 of Gordonia desulfuricans NBRC 100010. Classification (GTDB taxonomy): domain Bacteria; phylum Actinomycetota; class Actinomycetes; order Mycobacteriales; family Mycobacteriaceae; genus Gordonia; species Gordonia desulfuricans. Next base: position 15,967 of record NZ_BCNF01000057.1, on the reverse strand, counting down.
GCGGCGCTGACCGCCGCTGAGCCCGCCGATCCGCGCATCCCACGGGATGTCGGCGACCAATCCGCTGATCACATCCCGGATCTCGGGGTCGCCGGCCCATTCGTGTTCGGGACGGTCGCCGACGATCTCGTGGCCGACCGTCGACTCCGGGTCGAGCTCGTCGCCCTGGGCGAGAACCCCGAAGCGCACGCCGCCACGCCGGGTAACGCGTCCGGCCTGCGGCTCGATCCGGCCCGCCAGCATGCCCAGCAGGCTGGACTTGCCGTCGCCGTTGCGGCCGACGATGCCGATCCGGTCGCCCTCCTCGATGCCGAGGGTGAGCGAATCGAAGACGACCTTGGTGGGGAACTCCAGGTGCAGGCCTTCGGCACCGAGCAGGGGTGTGGCCATCAGCGGACCTCCCCCGTGGTCGACGGGTCGATCAGTACCGATGAGCAGGCAGAAAGCACTGGTAGACGATAACAACGACGCGTGACACGCCACCCGACGGGGCCACAGCGTCCCGGTCGGCGCCGGTCCCGGGCCGGCGCCATCAGTCGCGGCCGAACGCCGACGACACCGACCCGATCACCTCGCCGAGCGCCTTGGTCACGACGTCGGTGTGGTCGGCGCGCAGATGTGTGTGCAGATCGACGGCGGTCCCGGCCGAACGCATCGAGCGGACCAGCGATGCGGTCAGCGTGTACGGGACCACCGGGTCGAGAACGCCGTGGTCGATCCGGATCGGCGCCGGATAACCACTGGTCGGGACGCTCATGTAGTCGGTGAGGGCGTCGGTGAACTCCGTGGTGCGCAGCGACGAGTCGAGCAACGCACCGGGCGCCACCGACCGCATCGCCTCGGACACCTCGCCGTTGCAGGCCGAACGGGCCAGGTCGAGGTAGCGCTTGCCGTCGGCGGTGAGGTGGTCGGTCACGTGCAGGTCGGGTCGGGCGTGGTCGAGACCGGCCAGGATATAGAGGAACAGCGCGCTGACGACGTTGAGTTTGCCCAGACTCGGCACGTCGGGGGTGAACACACCGGCCATCAGCCTTTCGACGCCCGACGCCGGGGCGAAGGCGACGATCTCCCGTAGCCGCAACTCCGGTGCATACGACGGCGCCTCGTGTCCGGCGAACAGCGCGGCGTGCCCGCCCTGCGAGTGCCCCACCGACACCCAGTCGGCGCTCAGTGAGGCATCCCGGGCCCGGGCCGCGCGGATCAGGTCGAGCACCGAGTGCGCCGCGGCCTTGCCGCCGAGATATTCGGTCTCCCCGGCCGATCCGAGTCCGGCGTAGTCGGTGGCGGTGACCGCATATCCCGATCTCAGTGCGTCGCGGATCGGGGCGTCGACACCGTCGCCCTTGCGGGTGCGGCTCGGTGCGCACTCGTCGGCGATCCCGGTGGTGCCGTGCGCCCAGGAGAAGATGCGGCGTCCCCCGGTGGGTGCCGGCGTCGACGGGATGTAGACGACCCCGGTGGAGATGGCCGGCCGGCCGTTCTGGTCGCGGGTCACATAGGTCAGCCGGGTGCCGGAGGCGGCACCGGACGGGAGGTCGGCACCGGCGATCGCCTCGGTCGACAGCACACGTCCCGCATCGGGTGCGGCCGATGCCGGTGCGGTGGTGACCACACCCGCGCCGGCGAACACCGCGAGCGCCCCGACCGTCGACACGAGCCGACGCAGCGGTCGCGTGGGCGACGACGGGCCGGTTCGGGTTCGGGTGGCAGGACGCACCCGATCGAGCTTAGCGAGAAGTCGACGAGACCGGGGTCACTCCTCTGGCGGCTTGCGGGTGGCACCGGGCACCGGACCGGCGGCGGTGCGCACCGAGCGGGCCACCCCGGCCCCCGACAGTTCGGCGGCCACCGCCACCGCATCCTCGGCGCCCGAGCACAGGAATGCGCATGTCGGACCCGAGCCCGACACGATGCCGCCGAGCGCCCCGGCGTCGATCCCGGCCCGCAGGGTGCGCCGTAGTGCCGGTTGCAGACTCAGCGCGGCCGGCTGCAGATCGTTGTGCAACAGCGGGGCGATCTCCTGCGGCCGGCCACCGGCAAGTGCCTGCACGAGCGCGTCCGGACGGGGGTTGGCACCGGAGTACTCGTCGGCCCGGTTCTCCCGCAACCGATCGAGCTCGGCGAAAACCTTTGGTGTCGAGAGACCTTCGCGTGCCAACGCCAGTACCCAGTGCAGTTCACCGCGGGCGAGTACCGGCATCAGCTGCTCGCCGCGACCAGTGCCGAGTGCGGTTCCGCCCTGCACCGAGAAGGGGACGTCGCTGCCGAGGCCGGCCGCGAGTTCGAGGATCTCGGCGCGGGAGATGTCGAGCTTCCACAGGGCCGCCAAGGCCACGAGCGCACCGGCGGCATCGGCGCTGCCGCCGGCCATCCCCCCGGCGACGGGGATGCGTTTGACGATGTCGATACTCACCCGCGGATCGCGTCCGACGTGTTCGCCGAGCGCCCGGGCGGCCCGTACGGCGAGGTTGTTCTCGTCGAGCGGCACCGATTCGGTGTCGGCGCCGCGACCACCCGACCGCGACATGGTGACGGTCGTCGCGGCCGACCGCGCGACGGTGACGTCGTCGTAGAGCGACAACGCCTGGAAGATGGTGACGAGGTCGTGGTAGCCGTCGTCGCGCAGCGGACCGACGCCGAGATGCAGATTGATCTTGGCCGGGACGCGCACCGTGACGGCACCCGAGATCACCGACAGGGATGCGGGAGACACGCGTCAAGGATAGTGAATGCCACCGCTCCGGCGGCCATCGAGACGCGTCGGCGCGCTGCCGTGTCGCCGAACGGGGACCGCCGAGCAGGTGCCGTCGAGCAGGTGCCGTCGAGCAGGTGCCGTCGAGGATTCAGGCGGGTTCGACGGCGGCCAGACGCACGAAGTCGTCGACGTCGAGCTTCTCGCCGCGGATCTGCGGGTCGATCCCGGCCGCACGCAGCCGCCGTTCGGCCTCGACCGGTGATCCGGCCCAGCCGGCCAGCGCCGAACGCATCGTCTTGCGGCGCTGGGCGAATGCCGCGTCGATCACCGCGAACACCCGTGCGCGCGCGGCGGGATCGGCGGAGTGGGCGTCGGTCCGCTGCACCCGCACCAACCCGGATTCCACCTTGGGTTCGGGCCAGAAGACGTTGCGGCCCACCGCGCCTGCACGGCTGACGTCACCGAAGTAGCGGGCCTTGACACTGGGCACACCGTAGACGCGGTTGCCGGGGGGTGCGGCGAGACGGTCGGCCACCTCGGCCTGCACCATCACCAGAGCGGTTGTGATCGAAGGACATTCGGCGAGCAGATGCAGCAGCACCGGGACCGCGACGTTGTACGGCAGATTGGCGACCAGGGCCGTCGGCGCATACGGCAGATCGGTGGCGCGCACGCTCATCGCATCGGCGGTGACCACCGACAACGACGCCGACCGGCTCGGTGCCTGTTCGGCGACCGTGGCCGGCAGGCGGGTGGCCAGGACCGGGTCGATCTCCACCGCGATGACACGCGAGACGGTACCGAGCAGCGCCAGGGTCAGCGACCCGAGGCCGGGACCGACCTCCAGCACGGTGTCGTCAGCGCCCACCCCGGAGGCGGCGACGATGCGTCGCACGGTGTTGCCGTCATGGACGAAGTTCTGCCCCAGGGTCTTGGTGGGGCGGACGCCGAGCTCGTCGGCAAGGCGCCGGATCTGGGCCGGGCCGAGCAACCGGACATCGGTGTCGGCAGGCGTGTCGTCGGTGCTCAGCGCAGGCCCAGCCTGGACGAGCAGGACGGCCAGGCACCCCAGCCCTGGGCGGCCTGGGTCTTGGAGGCGACGGCGATCTGCTCCTCACGGGAGGCGAGATCGGCGCGCGGTGCGTACTCGAGTCCGCCCCAGCGCTCCCAGGTGTTCTGGTCGAACTGGACACCACCGTAGAAACCGTTGCCGGTGTTGATCGCCCAGTTGCCGGTGGCCTCACACTGCGCGAGGGCATCCCACACCGAACCGAGCGGCACGAACGGGGCGCCGGGCTTGGTGCCCACCTTGACCGTCGCGGCGACCGGTTCGGTCAGCACCTGCTGACCCAGCTTGGTGCGCTTGACGATCTTGCCGTTGACGGTGGTCACCTCGTAGGTGACGTTGGCCCGCCCCGGGGTGCCCTTCTTCACGACGACGCGACGGTTCTTGATCAGCGTCGGATCGTCCTGGGTGACATCGGGAGCGGTGATGTCCTCTTCGACGGTGGTCTCCGAGGTCCGGATCCGGGTGACGTCGAGGGTCATGTCGTCGCGGACCTTGGTGTCGGCGGCCGGGGTCACCTCGTCGGCTGCGGTCAGCGGGGCACCGAGACGTTCGAAGACCTCGGCGACGGTCTCGGCCGGGACCGACTTCACCGACTTCACCCCGCCGTCGACGATGGTCAGCTTCTTGGGGAGGGTGACGTCGACGACGGCTCCGTCCACCGGGATCGGGCCGGCGGCGTTGAAGTTCGGGTCGTCGGCGGCCTGGTCGAGCCCCTGCTGTGCGAGCAGCTGGGCGACGTTGACCGCGGTGGTCTGCACCGTGCGCCGCTCCCCCTCGATGTCGAGGGTGACGGTCTTCTGCCGGTGGAAGGTGATGGTCTGGCCGTCGGAGAACCCGGCGTCGAGCGCCGGCGAGACGATGTCGCCGTCGGCGGCGTCGTAGCCCTGCGACTCGAGCAGGGAGTCGACGTCCATCGACATGGTGGCGACCTGGATCTTCTGGCCGTCGACGTCGAGGGTGACGTTCTTGTGCATCGTCACGCCCATCACACCGCCGGCGGCAACAGTGACGAGCACGGCCCCGATGGCCACGCGCGCACGCATCGATTCGAGCTGGTGGATTCTGGCGATTACAGACAAGAGCAGCATCCTGGTCGACTACATGGTCCCCCCGTGCCGCGAACTGAATCGGCGACGGATCACAATACGATAACGAGCCGGGGTGATTACTGCAAAGGTGCCTGATAGGCGCGTCGCGCATTGCCGCCCAGGATTCCGGCCATCGTCTCGTCGTCGGTTCCGCGGATGGCGGCCAGTGCGCGGGCGGTGTACGGCAGGCAATACGACTGATTCGGCTGGCCACGGTAGGGATGTGGGGTCAGGAACGGCGCATCGGTCTCCACCAGGATCTGCTCGTCGGGCACCAGGAGAGCCGCCTCACGAAGTTCGTCGGCATTGGCGAAGCTCACAGTCCCGGAGAAGCTCAGCAGGTACCCGCGGTCGACACATTCGCGTGCAACATTTCGGTCACCGGAGAAGCAATGCATGATCACGACCTCCGGTGAGCCCTCGGCCGCCAGGATGTCGAGCAGATCCTGGTCGGCCTCCCGGTTGTGGATCATCAGCGGCTTGCCGATCCGCTTCGCCAGGTCGATGTGCCAGACGAAGGCGTCCTTCTGCACCTCGGGGGATGCCGCCGACTCCGACTTGCCCGGCCAGTAGTAGTCCAGCCCCGTCTCACCCACCGCCACCACACGCGGATCGGCGACCATCTCCTCCAGCTCGGCGCGCGCGGCGTCGTCGAGCTCACCGGCATGCGTCGGGTGCAGGGCGACCGCCGCGAAGGCCCGCTCGTCCCAGTGCGCGGCCTGTACCGCCCAGCGGGCGTCGATCATGTCGTCGGCGACGGTGACCACCGCCTCCACCCCCACCGCCTGGGCGTGGTCGAGGATCGCGCGGACCGACTCGGCATCCCGGCCACCGCAGGCGGCGAGGTGGGTGTGCGCATCCACCAGGCCCGGCAGCGGCGCCGGGTCCGGCGGTGGCTCCCGCCGACGACGCTTCTTGGCCTCCTTGGCCGACTCGGTCTTCATCGAACCCGACTGCTGCGAACCGTTCTGCTGCGAACCGTGCTGCTGCGCAGCGTCGGGCAGGGAGGAATCGGACATGCGCCCAACTCTAGAGAGCGACGCTCCCGTCGATCACGGTGGCACTGCGCCCGCCCACCCAGATGTGATCCCCGTCATCGTCGACGTAGACCCGGCCGGCGCGGCCGAGCACGGTCCCCTGCGACACCACATAACTCGGCGGCAGCACCCCCTCGCCGCGCAGCCACACCGCCAGCCCGGCGTTGAGGCTGCCGGTCACCGGGTCCTCGGGCACCGCCACGCCCGGCGCGAAGGCCCGCACCTCGAAGCCCACGTCGGTGCCGGGCCGGCTGCCCTCGTCGTAGGCGCCGATCAGTCCCACATCACGCGCGCCGAGGGCGGCGTAGTCGGGTCGCACGCCGAGGACGCGCGCGGCGGAGTCGAGCCGCAGACCCATCCACGGCGGACCGTTGTCCACCCAGGCGGCGCCCAGGACGTGGCCGGCGTCGAGGCCGAGGGCCTCGCGCACCCGCGTGAGATCGTCGTCGGCGATCGGGCCCGACCGCCGCAGCCCGGGGGCGGCGAACGCCAGACGGTCGGCGTCACGACGGATCTCCACCAGGCCGATCCCGCACTCCTGCACGATCACCTCGCCGCGCGGCAGCCCGCCGGCGGCCAGCCAGGCATGCGCCGAACCGAGCGTCGGATGACCGGCGAACGGCAGTTCCCCGTCGACGCCCGCCGGGGTCGGGGTGAAGATCCGCAGGCGATAGTCGGCCGACGGATCGGTCGGCGGCAACACGAAGGTGGTCTCCGACAGGTTGGTCCAGCGCGCGAACGCCGCCATCTGCTCACCGGTCAGACCCTCCGCGTCGAGGACCACTGCGACCGGATTGCCGGTGACCGGACCGGAGACGAACACATCCACCTGGGCGAAGCGACGAGACATGGCCCCATCTTTGAACATTCACCGACCTGCGGTCCACCCCACATCGCCATCGTCTCGTCGCCGACACGCCACCGCACGGACACGGTTACGTCGCATAGCGCGCCGAGCACGCCACCGGCGGGTAGCGTTGCGAATCGTGTTGGGATTGCCAGATACCGTCACCGTCGCCCTGTTCGACCTCGACGGTGTTCTCACCAGTACCGCGGTGCTGCATCAGCAGGCGTGGAAGGCGGCATTCGACGCCTTCCTGCGGCAACGTGACGGAGCCGACTTCGTCCCGTTCACCGAACAGGACTACCTCGACTACGTCGACGGCCGTCCCCGCGACGACGGCATCGCGGCCTTCCTCGCCGCGCGCGGGATCACCGACGTCGACCCGGCCACCGCTGCGGCGATCGGCTCCGGCAAGAACGAGTTGTTCCTGAAAAACCTGGAAAGCGGTGGGGTCATGCCCTATCCGGGATCGGTCCGCTACCTGCAGGCGGCTCGCGACGCCGGGCTGCGGATCGCTGTGGTCACCTCGTCGAAGAACGGCAAGGCCGTCCTCGACGCGGCCGACCTGTCGAAGTTCGTGGAGGTGCGGGTCGACGGACTCGTCACCTCCGAGCGGGGGCTGCGCGGCAAGCCCGCCCCCGATTCGTATCTTCTCGGCGCGGAGCTGATGGGTGTGCCACCCTCGGCGGCCGCGGTGTTCGAGGATGCGATCTCCGGAGTGCAGTCCGGCGCCGCCGGCCACTTCGGCTATGTCGTCGGCATCGACCGGGTCGGCGGCACACAGGCTGCGTCCATGACCGCGGCCGGTGCGTCCATCGTCGTCAACGATCTCGAGGAACTGCTGCCTGTATGAGCAACACTGATCACGCCTACGGCTTCGACGTCCACCCCTGGCAGCTGCGCTGGCGCGGGCTCGACATCGACATGCTCGGTCGCACCGAGACCCTCTTCGCGCTGTCGAACGGGCACATCGGGTTGCGCGGCAGCTTCGAGGAGGGCGAGCCGGTCGACCATCCCGGTACGTACCTGAACGGCTTCTACGAGCAGCGCGGTCTGCCATATGCCGAAAGTGGTTACGGCTACCCGGAATCCGGGCAGACGGTGGTCAACGTCACCGACGGCAAGATCATCCGGTTGCTCGTCGAGGACGAGCCGATGGATCTCCGGTACGGGCGCACCGAGGAACACGAGCGTGTACTCGACTTCCGCACCGGCACCCTGCGGCGCAACACCCTGTGGACCTCCCCCACCGGCCGGACCGTGCGGATCAAATCCGAACGCCTCGTCTCGTTCACCAAGCGCACCATCGCCGCGATCCACTACGAGGTGGAGCCGGTCGGCGAGGACATGAAGCTGGTGCTGCAGTCGGATCTGCTGGCCAACGAACCGATCCCGACGCCCGGCAACGATCCTCGTCTGGCGGCGGCCCTGGACGCACCGCTGGTCTCCGACCTCGCGACCTGCCGCAACTACTGGGGAATCCTGGTGCACCACACCAAGTCCTCCGGGCTGCACATGGCGGCGGGCATGGACCACCAGATCGACTTCCCCGATCGCGCGGACACGTTCATCCGTGCCGACGGCGACCTCGCCCGGCTCACGGTGGCCGCGAACGTTCCGCAGGGCAGCCGGCTGAGCCTGACCAAGTACATCGGCTACGGCTGGTCGGCACGCCGGTCGGTGCCCGCCCTGCGAGCACAGGTCGACGCCGCCCTGGCGATGGCGATGGAGACCGGCTGGGAGTCGCTGAAGGCCGACCAGGTGGCCTACCTCGAGGACTTCTGGCGTGACGCCGACGTCGAGATCGACGGCGATCCCGAACTGCAGCAGGCGATTCGGTTCGCGCTCTACCACGTCCTGCAGGCCGGTGCCCGCGGTCAGTCGCGGGCGATCCCGGCGAAGGGCCTCACCGGTCCCGGCTATGACGGCCACACCTTCTGGGACACCGAGAGTTTCATCCTGCCGATGCTCACCTACACCGTCCCCGCCGCGGCCGGCGAGGAGCTGCGGTGGCGGCACGCCACGATGGACAAGGCCAAGTCCCGGGCCGCCGAACTCGCCCAGCGCGGTGCGATGTTCCCGTGGCGGTCGATCAACGGTGACGAGTGTTCGGGCTACTGGCCCGCCGGTACCGCCGGTGTGCACGTCAGCGCCGACATCGCCAATGCCACCGGACGATATCTGCGTGCCACCGGCGACGAACAGTTCGAGGAGGAGTGCGGCGTCGAACTGCTGGTGGAGACCGCGCGGCTGTTCGCCGGGATGGGTCATCACGACGCCGACGGCAACTTCCGGATCGACGGCATCACCGGCCCCGACGAGTACACGGCCGTGGTGAACAACAACATCTTCACCAATCTCGCCGCCCAGCAGAACTTCCGGGATGCGATCACCGCAGTGCACCGTCGCCCCGACCTGGCGCACAAACTCGGGGTCACCAATGCCGAGACCGCACACTGGGAATCGTGTGCCGACGACATGGTGCTGCCCTACGACGAGGCACTCGGGGTGCATCAGCAGTGTGAGGCCTTCACCCACCTCGGGGTGTGGGACTTCGAGGCGTCACGCGGCAAATACCCTCTGCTGCTGAACTATCCGTACTTCGACCTGTACCGCAAGCAGGTGGTCAAACAGGCCGACCTGGTGTTCGCGATGTACATGTTCGGTGACCGGTTCACCCCCGAGCAGAAGCTGCGGAACTTCGACTACTACTACCCGATCACCGTGCGCGACTCGTCGCTGTCGGCGTGCTGTGAGGCGGTCACCGCGGCCGAGGTGGGCTATCTCGACCTGGCCTACGACCTGCTCGTCGAATCGGTGTTCACCGATCTCCACGACCTGCACGACAACGTGACCAGCGGTCTGCACATCGCCGCGCTGGCCGGGGCGTGGACCGACTGTGTGGCCGGGTTCGGCGGTATGCGCGACTTCGGCGGCAACATCACCTTCGCACCGCGGCTGCCGTCGCGGCTGGACTATCTGTCCTTCCGCATGGTGGTCCGCGACTCGAAGATCGTGGTGGCCGTGGACAAGTCGATGGCCACCTACCGGTTGCTGTCGGGGCCGCCGATCGACCTGGCCCATCACGGCAAGCAGTTCACCCTCACCGAGGGTACCCCGGTGAGCCTGAGCATCCCGGAGATCGAACTGCGGGAGCCGCCCAAGGCACCGCCGGGCTGCGAACCGTACCGCCGCATCTGACCCGACCCTCGCCGGCACGTGACCCCACGTGCCGGCGAGACCGGCACACCCGTTGTGGCCCTACCCGGTGTGCACTGCTCAGTGTGTCGGCCGGGCATCCGGGTCGGGGGTGACGTGCTTGTCGGCGAGCTCGCCGAGCTTGCGCAGCACCCGCTTGGACGACTCGGCCCACGGCATGAGGATCGGGAACACGTGGAACATCCCTTCCTCCTCCATCACCGACAGCGGCACACCGGCATCGCGCAGCACCTCGACGAAGCTGCGGATACCGTCGCGGAACATCTCACGTTCACCCCAGCAGACGAATGTCGGCGGGAACCACTCCGGATCGGGGTGTCCGTACACCGCCGACACCCTGTCGTCGTTGGGCTGCACGCCCCGAAGGTACGGCGCCACCGGGATACTCCACGGCAGGATGTCGAAGGGGGCGTTGTCGACCACCGAATCGTGGTCGAGGTCGAGGTCGATCTCCGGCGAGAACAGCGCCAGCGCAGCGGGTTTGGGTAGATCGTTGTCACGCAGGTAGGTGATCAGCGACGTCGCGAGACCACCGCCGCCGGAATCGCCGGCGACGATCAGGTGGTCGGCGTCGATTCCCCGGTCGAGCAGTCCTCGATAGACGTCGGCGGCGTCGTGAAGTCCTGCGGGGAAGGGGAATTCGGGGGCCATCCGGTAGTCGGGGATGAAGATCTCGGTCCCGGTCAACCGCACCAGCGCCGCGGCGAACGCCGCGTACATGATGGGCGAGGTGCCGATGTAGCCGCCGCCGTGCAGGTACAGCAGTGTGGCGTCGATAGCCACCTTCTCCTCGCCGTCGTCGACGTAGGAGTCCGAGCTGGCCTTCGCACGGCACCAGAGTCCGCGCACCCCGGCGATCTCGTCGCTGGTGATCTCGACGCCTCCGGCGTTACCGATCACCGGAGGCAGCACGACGTTGCAGATCCCGTCGAGGACCTTCTCCACCGAACGGAACTCCTCGATGGGCAGGCCCATCGAGTACCCCATGAACGACCGCACGGCCTGACGGGTGAACGACTGACCGAGATTGTCGAGCAGTCCCGCGGGCCCGCGCCAGGGTTGCTGGAACGGCACCCGGGCCAGTCCGTTGGTCACGTTCTGCACCAGCCCCCATACGGCCAAGGCCGCCACCGGTGTCGATGCTGTTTCCACTCCGTCACGATCGGCCATCACCATGGCGCTCAGCCTAGGGGTTCCGGACGAACCGGACCACATGGAGCATCGCCCACACAGGGCTCAGTGCGTGGCCGTGGCCGCCGGATCCGGGGTGACGTGCCGGTCGACGAAGGCGTCGAGTTCGCGATACACCTCGTGTGAGCTCTCCGCCCACGGCATCAGGATCGGGAACACATGGAACATTCCCCGGCCCTCCACCGAGCACACCTCGACCTCGGCCTTCTCCAGGACGGCGACGTAGTCGCGGACGGGATCGCGGAACATCTCGGAACTGCCCCAACAGACGAACGCCGGCGGAAACCACTCCGGGTCGGGCTCGGCGCGGGCCGCCGACACCCGCTCGTCGTCGGGCTGGATGCCGTGCAGGTAGGGGGTGACCGGCACGTTCCACGGCAGGATGTCGGTGGTGGCGTTCTCGGTGATCGACGGGTGGTCGAGATCCAGATCGACCTCCGGGGAGAACAGGGCCACCGCCGCGGGCCGGGGCAGACCCTCGGTCCGCAGATGGTTCACCACCTGCGTCGCCAGGCCGCCGCCACCGGAGTCACCGGCGATGATCAGGTGGTCGGCGTCCACACCGCGGTCGAGGAGCCCGCGATAGACGTCCGTCGCGTCGAGCACCCCGGCCGGGTAGGGAAACTCCGGCGCCATCCGGTAGTCGGCGATGAACACCTCGCATCCGGTACCGCTGACCAGCGACGCGGCGAACGCCGAGTACATCATCGGGGTGGTGCCGATGTAGCCGCCGCCGTGCAGATACAGGATGGTGCCCTTGATGGTCTTCTTGTCCTCGGCGTCGTCGACGTGCTCGTCGGCGCTGGCCCGGGCACGCAGCCACAGCCCGGGAACCCCGGCGATCTCGTCGGTGGTGACCTCGACGCCGTCGGTGAGACGGATGAACGGCGGGATCACCACCTGGCAGAGATCGTCGAGCACCTTCTCCATCGAGCGGAACTCCTCGATCGGCAGTCCCACGATGTAGCCCATGAACGAGCGAATCGCCTGGCGGGTGACCGACTGGCCGACGTTGTCGAGCAGTCCGCCCGGGCCGTTCCAGAACTTGCGGAAGGGGACTCGGGCCAATCCGTTGAGCATGTTGTCGGCGAGTCCGACCATCGTCAGCGCCGTCACGGGGGTCGAGGCGGTCTGGACTTCAGGTCGATCGGCCATCACCATGTGGCCAGCTTAAACGCGACACGTATTCTTGGCACCACTATGTCCTCTGATCTGACCAGCACCGACGCGGCCGCCTCGTACGGCGCCGGACGCCCGTACTACCTCACCACCGCGATCGCCTACCCCAACGGCGCACCGCACATCGGGCACGCCTACGAGTACATCTCGGCCGATGCTCTCGCGCGTTTCAAACGGCTCGACGGATTCGACCTCCGATTCCTCACCGGAACCGACGTCCACGGCCAGAAGATGCAGCAGACCGCGGAGAAGGAGGGCATCCCCACCGCCGAGCTCGCCCGCCGCAACTCCGACAGCTTCCAGGCGCTGCAGGATCGGCTCGGCTCGAGCTACGACCGCTTCATCCGCACCTCCGACGACGATCACAAGCGTGCCTCGGAGGCCATCTGGCAGCGGATGAGTGCCAATGGGGACATCTACCTCGACACCTACGCCGGCTGGTACGACGTCCGCGACGAGGCGTTCTACGCCGAGGCCGACACCACCGTCGACGACGACGGCAACCGCGTCGCCACCGATTCCGGGCATGTGCTGACCTGGACCGAGGAGCAGACCTACTTCTTCCGGCTGTCGGCGTACCAGGACAGGCTGCTCGACCTGTACGAGAGCCACCCGGAGTTCATCGGCCCCGACACCCGCCGCAACGAGGTGATCAGCTTCGTCAAGGGCGGACTGACCGACCTGTCGGTGTCGCGCACCACCTTCGACTGGGGTGTGCCGGTCCCCGATCACCCCGGCCACGTCATGTACGTGTGGGTGGACGCGCTGACGAACTACCTGACCGGTGTCGGCTTCCCCGACGACCAGGCCACCTACGACCGGTACTGGCCGGCCGATCTGCACATCATCGGCAAGGACATCATCCGGTTCCACTGTGTGTACTGGCCGGCGTTCCTGATGAGTGCCGGCCTGCCCCTGCCGAAACGGGTCTTCGCACACGGCTTCTTGTTCAACAAGGGCGAGAAGATGAGCAAGTCGATCGGCAACGTCGTCGACCCGGACACCCTGATCGACGAGTACGGCCTGGATCCGGTGCGGTACTTCTTCCTGCGCGAGGTCTCCTATGGGCAGGACGGGTCGTATTCCACCGATGCAATCGTCGCCCGGATCAACGCCGACCTCGCCAACGAGTTCGGCAACCTGGCCCAGCGCACCCTGTCGATGATCGGCAAGTACTTCGACGGCGCGGTCCCCACCCCCGGCGAGTACACCGACGCCGATCGCCAACTCCTTTCCGCCGCAGACGGATTGCTGTCGGCGGTGCGCAACCACTTCGACGAGCAGGCCATCCATCTCGGCCTCGAGGCGCTGTGGTCGGTGCTCGCCGACACCAACCGCTACATCTCGGCGCAGGAACCCTGGAAGCTGGCCAAGACCGATCTCGATCGCACCGGCACCGTGCTGTACGCGTGTGCCGAGGTGGTGCGGATCGTCGCGCTGCTGGCCCAGCCGGTCCTGCCGACATCCTGTGGCACACTGCTCGATCTGCTCGCCGTGGGCGAACGCCGGGACTTCACCGCCGTCGCCGACCGTCTGACGCCCGGGACCGAACTGCCCAAGCCCACACCGGTTTTCCCCCGCTACGAGGGATGATCACCCGGTCCGGTCAGCGTCGATGAGCGCCACCGCACTCGACCTGTTGCACGCCCTCGACGTCGAGTCGGGGCGCCTCGGGCTGCCCGGACCCGCGGCACTGATCGGCGACTGGTGGGATGCCGACGCGGTGATCGCGCCGTCGATCGAGATCCTGCGCGACACCCCGCCCCCGGCGAACCCCGACCGCTTCTGGTTGGGCTATCTGGGATTCGGCGGCCCCCGCGCGGGCGAGGGACCGCTGCCGGAGTGTGCGGGCGGCCTCACCGATCGTCTGCTGGTGCTGCGCGACGGCCGGTGGGAGCATGTGGCACCGGCGGGTTCGCCGATGCCCGACTGGATCGAGCGATGCCTGGCCGACCCGTCGGCCATCATGTCAGCAGACGGATGCGGTGATGCGTGGTCCGCCGAATGGGTTGCTCCGCAGCGCGATCCCCACCTGCTCGCCATCGAGGAGTGTCTGGAGGCGATCCGCGCCGGCGAGGTGTACCAGGCATGTGTGTGTACCCGCTTCACCGGCGTCGTCCACGGTTCGGCCCTGGCCTTCTACACCGATCTGACCGCCGCCACCCGTCCGGCGAAGTCGGCTTTCCTCCAGGGTGATTGGGGGTCGGTGGCGAGCTTCTCGCCGGAGACCTTCCTGCGCCGCACCGGCAACATCGTCTCGTCGTCGCCGATCAAGGGAACCCTGCCCGCCGATGCCGACCCCACCGCACTCGCCGCGTCCGCCAAGGACATCGCCGAGAATGTGATGATCGTCGACCTGGTCCGCAACGATCTCGGCCGGGTCGCGGTCACCGGATCGGTCCGGGTGACCGATCTGCTCACCGTGGTCCCCGCACCCGGGGTGTGGCATCTGGTGTCGACGGTGCAGGCGATCGTCGATCCCACCGTCGGCACCTCCCGCCTGCTCGAGGCGACGTGGCCACCGGCATCGGTGACCGGCACCCCGAAGCTGCGTGCATGGGATCTCACCGCACAGTGGGAGGCCGAGGCGCGCGGCGTCTACTGCGGCGCCGTGGGCCTGGCCGGGCCCGACCACCTGCTCGATCTGAACGTGGCGATCCGCACCGTCGAGCTCACACCGTCGGGGACCGCCGAACTCGGTGTGGGCGGCGGGATCACCATCGATTCCGTCCCCGAGCGGGAATGGCAGGAATGTCTGGACAAGGCCGCGAGCATCGTCGGCTTCGAGAACACGGTAGAGGTGATCTGATGCAGCGAATCGTTGCACTCACCGGTGCCGCCACCTGGCGGACGCCGGTCGCATTGGTCCAGGGCCTGCGCGCCCGTAAGACGGTGCTGCGTCTGCCGCAGGCGGTCGGCGATCACGACGTGATCGGTGACGACCGCGATGGCCCGGTCACCCGCCTGGTGGTGCTCGGCGACAGTCTCGCCGGCGGCGTGGGCGTCGACCATCATCGCGACACCCTGGCCGGCGGGGTCGCACGACGCCTCGCCGCCCGCGTCGACGGGCCGGTGGAATGGCATGTCTACGCGCGGACCGGTTTCACCGCACGCGAGGTGGTCACCCTGATCGATCCGCAGGCACTGTCGGCGGCCGACGTCATCGTCGTGTCGGTCGGCGCGAACGACACCAAGAACATGGTGCGCTCGCAACAGTGGCGGGCCGACCTGACCACGCTGATGGACACCGTCGTCGACGGCGCCGCCGAGTCGGCGCAGATCGTGCTGCTGCCCGTCCCCATCCTCAACATGTGCCCCGCACTGCCCGGCACCCTTGCCACCACCCTCGGCCGGCGGGCCGCCCGGTTCGACGCGGTGGCCGACGAGGTGGCCGCCCGCAACACCCGGATTCGCCGCTTCGATCGTTTCGTCCCGCCCGGCGACGACCTGTTCGCCGCCGACGGCTTCCATCCATCGGAGTCGTTCCACGACATCTACGCCGGCCTCATCGATTCCGTCCTGACAGACCCGATCCCCCGCTGATCAAGGCGACTTCCTCGCCATGGCGCAGCCGGTCGGCCGTCGCTCGGGCTGAGCAGCGACGAAGGAACGGCCCGTTGCTGATTGAGCCGGGACCGAGCATCG
>NZ_BCNF01000056.1 GCF_001485495.1 Gordonia desulfuricans NBRC 100010 | reverse complement strand
TCTCCGCAGCACGCGCTCGGTGGTGACCGTTTCTGAGGTGGTGACGCTCCTGAGTTCGGCCGTCTGAGGTTTCGACACGCCTCGTCGCTACGCTCCTCATCGGCTCAACCACCAACGGTCAGTTGATGATCGAGCCGATCCGATCAGCGTACGGCGAGCGCGCGGACGAGGCCGCCGTCCTGCGGGATCATCGTGACGTTGCGGTGTCGCGGGCGTTCGGCTGGCCGATCGTGGGTCTCCAGGTCCACGCGGCGCAGGATCTCGGTCACGACGGTGGTCAGCTCCGCCATCGCCAGCGCGGCGCCGAGGCACCGCCGATTCCCACCGCCGAACGGCAGGAGGGTGTGCGGTGCGGGCCGCACACCGAGGAAACGTCCCGGATCGAAAGCGAACGGCCGCGGATACAGATC
Organism: Gordonia desulfuricans NBRC 100010; assembly: GCF_001485495.1. Taxonomy (GTDB): domain Bacteria; phylum Actinomycetota; class Actinomycetes; order Mycobacteriales; family Mycobacteriaceae; genus Gordonia; species Gordonia desulfuricans. The sequence goes on along the minus strand of NZ_BCNF01000056.1, from coordinate 14,460 downwards.
GTCGCGATGATGCAGGAGCAGGATGCTGACCAGCACCGTCATCCCCGACGGCACCAGGGTGGTACCGAACCTCCAGGGCCGCAGCATCTCCCGGGCAACCATCGGCACCACCGGACGATTCCGCATGGACTCGTTGAGCAGTGCGGCGACGTAGCCGTCGTCTCCGGCAGCGACCGCCTCACGCGCATCGTCGTAGACACCGGGGTTGCGTGTCAGACGCTCGAAGGTCCATGCCACGGTGTTCGCCGTGGTCTCGTGACCGGCGAGCACCAGGGTCAGCAACTCGTCACGGATCTCGCCGTCCGACAGCGGTTGCCCGTCCTCGGTGCGGGCGTCGAGCAGCAGTGCGGTGATGTCGGTGCGTTCGCGCCGGCCGGACTCCGCACGACGCTCGGCCAGGATCCCTGAGATCGCTCGATCCACCGGCCGGAGAACGAGTTTGGTGACACCCACCGGGTTCTCGCTGAAACCGTTCATCAGCTGCGCGGCGGTCGCCACCGGTTGTGTGGACATGTGCAGCGCGCGGATCAGCGCAGTGCGCAATGCCCGCTCGGCCTCGGTGGTGGGCCGACCGTCGGGGAGCCCGAACACCGCCGACATGATCACGTCGAGGGTCAGGTGCTGCGCCAGATCGGCCAGCCGCACCGGCTCACCCACCGGCCACGCGTCGATCCGTGCCGCGGTCGCCCGCTCGATGCTCTCCCGGTAGGCCGCCACCGACCGGCCGTGGAAGCGCGGCATCAACAGGGCCCGCTGCCGGCGATGACGCTCACCGATCGACGTCAGCACCGAGTTGGGGCCGACGATCGGCCGCAGTGGCGACTGCCGGGTGGCCGAGGGTGCGATCGCCGGGTCGGCGGTCATGATCGAGGTGATGTGTGCGGGATTGCACACCACCGTCACCGGACCCGGACCACCGGCGAGGTCGTAGCAGAGCACATCGCTGCCGCCGGCCGCGTCACCGAACAGCACGTCACCCTGCCGCCGCACGAATTTCACCGAGTTCCACAGGGATTCGATACGGACACGCTTCGACATCGGCGCCGGCGCCAACGCGTCGTCGTCGAGTTGCTCGGCACGCTCGTCACCACCCGCGATCCCCGACGACGCGTCGGCCGATCGCAGATGCCACCCCGTGGTCGCCGATCCCGTCCGCGGGATCGCCCGGACCACCGTCCCCATCCGGGAGACCCCGTGTGTCAGTGCGTCTGTCATCGTCGTTCCGGTCATCTTTCTCTCCCCTCCCCTAGTGTGCGTATCCGGCTGCCGGCGGAAGGTCCCCGCCCGCCCGACGTTCCTGGGCCCGTCGCTGCCGGGCATCTTGTTCGGCTGCGCGGCGGGCCTGTGCCGCCGCACGCCGGCGGCGTCGGGCCTGCACCGTCGCACGGAACTCACGCTCGGCCATCGCCGCATCGACCTCACGTGACCGATAGTCGAGGCCGCGCGAATCGCGCAACAGCGCCCACATCACCAGTAGTACTCCCACACTAATCAGGACGAACCACATCTCGGTCTCCTTTTCGTAGAACCGGCTCTCCGCGATGTGTGCCGGCGTTGACCATCACGCTATTGAGCGGATCACCGCAGGTCACCGGGCCGGAGACGGAACTCTGCGACCTTCTGCGGGTGGATACGGAATCCACCCCTGGGTGGAGGACCGGGACGCCTGTGCGGCGTTAGAATCGGCGGATGCGGTGGCTGATGGATCGATACCGCACCTGGTTCACACACGCCGGGTACGAGTATCCACCGGTGTACATGCTGATCTCCGACTGCGGCCTGCTCTTCTTCGTCGTATTCGCCGCAGTCCAGCGTGTGATCAGCGGTGTCACCGGCATCGACTGGCTGTTCGTGGCGCTGGCCGTCGGGTCGTCACTGGTGGCCGTGATCGGCGCGGTGGTGGCCTGCACCAAACCCCACGTCTGGATGTTGCCGCTCCTGCTGATCGGCACCGTGGCGTTCTTCTGGCTGGTGCCGACTCATGGTGATGTCGCCCCACTGGTCCTGGTCCTCGGGGCGGCGATGTCGGCCGGGGTCTCGTCGCTGCGCTCCGGCGCGGTCTACACGCTCCTCTACACCGCGGCGGCGGTGATCGGCACCGTCCTCGGCGTCGTCGAGCAGGGCTGGGTGTTCATCCTGATGGTCGGATTCGGTGGCGCCGTCGGTCACCTGTTGCAGAAGCAGTTGCACCTGCTGGAGGTGGAACGACGCGAGCGTGGCCGCCAGGTGGCCCTCGACCGCGCGGCGATCGCCGGTGAGGTCCACGACGTGGTGGCGCATTCACTGGCGATCGTGCTGCTCAACGTCACCGCTGCGCGACGTGCCCTGCAGGATGCGGGCCCGGCCGACCCCGCCGACATCGCCGACGCACTCGACGCCCTGCGCGATGCCGAACAACAGGGCCGGGCGGCGATGACCGACGTGCGGACCACCATCGACCTGCTCCGCAACGAATCGGCACCCACCACCGCCCAACCCGGTCTCGGTGACCTCGACGAACTCGTCGACGGATTCCGCCGGGCCGGCTCCACCGTGTCGTTCTGCCACCGCCCACCGCTGACAGCACTGAGCAGCGCCACCGAACTCGCGGTGTTCCGGGTGGTGCAGGAGTCACTCTCGAACGCGGCCAAACATGCACCCGGACACCCGGTACACGTCGTCGTCGAGCCCGACGCTGAACGCGGGTACGTCGTGGCGGTCCGCAACCCGGTCAGCCCGGGGACCCGCCGATCGGCCGGCGGCTACGGCCTGGCCGGGATGGCCGCACGGGTGGAGAACCTCAACGGCCGGGTCCGCACCGACATCAGCGGCGGGATGTGGCATGTGGTGGCCGAGTTCGACACCGACGGCACGCACGGATGCCCGCGGATCGCCGCACTGCGGGACGCGGTCACCGGTGAATCCGACGACGACGCGCCGACATCGACCGACGCCCCCGAACGCGGCGCGGGTGTCGTCGACGACCCGGCCGCCGACGCCCACCCCACCCGCCGCGATCCCGCCCATCTGACCTCGAGGAGTGGTACGTGAGCGACGAACCGATCCGGGTGATGCTCGTCGACGATCAGGAACTGGTCCGATCGGGACTGCGCCGAATCCTGCGTCGCAAAGACGGATTCGAGATCGTCGCCGAGTGTGCCGACGGTGACGAGGTGCCCGACACGCTGCGGTCGGCCGGGGCCGACGTGGTGGTGATGGACCTGCGGATGAAACGGATCAGCGGCATGGAGGCCACGCGGCGGTTGCGCGCCGGCGACTCCACCGACCATCCCGCCCCGCCGGTCCTGGTGCTCACCACCTTTCACGACGAGGAGTTGCTGTCGGAGGCGTTGCGGGCCGGTGCGGCCGGCTTCGTGCTCAAGGACTCCCCGGCCGAGGAACTGATCCGTGCGGTGCGGGTGGTGGCCGCCGGTGACGCCGTCCTCGATCCGGCGGTGACCGCCCGGGTCCTCGACACCTATCGCAGCGTCCCTGCGCCCGGCCGTGCGCGCGGTGCCGCGGCACTGGAGATGCTCACCGCCCGGGAACGGACCGTGCTCGAGCTGATCGGGCGCGGGATGACCAACGACGAGATCGCCGCCGAACTGGTGATCTCGGTGGTGACGGTGAAAAGCCATGTGGGCAAGATCTTCCGGGCGCTCGGCGTCCGCGACCGTGCCGCCGCGGTGGTGTTCGCCTTCGATCATGGCGTGGTCGCACCGCGCGCGTGACGCCGACTAGGCTGGGCGGTATGAGTTTCGCGGGGTTTCCCGAGGCCGCCCTCGATTTCTACGACGACCTCGAGATCGAGAACACCAAGGCGTTCTGGGAAGAACACATACAGACCTATCGCACCGCGGTGGCCGAACCCATGACCGCGCTCACCGACGATCTCGCCGACGAGTTCGGATCGGCCAAACTGTTCCGTCCCTACCGGGACGTACGGTTCTCGAAAGACAAGACACCGTACAAGACCCATCAGGGCGCCTATGTCGCGGTGGCCCCCGCAACCGGCTACTACGTGCAGATCGGGGCACCCGGGGTCCGGGTCGGCGGCGGGATCTACGACGTCTCCACCGACCGGCTCGCCGCCATCCGATCGGCCATCGTGCACGAGCGCCACGGAGCCGAGCTGATCGAGATCGCCGAGACACTCACCTCGGCCGGGTGGGAGTTCGGTGGGGATCGGCTCAAGACCGCACCGCGCGGCTTCCCGAAAGACCACCCCCGGATCGGGCTGCTGCGGCACAAGACGTTCACCGCGATGCGCGACTACGGCTTCGACGAGATGATCCACACCCCCGAACTCGTCGAGCGCATCCGCGTCGACTGGCGCGAGACCACACCGCTGATCGAGTGGATCCTGCGGCACGGCAACGACGCCCCCTGACCGGGAACCGACGTCGACGAACGCGTCGGTCAGGACTCGAGGGTGCCGTCGAGGTACACCCACGCACCGTCGACGCGGGTGAACCGGCTGTGCTCGTGCAGGCTGCCCCGCAGCGATCCGTTGCGGTGGTACGCGGTGAACGTCACCTCGCCGGTGGTGTCGAAAGGACCACCGGCCGTGGATGATTCGATGTCGAGCCGATACCAGTCGAGCTCGTCGTCGAGGGTCAGGCGCCGGGGTCGGGTGTCGGGGTGCCAGCTGCCGACGACGTAGTCGCGGTCGCCGGTCGCGAAGGCGCTGAACCGTGACCGCATCAATGCCTCGGCCGTCGGCGCCTTCCGGTCGCCGGCCAGGATCGGCCCGCAGCACTGTCCGTACACCTCGCCGGTTCCGCACGGGCACCGGTCGTCGGCCTCCACCTCTCGCATGTCGGTCAGGGTATCGGGCGCGTGCCGCTTGACTTCCCCGGCCCGGATGAGCAGATTGCATTCCATGGTGACGGAGCGGTCGTTCGGGTCGGTGTCGGTACTGTTCGCCGACAACGGCGGAGTGGTGCCGTACGGGAACTCGGTGGTGGTGCCCGGCTCCGAGGCGACGATGCTGATCGACCCGTCCCTGGCACTCGACCGGGATCCGGTGGATGCCGACATCGTGATGATCTCGCATGCGCACGAAGACCACATGGCCGGTCTGCGGCATTGTTCGGGCGAGACCTATGCCCATCGCCTCGACGCCCCCATCGTCGGCTCCCTGGAGCTGCTGCTCGACGAGTACGACTTCACCCCCGAGGAGCGTGCGGTCGCCGCCACCGCTCTGACCACCGAGTATCACCTCGCCGCCTCTCGCGACGGGGTGCACGGGGTCGACGGCGACCACGTCTTCGACCTCGGCGGCCGCCGCGCGCAGGTCATCCATCTGCCCGGCCACACCGCCGGTCACTGCGGGGTGCTGGTGGAACCCGACGGTTTCTTCTACGTCGCCGACATCGACCTCTCGTCGTTCGGACCGTTCTACGGCGACCGCGGATCGGATCTCGACGACTTCCTCGCCTCGCTCGACCACGCCGCGTCGGTCGAGGCCCGCTGGTATGCGACCTTCCATCACAAGGGCGTGGTCGAGGGGCGCGAGGAGTTCGCGACGAGGATCGCGGCCTACCGCCACCGCATCGTCGAGCGGGAGGAACGCCTGGTGGCATTCCTCACCGAACCGCGAACCCTCGACGACATCGTGGACCACCGCCTGGTCTACCGTCCCCATGTGACCTCCCCGTGGGTCCGGGCCACCGAACGTCGGACGGCCGAACTCCATCTCGAACGCCTGGTCAAAGCCGGTGCGGTGCATGTCGACGACGAGACGGGACTGATCCGGACGGTGGCCTGAACCGGCCTCCAGCCAACTGCCAGGACCGTCACGGCGCCGTCCCAGCGGCCGGGGGTGTGATGGTCACATGCACATCGCTCCTACCCCCACCGATACCGTCCTCGTCGTCACCGACGGCACCGTCCGCTCCACCGCGATCATCGATCAGCTGCTACACAACGGCCGGTCGGTCGCGGTCACCGGACGTTGCACCCGTGACCTGGTCGCCTACGTCGATGCCCGCGTCCACGACCATGTGTGGGCCGTCGTCTCCGACCCGTCCGACCCCGACCAGATCGCGACCGTCATCGAACGTGCCACCGAGTCGATGGGACCGGTCATCATGGTCATCGACCCGGGCGGCCTGCTCGACGACGTCCACGATGCCGACCGGCGGGTGGCCTGAGACGTCCGGGTCGTTCGACGCCCCCGACATCACCTGTCCCCGAAATCGCCCTTTCCCCGAATTCCCCTGTCCCAGTAGTCCACTCAATTCCGTGCGATGGAACGCGGCGTATCGAGTCCGCCGAGCTTGTCCGGATTGCGCATCGCGTAGATGTGCTGGATCCGGCCGTCGACGACGTCGAGCCAGAACACCCCGCCCGGGTCGCCGGTCAGTTCGACGGAGAATCCGGGCATCCCGTTGATGCTGAGCAGCTCGATCCGCATGTCACGCCGGACACCGGTCGTGACGAATCCGCGGAGCACCCTGGCCACCCGCTGCGCCCCCTGGATCGGGCGCCGGGCCGCGCTCGCCTTGCCGTCGCTGTCGGCGATGAACGTGACATCCGGGGCCAGCGCCCCGATCAGCGCGTCGATCTCACCCGACGACGCGGCATCCAGGAACGCCCTGGTCACCTCGGCGGCGGCCTCGTCGTCGGCGGGTGTGTACCGCGGCCGCCGCGACTGCACGTGACCGCGTGCCCGGTGCGCCGTCTGCCGCACGGCCGCCGCGCTCTTCCCGAGCATCGCCGCGATCTCGTCGTGCGCGAAGCCGAACACCTCGCGCAGCACGAACACCGCCCGCTCGTCCGGACTCAGTGACTGCAGGACCACCAGCATCGCCGTCGACACCGACTCGGCGAGGACCACGTCGTCGACCGGGTCGTTCTCGTCGAGCAGGATCGGTTCGGGCAGCCACGGGCCGATGTAGTCCTCGCGCCGGCGCATCGCCGTGCGTGCCGCGTTGAGCGCCTGACGGGTGACGATCTTCGCGAGGTAGGCGCGCCGATCGTCGACGCCGGACAGGTCCACCGCAGCCCACCGCTGATAGCTCTCCTGCAGTACGTCATCGGATTCTGTTGCTGCGCCGAGGATCTCGTAGGCGATGGTGAACAGCAACGGCCGATGCTCGATGAACACCCGCAGGTGCTCGTCGGGCTCTGCGTCTCCCGTGGTCATACCCCTGCGACCTCCACCGGTTCGGCGACGGCCGCCGGATTCGGTCGACCGGCCATGCGCGCGAGACCCTTGAGTCCCCACACCGTGCCGCGGCAGACGTACTCCTTGACCAGCACCGCGGCGCGGCCGGTGACCACCGTACGCGCCGGGGCGTCGTCGAGGTGGGTGACCTGCAGGGTCGCCGCCTCGCGACCGAGGCTGATGCACTGCGAGACGAAGACCGGATGTGCCGGCGTCGGTGGCCGTCCGGCGAGTTGCGCACGCGCGGTCTTCGCGGCGTGCAGCCCGAGCTGACTGGCGGCCTGGCAACTCATCCGCGTGTGCACACCGTCGGGGACCACCGCGTCCCCGGTGCCGACGATGGCGGCGTCGTCGACGCTGACGAGGCTCGCGTGGGTCCGCAGACGTCCGGTGTCGTCGCAGCTCAGTCCACTGTTTCGGGCCAGGTCCGGGCCGGTGAACCCGGCGGCGAGGACGGTGAGGTCACCGGTGATCTCGGCGTCGCCGTCGGGACCGCCCACCATGACGCCCGTCTCCTCGATCCGGTGCACCACGGTGTGCTCGCGGACGATGACGCCGAGGCGGCGCAGGGTGGCGCGGGTGCTCGCCCGGGCCCGCGGCGAGATGCCGGGGGTGATCTCGCCGCCGGCGACCAGGGTGATGCGGTGGCCGAGTCCGGCGAGCTCGGCTGCGGTCTCCACCCCGGTGAGCCCGCCGCCGACCACGCTGATCGCCGAGCGTTCGGGCAGGGTCGCGATGCGTTCGCGGATGCGTCCGGCCGATTCCCATTCACAGATCGCCAGGGCATGCTCGGCGGCGCCGGGAATGGTGGTGGCACCGGCGCTGCCCACCGCATAGATCAGCAGGTCATAGCCCAGGACCGTGCCCGAGGCCAGCCGTACCCGGCGGTGGGCGGCGTCGATGTGCTCGGCGGCGTCGACGATCAGCCGGACTCCGGCGGCGAGGACCGAGGCGTAGGGGTGTCGGGGGTCGCCGGTGTCGGCGGTCCACTGGTGCAACCGGATTCGCTCGACGAAGTGATCGCGGGGGTTGATCAGGACGACGTCGAGGCCCCGGTCGGCGGCGAGTCGGTTGGCGGCGGTGACGCCGGCGTAGCCACCGCCGAGGACGACGACGGTCTGTCGGGGCGTCGTGTCGCGGGACGTGTGTGTGGTGAACATGGAGGGCTCCTTGTGCGGTTGTCGCCCGCCCCCCGTGGGGTGGGTCGAGAACAAGACACCGCCCGCGCCCGGAATGTGACAGCGGTCAGGACACAGCGTCGAGATCCTCGACGCCGGCATCGGCGGGGACACCCGGCCGCGCATCGAGATCGATTCCGAGACGGTTGGCCACCAGGCGCAGTTCCCGTTGTGCCACAGTACGTTCCGATCCGAGGAGGCCGAGTGCCCGAATGAGTTCACGGGATCGGACCACCGGTCGGGCGAGGTCGACGACGTGGTGCAGCGGGGTCGACCGCAGGCCCATCTCACGGGCGATCTCACCGTCGACCCAGCGGGTGGAGACCGCGGCCAGCAGCGGGCGCAGGAACGGCCGGGCGAGCGTGTGCACCGCATCGTTGAGCGGCCCGGGCAACCCGAGGTCGGTACGGTAGCCGTCGTCGAGCAGCGCCCGGACCAGCACCTTGGACTCCGATTCGGGGCGGAGCCGGAACCGTTGGGAGATGCGGTGGATGCGCTGGGCGTCGGCGAATCCGTGCGGGAGCAGGTCCTCGTCGACGCCCATCACCCAGCCGATCCAGCGCCACAGGTGGGTGATCGCCTCCAGATCGGCACGCGAGTACCGGATACCGAGGTCACCGGCGACCTCGATCGGCAGCACCAGGAATCCGGCGACGATGGTGAGCTGGGCGTATGTCTGGTTGATCGGCACACCCCACGCGGCATCGTCCCAGTCGCATTCGGCGTGCAGGTGATGGCGGACCATGGCGTGGACCAGCCGGATTCGCAGGGTTTCCAGCCAGCCCTGGCCGCCCGGTTCCATCAGGCCGGGGGCGGTGGCGAGGGTGACCCAGCGCGCGGTGGACTGCACGCGATCCCAGGTGCGGTCGGCGAGTCGGCCGGTGGCGACGAGGGGCCGGATGAAACCGGGGGCCTGATAGCCGTAGATCAGCGATTGATAGAGGGTGCTCGACTGCAGGGAGCCGAAGCGCCACCAGGCCTCGGCGCCGGCACGGGCGAGGTCGGGCTCGAACCATGACGGTGGTGTGGCGGCGGTGCGCACGAGGTGCGCTGCCGCCGGGGAGATCTCGTCGAGTTCCGCGGGGCGGTCGAGGGCTGCCATGAGCGAACTCCACGAGGCCCCGGGCGTCGAGGCCAGGTCGGCGACCACGGCGTCGGCGGGCGGATCGCCCACGTGGAGTCCCCGGGCCATCGCGTCGACCTGCACCGGGAACTCGGCTCGGACCGCCGCCCAGTTGCGTGCCCCGGTGATTCTCGCCGCATCCTGCGACTCCACCCTGATCCCCATAAAGAACAGTGTGTCTTTTGTGTCGGGGAGCGTCAAGGAAGGGGTCGGCCGACTCCCGAGAAACCCGCCCAGACCAGCAGGAACAGGTGGTCGACGATCTGCTCGCGGCTCATCGTTCGGGTTTGCGCCCACCAGCCGACCGTCGTGGCGACCGCCCCGACGAGAGCATGCGCCCACGGCTCCGCCGAGGCCGGGTCACCGCCCCGCCGGATGAAGCCGTCCCGCAGGATGTCGGCGACGGTGCCGACGATCAGGCCGTCGTCGGTGGCCGCCGGACGGTCGAGCCGGCCGGTCAGTGCGCGTGCGAGGGCCGGCTCGTCGTCGAACCACCGGGCCAGGATGTCGATGGCCGCCCGCGTCTGTTCGGCGGGATCGGTGACACCGTTGACGATCGCCGCGAGCCGGCGCAGGATGATATCGGCGTGCCGGCGGGCGAGGGCCTCCATCACCGCGCTGCGATCGGAGAACACGGCGTAGACCGCCGACCGGGTGAGGCCTGCCGCCGAGGCGATGTCGGCAAGTCCGACGTCGGGCCGCCCGGACACCCGGATGGCCCGCTCGGCGGCATCGAGCAGTTCTTCCCGGCGACGTGCCGGATCGACCGGCGGGCCGGGTGGACGGCCGCGGCCGCGGCGCAGCGACATCTCCTCGGGCATGGTCACCTCCAGCGAGGATTCACCCTACTAGTCTGACCGGGTGCCACCCGCCGATCGCCGACAGTTCACCGTGCGTCTCCTCTGCGCCGGAGTCCTGGTGGCGCTGGCCGGGATCTGCTACTCGTCCTGGGTGCTGGAGTTCCTGTGGGCCTCACCGCTGGATCCGCTGCGCAGCTTCCTCAGCGAGCTCGACGCCGCGCATCGCCCGCACCGCGGGTGGTACATCGCCGGCGACGTCACCACCAGCATCTGCGCGATCGGCGCGGCCGCACTCATGCTGGTACCCCGGCCGGCGGTCGGCGGAGTTGCGGCACGCGGTGCGATCGTGGCACTCGCGCTGTTCGGGGTCGCGACCATCACCGATGCGCTCTCCCCGATCGAATGCATCCCGCACATCGACGCCGATTGTCCCGAGGAGCCCAGCGGCCTACTCCCCCAACTGCACCACATCCATGCGCTGACCAGCACGGTCGCGGTGTTCGCGATCTTCGGCGCGATGATCCTCGGTGTACTCGCCGCATGGCGCACCCCGGTCTGGCCGCTGCTGCGGCACTGGGGTCTGGCGGTTCTCGTGGTGATCGCCGTCGCGACGGTGTGGATGCTGGCCGCCGACGATCTGCACGGGGACTACCGACTCGGTCTGGCACAACGCATCCAGGTCGGCGGGATGTCGGTGTGGCTGGTGCTGTGGGGCGTGGCGGTGGCGACTCAGCGCAGATCGACCACCCCGGCATCCGGCTCGGCACGATAGAGCCGGTCGATCTGCTCGGCGTACTTGTCGGCGATCGGCTTGCGTCGCAGCTTCATCGTCGGGGTCAGTTCCACTCCCCCGGGATCCCAGGCCTCGGGCACGATGGTGAGCCGTTTGACCTGTTCGACCCGCGAGAGTTTCGCATTGCCCGATCGCACCGCGGTGACCACTTCCTCGATGACCGCCGGATGCCGGGTGAGCGCGGCGACGTCGGCGTCGGGCATGTTCAGCGCCTTGGCCCGTGCGGCGGCGGCATCGGGATCGAGTACGACGAGCGCCGAGACATAGGGTTTGCCGTCGCCGATCGCGGCGACCTGACCGATCAGCGAGGACGCCGCCTTCATCGCGTTCTCGATGTTGGTGGGCGACATGTTCTTTCCGGACTCGTTGATGATCAGTTCCTTCTTGCGGTCGACGATGGTGACGTTGCCCTCCTCGTCGATCGCGGCGATGTCACCGGTGGCCAGCCACCCGTCGGGATCGATGTCCTCGGCGGTCTTGTCCGGCATGTTCCGGTAGCCGCGCATCACGACCGGGCCCCGCACGAGCAGTTCGCCGTCATCGGCGATCTTGACCTCCATCCCCGAGATGGGCTTGCCCACGGTGCCGATCTTCATGTTCGCCGGGGTGGTCATGGTGGAGACGCCGGTGGTCTCCGACATCCCCCACACCTCGAGGACGGGGATGCCCAGGCCGAGGAAGAATTCGAGGACCTCCGACGGGATGCTGGCCGCCCCCGATCCGGCGAAGGTGAGCTGGTCCATGCCGATCGCCGCCCGCACCTTCTGCAGGACGAGTTTGTCGGCGAGGCCGTGCTGGATGCCGGAGATCGGCCCCTGCCCGGTCCCGGTCAGCTGGGCGTGGGCGGCGGCAGCCCCTGCGGCCATCGCCCACGCACCGAGGTTCTTCTTGACCGGGCTGGTCTCCTCGGCGAGTTTGGCCTCGATCCCGGCGCGGATCTTCTGCCACACCCGGGGCACGCCGAAGAAGAACGTGGGCCGCACCTCCGGGAGCGCCGCGGCGATCTCCCGCGGGTCGGGCACCGTGGTGATCTGGATTCCGCGGGCCATGTTCGCCGCGTGCGACGAGACGCGGTCGGCGATGTGGGCGGCCGGCAGATATGAGATCACGCGGTCGTCGAAGCCGACGTCGACGATCTCGGCGAGTGCGGTCAGCTCGGCGATGATGTTGCGGTGCGTGATCTCCACACCCTTCGGCGGCCCGGTGGTGCCGGAGGTGTAGATCAGCGTGGCGAGGTCTTCGGGCACGACGGCCTGCCAGCTCGCTGCGTAGTCGAAATCCGGTGAGCCCGAATTCTCGACGTCGTCGAGGGTGATCGTCCCGGTCGCGGGACCGTCGACGACGATCGTCGTGGTCACCCCCGTCGACGCGGCACCCAGCACCGGGAGGAAGACCTGCTCGGTGACCACGACCGTGTTGTCGGCGTTGCCGAAGAGGTACTCGATCTGGTCGGGCGAACTGGTGTTGTAGATCGAGAACGGGACCGCGCCGAGATGCAGTGCGGCGGTGTCGACGAGGTGGAATTCGGGGCGGTTGGTGAGCATGATGCCGATCCGGTCGCCACGGGCGACCCCGAGTGCGGCCAGACCGCGTGCGATCGACTCGACGCGTCGGCCGTACTCGGCCCAGGTGATCTGCTGGATGCCGCCGACCGTCCGGAGGGCGACCTTGTCCGGGTGCATGCGTACCGAGGCCTGGAACGCCTCGGGCAGCGTGGCGACCTTCGCCCCGCTCGCATGCGGGAAGGTGATCCGTTCGTGCTGCTGTGCCATGTCTGAGGTCCCTCGCATCGCGGAAACAGGTGTGATGCGAATCACCGTACTGCGATTCGAGGGCGGCACGCCCGGAACGCCGGAATTGGTAATCAGATGGTAAAACTCGCTCGTCAGAACGCCCTCTGCCACCGGTGTCCGGTCGGCGGCCGCTGGCCGATCAGCCCTGCACCGGACGCAGCTCCCAGTTGCCCCCGCCGGTCAGCTCCAGCAACGACGTGTGGTGGCGGTCGGTTGTGCTGCGGTGGCTCACCGACACCAGGATCGTCTCGGGGAGTTCGGTGCGGATCAACGAGTACAGCGAGTACTCGAGTCCCTCGTCGATCGCCGAGGTCGCCTCGTCCATGAAGACCACGTCGGGCCGCGTCAACAGGACGCGGGCGAATGCCACGCGCTGTTGCTCGCCCGGTGAGAGCACCTTGGACCAGTCCTCCTCCTCGTCGAGCCGGTCGACGAGGTGCGGCAGGAACACCTGCTGCAGGGCCGCCCGGATGGCGTCGTCGCCGACGGCGTCGGGCAGCGCAGGGTAGGCGACGGCGGTGCGGAGGTCGCCGAGTGGGATGTACGGGATCTGCGACAGGAACAGGGTGCGATCGCCTGCCGGACGGGCGAACTCGCCGTCGACATAGGGCCACAATCCAGCCAGCCCGCGCAGCAGGGTGGTCTTGCCCGCCCCGGACCGCCCCTTGATCACCAGCGCGTCGCCGGGCCCGAGGGTGAGGTTCAGGTCGCGGATGAGGTCGTCACCGGCGGGTGTGCTGATACCGACGTCGGTCAGCTGCACCGCCCGGTCGCGGTCGACCGTGTCGATCTCGGGTAGCGCACGGGATTTGGTGTCGGCATCCTCGAGTCCGTCGAGACGCAGGATCGACGCCCGCAGGTTGGCGAAGTCGTCGTAGGAGTTGCGGAAGAACGAGAGCGCATCGTGGACATTGCCGAATGCCCCTGCCGTCTGGGACATGTCGCCGAGTTTGATCGAACCCTCGAAGAACCGTGGGGCCTGCACGATGTAGGGGAACACCACCGACACCTGGGTGACGCTGAAGTTCCAGCCCACGAACTTCATCGTCCGGTAGATGATCTGCCATAGTTGTCGATCACCGCGCCGAATCGCGCCATCAGTCCGCGGTGTTCGACGTCTTCACCGCGGTAGAAGGCGACGTTCTCGGCGCCGTCGCGCACCCGGACGAGCGAGTAGCGGAAGTTGGCGGTCAGACGCTCACGCCAGAAGTTCAGCCGGATCAGCGGGCGGCCGATCCAGAATGCGACGGCGGTCGCGATCAGCACGTACATGAAGACCAGCCACACCATCATGCGCGGGATCTCGATCCCGCCCAACGTCATCGGACCCGAGAGGTCCCAGAGGATCTTGGTGAACGAGACGATCGTGACGATCGCCGGGATCACGCCGCCGGTGGACGAGCCGCCCGAGCTGAACACCAGCACCCGACTCGAACTCGCGAGATTGGTGATATCGGATTCGATCCGCTGATCCGGGTTGTCGATACCGGGCTGGATATCCGAATCCTTGTGGTGGTCACCGATGTTGACGAATCGGTTGCGGTAGAACGCCCGCCCGCCCATCCAGTCGGCGGTCGCATTCTCGGTGAGCCACCACCGCCATCTGATCTCGAATGCGCTGGG
>NZ_BCNF01000055.1 GCF_001485495.1 Gordonia desulfuricans NBRC 100010 | reverse complement strand
TCGGCTCAACCACCAAAATGGCACAACCCATGGATGATTGAGCTGGGATCGAGCATCGCGAGGAACCGGTCAGCCGGCTCGAACCGACACTTCTTCCTGGGTGAACATGGTGGCGCCGCCGTCGGCGAAGTTGGCCACATCGGCTGCGGCTGCGCCCATCTCGGCCGACTGCAGTCCGGCCTTCAACGCGTCGGCGTCGGCGAAGAACAGATTGGCCACCGCGTAGTACGGTGGCGTCGAACCGTCGACGGATGCCACGGGACCCCAGGTGAATTCCTGCAGGCCGGGAATGGCGTTGGCCAGCGGGATGTGGACGCGCGCGTAGTACTCGTCGAATGCGGCGGGATCGGCGGGCTGTCCATAGCAGACCGACAGTCGGATCGTCATGCGGAGAACTCCTTCTGGTCTTTCGGGCGGTTGTCGATCAGTCGTCTGGCCTTGCCGGTCGATCGTTGCAGACTGCCGGGTTCGGCGATCTGGACGTCGACGCTCACCCCGATGCGGTTCTTGATGAGTGCACGCAGGGTGTCGGCGGCGGCACGGTCCTCGGTGCGCGGGATCTCGGGCCGGTACTCGACGCGGACGGTCAGGGTGTCCATGCGTCCCGGTCGGTCCAGGACACACTGGAACTGGGGTGCGAGGGTGGGAACGGTCAGGATCAGTTCCTCGATCTGCGTGGGGAACAGGTTCACACCGCGCAGGATGATCATGTCGTCGCTGCGTCCGGTGATCTTCTCGATCCGGCGCATCGAGCGCGCGGTCCCCGGCAACAGTCGCGTCAGATCGCGGGTGCGGTATCGGATGATGGGCATCGCCTCCTTCGTGAGCGAGGTGAAGACCAGTTCTCCTTCGGACCCGTCGGGCAGTACCTCACCGGTCATCGGATCGATGATCTCCGGGTAGAAATGATCCTCCCAGATGTGCAGCCCGTCCTTGGTTTCGACGCATTCCTGCGCGACACCCGGGCCCATCACCTCCGACAGCCCGTAGATGTCGACGGCGTCCATGCCGAACTGCTGCTCGAGTTCGTGACGCATCTTCTCGGTCCACGGTTCGGCACCGAAGATGCCCGTGCGCAACGAGGTGGCGGCCGGGTCGAGTCCCTTGGTGAGCATGGCGTCGAGGATGGTGAGCATGTAGGACGGCGTCACCATGATCGCGTCGGGACGGAAGTCCTCGATCAGCTGGATCTGACGTTCGGTCATCCCCCCGGACATCGGGATCACGGTGCACCCGAGTCGTTCTGCGCCGTAGTGGGCGCCGAGTCCCCCGGTGAACAGCCCGTAGCCGTAGGCGACGTGCACCTTGTCGCCCGGGCGCACACCGCCGGCCCGCAGACTGCGCGCCACCAGGTCCGCCCAGTTGCCGAGGTCGTTGGCGGTGTAGCCCACCACGGTGGGAAGTCCGGTGGTGCTCGACGATGCATGGATCCGCGAGACCTGATCCTGGGGGACGGCGAACATCCCGAACGGATAGTTGGCCCGCAGATCTGCCTTCCCGGTGAACGGGAACAGCGACAGATCGGAGAGTTCGGTCAGGTCGGACGGGTGTACGCCGCGGTCGTCGAAGGCCCGCCGGTAGTGCTCGACGTTGTCATAGGCGTGCTGCAAGGACCATCTCAGCCGGTGCAGCTGCAGGTCGGCGATCTGATCTCGTGAGGCGTATTCGATGTCGGCGGTGTCGGGACCGCCGGCCGGGGTGGACAAGGTGCTGGTCATCGCGAAGCTCCAGTTCGGGTGGTCAGGCGTCGAAGTCGACGGTCACGGTGTCTGAGACGGGGAATGCTTGACAGGTGAGGACGAAACCGGCGTCGACCTCGGATTCCTCGAGAGCGTAGTTGCGGTGCATGTCCACCTCGCCGCACGTCACCTTGGCGCGGCAGGTGCCGCACACTCCGCCCTTGCACGCGAACGGCATGTCGGCGCGCAGCTGTTCCCCGGCGTCGAGCAGCGTTTGGTCCTGGGGCAGGTCGCCGGTGACGGCTCGTCCGTCGAGCACGATGGTCACCGCGCTGGTGGGTCCGGTGACGCCGGGTTCGCGGTGACGGTCGACCGCCGGCGCCGCCCCCTCGACGTAGAACAGTTCGTGATGGATCCGGTCGGCGCCGATCCCGTACTCCCGCAACGTCTGTTGTGCGCCGTCGACCATCTCGAGCGGACCGCACAGCCACGCGTGATCGATGTCGTCCACGGCGACGACGCTCTCCAGGATCTCGCCGAGTCGTTCCCGGTCGAGGCGTCCGCTGAACAGTTCCACGTCCCGGGGTTCGCGGGAGAGCACGTGGATGATCTCGATCCGGGATCGGTACTCGTCCTTGAGATCTGCCAGTTGCTCGGCGAACATCACCGACCGGGTACGCCGGTTGACGTAGATCAGGGTGACCGCGGCCTGCGGGTTGGCGAGCACCGACGATGCGATCGACAGCATCGGGGTGATGCCCGACCCGGCGGCGATCAGCAGGTGCCGGGCGGCGATGTCCGGATCCGCGTGGAAGGCACCCGCGGGCGGTTGTACGTCGATCCGGTCCCCCGCCCGGACCTCGCGCACCAACCACGTCGAGAACAATCCGCCGGTGACCTCGCGGACCCCCACCCGCGGTGCCTGTCCGGCGGGCGCGCAGATCGAGTACGTCCGACGGTGTTCGACACCATCGACCTCACGCCGCAAGGTCAGCGACTGTCCGGGCCGGAAGTCGAACGCGGCGCGCAGTTCGTCGGGCACATCGAATCGGACGGCGACCGCATCGTCGCACAGGGACTCGACGTCGGCGACGGTCAGCGTGTGGAACCCACGGGTACGGGTGGTCGCACGCACCGCACCGTCGAGCGGGGTGGGGGTGTCGCCTGCCGGAGTGGTGGCGGTGGGATCGGCGATGGTGGGGCTGCTCATCGTCAGATCTCCTTCATATGGTCGAAGGGTTCCCCGCAGGCGAGGCACCGGTAGTGTGCCTTGCACAGTGTCGCACCGAACTCCGAGATCAGTTCGGTTCGGTCGGAATCACATTGGGGACAGTGCACCGGCCGCGTCCGGACGGTGAGGGTCAGCGGGACGGGGCCCGGGGCACGACGTGGTGCGGCACCCGGGGCCGAGTATCCGGCCTGCCGTAGTTTGCGTCGGCCGGCCTCGGAGATCCAGTCGGTCGACCATGCCGGGTGCAGTGCGGTGTGGATCTGCACCCGCAGGTGGCCGGCGCGGTTCAGGGCCGCGGTGATGTCGTCCCGAATCGTGGCCATCGCCGGGCACCCCGAGTAGGTCGGCGTGATGGTCACCTGCACTCCGGACCCGTCGGCGTCGACGTCGACCGCCCGGATGATCCCGAGATCGTCGAGGGTGACCATCGGCATCTCCGGGTCGAGGACCGATCCGACGATCTCTCGCGGGGCGATGGTTGTGGCGCAGTCCATCTCACCAGACCCCTTCCGGGTGGGCGCGGGCGACGGACTGCATCTCGGCGAGGATGTAGCCCATCTGCCCGGTGTGCAGCCCGGCCCGTCCGGCCCGGCCGGCCACCCGCCCGATCCGGGGTCCGGGAACGAGTTCGGTCTCGGCGGCCGACAACACCTGCGTGATCACGGCGTCGAACTCGGCGCGCAGGGTACTCGGATCGACCCCGATACCGGACCGGGCGAGGATGCGTTCTTCGGTGGTGGGGACGAACAGTTCGTCGACGTACGGCCACACCGCGGCGAGGGCATCGGACAGACGGCGCCGCGATTGCGCCGTCCCGCAGCCGAAGGTGACCACCCAGCGCGCGGAGTAGTCGCGGTGATAGGTCAACTCCTTGACCCCCTTGCTCGCCACGGCGGCGAGGACGGGATCGGTCGATGTCCGCAGGCGGTCGAACAGGGCCAGTCGCCAGGTGGCGAAGACCAGCAGCCGGACGATGCTCTGTGCGAAGTCGCCGTTGGCGAGTTCGACGAGATGGACGTTGCGGAAGTCCGATTCGTCCCGGAAGAAGGCCAATGCGTCGTCGGCCGGGATCGGTGAGGTCGCCGAGATCACCGGTACCACCGCGTCGTCGGCCGCGGCGGCCCGCGCGAGCAGCAGTCGCGCCTGTCCGAGAAGGTCGAGGCCGATGTTGGCCAGCGCCACCTCTTCTTCGAGTTCGGGTGCGTGGGCGCACCATTGGGCCAGGCGCTGGGCACTGATCAGCGCATCGTCGCCCAGCATCAGGCAGTAGGCGCCCAGTGCGGCGGGGTCGACGTCGGCGGGCACGGTGGTGTCGACGCCGGCGAGTGGGTCGTCGAAGCCGGTTCCGAATGCCCACTGTCCATGGGCCTGTGGATCGTCGAGTCCCCCATGTGCATGGTCCCCGTCGGGGTGGTCGGAGTGGAGAAGGTCATGATCGGTCATCGGGGGCGCTCACATGTGGGGGACGGCGTCGGGGATGTCGTAGAAGGTGGGGTGGCGGTACACCTTGTCTCCGCTCGGGGCGAAGAACGGGTCCTTCTCGGACGGGCTGGTGGCGATGATGTCGTCGGAGCGGACCACCCAGATGCTCACCCCTTCGTTTCGCCGGGTGTAGACGTCGCGGGCATGCCGCAGCGCCATCGCGTCGTCGGCCGCGTGCAGCGATCCGACGTGGACGTGGTTGAGCCCCCGCTTACCGCGGATGAACACCTCGTACAGTGGCCATTCGGCCTTGATCCGACTCATCGGTCGTCCTCCTGCTCTCGGGCGGCGAATGCGGTGGCGGCGTCACGAACCCAGGCACCGTCCTCGTGGGCGGCACGACGCACCGCGATGCGTTCGAGGTTCGTCGCACCGTTCCCCTTCACGACCTCCATGAACTCACTCCAGTCGGGCTCACCGAAGTCGTGGTGCCCGCGTTCGGCGTTCCACACCAGGTCGGGGTCGGGAAAGGTGACGCCGAGCGCCTCGGCCTGCGGGACACTCATGTCGACGAAGCGTTGGCGCAGTTCGTCGTTGGTGTGGCGTTTGATTCCCCACGCCATCGACTGCGCGGTGTTGGGTGAGGAGTCGTCGGGTGGGCCGAACATCATCAGCGCCGGCCACCACCACCGGTCGACCGACTCCTGGACCATCCGTCGCTGCGCGGGGGTGCCCCGCATCATCGTGGTGAGCAGTTCGTAGCCCTGGCGCTGATGGAACGACTCCTCCTTGCAGACCCGGATCATCGCCCGGGCATACGGACCGAACGAGGTGCGGCACAGGGGAACCTGATTGCAGATCGCGGCACCGTCGACCAGCCAGCCGATGGTGCCGACGTCGGCGAAGGTCGGGGTGGGATAGTTGAAGATCGAGGAGTACTTCTGGCGTCCCTCGATGAGTTTGCCGGTGAGGTCGGCCCGGTCGGCGCCCAGGGTCTCGGCGGCCGAGTACAGGTACAGGCCGTGACCGGCCTCGTCCTGGACCTTGGCCATCAGGATCGCCTTGCGGCGCAACGACGGGGCACGGGTCAGCCAGTTCCCCTCGGGTTGCATCCCGATGATCTCCGAGTGTGCGTGCTGTGCGATCTGCCGGATCAGCGTGCTGCGGTAGCCGTCGGGCATCCAGTCGCGGGGTTCGATTCGAGCACCGTCGGCGACGATCTGGTCGAACTGTGCTGCCAGATCGTCGGATGCGTTGGTGTCCAAGACATTCGAGGTGGACATCGAGCCTACTTTCAATACCGAATAATCGGTCGGTAATAGTATGCCGGAAGGTGACCCGGGACACAAGGGCGCCTGCGCCCGTCCCGGGTCAGCTCCCGATGAACTGTGGTCGGGTCTTGGACAGGAAGGCCGTGACCGCGGCCTTGTGGTCGGCGGTGGCGCCCAGCCGCGACTGCGCCTTCGCCTCCCGGTCGAGGGTCTCGGCAAGGGTGCCGTCGGCCGCCCGCATCAGGGCCTTGACCTCGACGTAGGCCGCGGTCGGGCCGGCGGCCAGGGTCGCCGCGATCTCACGGGCGACATCGTGCACGTCGGCGTCGTCGACGAGCCGGTGCACCAGTCCCCATTCGGCGGCCTGCGCCGCGGACACCTTCTCGCCCAACAGCATCAGACCCGATGCCCGGCTGGGGCCCAGGGCGGCCACCAGGCCCCGGCTCAGACCCGAGTCGCTCGCCAGGGCGATACCGGTGAAGGCGGTCGCGAACGAGGTCCGGGTACCGGCCACGCGGATGTCGGCGGTCAGCGCGATACCCCAGCCCGCCCCCACACAGGCACCCTGGATTGCCGCGACCACCGGGACCCGCAGGGAATCGAGTGCCTCGATCAGCGGATTGTAGTGCTGGGCAACGGTATCCATCGCGGTGTTGGCGTCGGCCTCGAGTGCGGTGACGTGTTCACCGAGATCCTGTCCGACGCAGAAGTTCTTGCCCTCGGCACGCAGCAGCACCGCCCGGATCGTGCCGTCGCCGGAGACGGCGTGCACCGCCCGCAGGAATGCGGTCTTGGTGTCCAGGTCCAGTGCGTTGTGCGCAGCGGGGCGATCGATGGTGATCGTCGCCAGGGCGCCGTCCACCTCCAGGGTCACCGTCATCGTCGATCGTCCTCCCAGTCGTAGAAGCCGCGTCCGGTCTTGCGTCCGAGCTCACCGCGGGCGACCTTGTCGCGCAGGAGTTCCGGTGCGGCGAAGCGGTCACCCAAGGTGTCGGCGAGATGGTCGGCAATGGCCAGCCGCACATCCAGGCCGACGAGATCGGTGGAGCGCAACGGGCCCATCGGATGGCGGTAGCCCAGTTCCATGGCGCGGTCGATGTCGGCAGCCGACGCCACCCCTTCGGCCAGCATCCGGATGGCCTCGAGCCCGAGGCACACGCCGAGGCGGCTGGTCGCGAAGCCGGGCGCGTCGTTGACCACCACCGCCGACTTGCCGAGCGCCGCCACCCAGTCACGGACGCTCTCGACGGTGCCCGCGGCGGTGGCCGGTGCCCGCACGATCTCCACCAGCGCCGACGCCGGCACCGGGTTGAAGAAGTGCATCCCGATGAATCTGCTCGGATCGTTCAGCGCCGCACCGAGTTCACCGATCGACAGCGAGCTCGTGTTGGAGGCCAGGACGGTGGTGTCGTCGACCATCTTCTCGGCCGCCGACAGCACCGCGAGCTTGCACGCGGCGTCCTCGGGCACCGCCTCGACGACCAGGTCGAGACCTCCGGGGAGCGCCTCGACCGCATCGACGACGACGATCCGGTCCCCGATCAGGGCCGGGTCGGCGCCGCCGAGCTTGTCACGCTCGTGGGCCCGCGCGAGGCCCTCGTCGATACGCGCACGGGCGGCGTCACGGTCGGCGGACTCGGCGAGCGTCACCGATGCGCCCAGGCCCGCGAAGACCTGTGCGACCCCTGCACCCATCCGTCCACCTCCGATCACGCCGACGTGGGTGGGATTGCTGGTCATCGCTTCCTCTCCAGAAATGCGGTCATCCGTTCGTACTTGTCCTCGGACTCGAAGAGCACCGCCTGTGCGATGTCGTCGGCCCACGCGTGTGCGCCGGGTGCGTCGACGAGGGTCTTGGTCAGCCGCAGCGCGAGCGCCGACTGGCGCACGATGCGGTCGATCACCCCATGTGCTGCGGCGACCGGGTCGTCGACCACCTCCATCACCAGTCCGGCCGCGAGTGCGGCGGCGGCATCGAGGGTGCGTCCGGCCAGGAGTACCTGCTTGGCCACCGAGTGGCCCACCAGGCCGGGCAGCCGGTAGCCGGCACCGGCCGCGGCCATGATGCCCAGGGCAGGCTCGGGGTTGGCGAACACCGCGGTCGGCGCGGCGATCCGGATGTCGCAGGCATACGACAGCTCGGCCCCACCACCCAGCGCGTATCCGCTCACCGCCGCCACCGTGGGCGATGGCAGCGCAGCGATCCGGTCGAACAGGTTGCGGTTGATGCCGGCGAGGGCCTGCTCGCGGCCACGGTCGCGGAGCTCACCGATGTCGGCGCCGCCCGCGAAGTGGTCACCGTTTCCGGTCAGCAGGACCGGCCTGGGCGTCGTCTCGATGCTCGCGCAGGCCTGATGCAGTTCGCCGATCATCTCGGCGTCGATGGCATTGCGGCGCGCCGGACGGTCGAGGGTCACCACGTACCGGTCGTCGTGGACCTCGAGGGTGATCGTGTTCATGCCGGACTCCTTGGGGTGTGAGAACAATTAATAACCGAACTTTCGGTCGGTTTCAAGACCGCGCCGCCTCCGAGGCCGAGTCCGCACCCCCGCAAATGGAAGGATGGCGACATGAGCACCAGACCCGTCACGCGCCGCACCGGTAAGCCCGGACGTCCGGGATACGACCTCGACTCGCTGCTGGCGGTGGCGGTCAAGGTGTTCAACGAGAAGGGCTACGACGGGACGTCGATGGACGTCCTGGCCGACCGGCTCGGGCTCAGCAAGTCCTCGATCTATCACCACGTATCCGGCAAGCAGGAGTTGCTCGAGCTCGCACTGAACCGTGCCCTCAACGCACTGTTCGCGGCCACCACCGAGTCCGGGAGCACCGAGGGCCCCTACATCGATCGACTGAAGTACCTGGCCAGACGCAGTGTCGAGATCCTGATCGCCGAGCTCCCCTACGTGACCCTGCTGCTGCGGGTCCGGGGCAACAGCGCCGTCGAACGCCGCGCACTCGCCCGTCGCCGCGAGTTCGACGCGTTCGTCACCGACCTCGTCGAGCAAGCCGTCCGCGAGGGCGACCTCGATCCCGACATCGATCCCGCACTCGTGGCCCGCCTGCTGTTCGGCACCGTCAACTCGCTCATCGAGTGGTATCGCCCGCGGGCCGGCGCCGACGCCGACACCATCGCCGACGCGATCGTCCGGATGAGTTTCCACGGCCTGGGCCACACCTCCGCCTGACCCGCACCCTTGACATTCCACCGGGCCCCGGCCCATCGTAATTACCGACCGAATGGACGGTGGATGGAGTCGAATGTGAGCACACTGCTCGAGAGTTACACGCAAGGCCGATGGTTCGGTGCCGCCGATCGGGGAACCCCCTTGCTCAGCGCGGTCGACGGCTCGGAGGTGGCCCGGATCTCGGCCACCGGACTCGACCGGGCCGCGATGGTGAACCATGCCCGTGAGGTCGGCGGCCCGGCACTGGCCGCCCTGACCTTTCACGAGCGCGCAGCCCTGCTCAAGCAGCTCGCGCTCACCCTCATGGCCGGCAAGGACGAGTTCTATGCGCTGTCCCGGCACACCGGTGCCACCGCTCGAGATTCGGCGATCGACATCGACGGGGGCTTCGGCACCCTGCTGAGCTATGCGAGCAAGGCACGTCGGGAACTGCCGAACGACACCGTCCACCTCGATGGTCCGGTCGAAGTGCTGGGCCGCAACGGTACGTTCGTCGCCCGGCACATCCACACCTCGCGACGCGGGGTCGCGGTGCAGATCAATGCCTTCAACTTCCCGGTGTGGGGATTCCTCGAGAAGCTCGCACCCGCCTTCATCGCGGGCGTGCCGTCGATCGTCAAACCCGCGAGCAACACCGCCTACCTCACCGAACTCGTCTTCCGGCGGATCGTCGAATCCGGTGTTCTGCCCGAGGGTTCGGTGCAGCTGCTGTGCGGCAGCGCGGGGGATCTGCTCGATCATCTCGATGGCCAGGACTCGGTGGCGTTCACCGGGTCGGCGGGTACCGCAGCCATCCTGCGGGCCCATCCGCAGGTGGTCTCGGCCGCGGTGCGCTTCACCGCCGAGGCGGACTCGCTCAACGCGTCGATCCTCGGTCCCGATGTCGAGGTCTCCGATCCCGAGTTCGATCTGTACGTCGGGCAACTCGTGAACGAGATGATCACCAAGGCCGGACAGAAGTGCACCGCCATCCGACGCGCACTGGTACCCGCCGCCCTCGTCGACGACGTCGTGGCCGCCGCATCCGAACGGCTGGCACAGGTGGTGATCGGCGATCCGGCGAACCCCGATGTGCGGATGGGTGCACTCGCCGGGCTCGAGCAGCGCGACGAGGTCCTGACCTCACTTCGGGGTCTGACCAAATCGGCCGAGATCGTCTTCGGCGATCCCGACCATGTCGACGTCGTCGGCGCCGATCCCGCACGCGGGGTGTTCCTCTCCCCGATCCTGTTGCGTGCCAACGACAGCAACGCTCCCGAGCCCCACGACATCGAGGCCTTCGGCCCGGTGGCCACGGTCATCGGATACACCGACGCCGACGACGCGGTGACGCTCGCCGCACGCGGCAAGGGCAGCCTCGTGGCATCCCTGGTGACCAAGGATTCGGCTCTCGCCGGGCGGATCGTCCGCGGGCTGGCCGCCTATCACGGTCGTGTGCTGGTGCTGAACGCCGAGAACGCCCGGGAGTCCACCGGTCACGGCTCTCCCCTCCCGGTCCTGGTGCACGGCGGTCCCGGCCGGGCCGGCGGCGGCGAGGAGCTCGGCGGTATCCGCGGCATCCTGCATCACATGCAGCGCACCGCGATCCAGGGCACCCCGAACGTGCTGACCGCTGTCGGCCGCCAGTGGGTGACCGGTGCCGACCGGATCGAGTCCGGAATCCACCCGTTCCGCAAGGATCTGGGAGCGCTATGCCTCGGCGACACCATCGTCGGCGGCTCTCGGCAGGTCACCCGTGCCGACATCGACCACTTCGCGGAGTTCACCGGCGACACCTTCTACGCACACACCGATCCCGAGGCCGCCGCGGCCAATCCGATGTTCGGCGGGATCGTGGCACACGGCTACCTGGTGGTGTCCCTGGCGGCCGGACTGTTCGTCGATCCGGCGCCGGGGCCGGTGCTGGCCAACTTCGGGGTGGACG
The DNA here is from genome assembly GCF_001485495.1 of Gordonia desulfuricans NBRC 100010. Classification (GTDB taxonomy): domain Bacteria; phylum Actinomycetota; class Actinomycetes; order Mycobacteriales; family Mycobacteriaceae; genus Gordonia; species Gordonia desulfuricans. Next base: position 33,809 of record NZ_BCNF01000055.1, on the reverse strand, counting down.
GGCTGCGCTTCCTCACCCCGGTGAAGGCCGACGACACCCTCACCGTCACGCTGACCGCCAAGCAGATCACCCCGCGGCAGAGCGCCGACTACGGCGAGGTCCGGTGGGATGCCGTGGTGTCCAACCAGGACGGTGACCCGGTGGCCACCTACGATGTGCTGACCCTGGTCGCCAAGCCGGAACAGGACTGACCCATGACGGCCACCGAGTCCGCGGTCGGCACCGACCATCCGATCGCCCGCACCATGTTCGACGCCGACGCCGCATCCCGCGCCTCGGGGATCGTGCTCGACGAACTCGGTCCCGGGCACGCGCGAATGTCCATGCAGGTGACCGCGACCATGGTCAACGGTCACGAGATCACCCACGGGGGCTTCGTCTTCCTCCTCGCCGACACCGCGTTCGCGATGGCGTGCAACAGCGGCTCGGATGCCGCGGTCGCCGCCCGCGCCGACATCCGTTTCCTCCGCCCGACCCGCCTCGGCGACATCCTCGTCGCCGAGGCGGTCGAGCGGGAACGGTTCGGCCGCAACGGTATCTACGACGTCACCGTGCGGTGTGGTGACCACGTGGTGGCCGAGTTCCGCGGCGACAGCCGCACCATTGCGCCTGCCGCCGGTTGACTTCTTCCTCCCGGATCACGTCCACACAGTCGATCAGCCGGCAGCAGTTGACGGTTGAGCCGACCCAGCAAACAGCATCTGACGGTTGAACCGACCCAACAAGCAGCAGTTGATGGTTGAGCCGACGCGGAGCGTAGCGACAAGTCGAGTCGAAACGCCCGCAACCCGAGGCCGGAACGCAACCACCACCCCAGGCGAACACGCTCCACCGCACGCCGCGGAGGTTTCGGCAACCGGGTGACCTCACCCTGGCGAGGTCACGACCCCACACGATCGTTCGCCGCACCCCCGATGGTCCGGACCACCTCCCTGGCGGCCCGGACCATCGGCGACGAGTCGCCCGACCGCGAGCACAGGCACAATGACGACGGTTCGACGTCGGACACCGGGACGAACACCACGTCCGGATGGACGTGGGCGGAGGGGACGAACTCGCCGGTGATCGAGATCCCGTTCCCGTCGGCCACCACCTCCAGCAATTCGCTCATGGTGTGCACCGACGGGCCGTACACCACCGGCCGTCCACTCGGCCGCGGATCGCATGCCCACCAGCGGACCCACACCGCGTCGGCCTCGTCGTCGGTGACGTGTACTTCTCCGTCCAGATCGGCAAGTGCAACCGAGCCCCGTTGTGCCAACGGATGATCCACCGGCAGCGCCACCACTCGCCCTTCGCGACACAGCAGATCGAACCGCAGCCCTTCTGGATCGGCGACCGGCGGCCGCATCAGCGACACGTCGACGATGCCCTTCTGAACCGCGAATGCCTGTTTGTCCCAAGCGAGTTCCACGAGTTCGATCTCGCATCCGGGATGACGGTCACGCAGTTCGGCGAGCAGCCGTCGCGTCTGTGGGGTCATCGACGCGGTCATGAATCCGATCCGCAATCGTGCGGAATCCTCTTGCACGGCCTCCACCGCACGCGTCGCCGACTGCAACAGCACACGCGCCTCGGCAAGGAGACGATCGCCGGCGCGGGTGGGTCGCAACGGGTGTGCCGAGCGATCCAGAAGCTCGGTACCGAGCCGTTTCTCGAGCTTGCGGATCTGCTGCGACAGTGCGGGAGCACTGATGTACAGCCCATCGGCCGCACGCCCCAGATGCCCCTCGTCGACCACGGTGACGAAGTAGTGGACTTGTCGCAGGTTCAGATCGATGGCCGATGCCATTTCGGATGCCACGGGCTGTGCACTCCTTCTACCTGGCAGGTTAAGCATCAGGCTAACAGATCGACTCCAGGAATGTAATGGACATCACAGCCGGGCTGCGAGAAGGTTGTGATGCGCGACCGGCAGCCCCGGCGCCGATCCGAAAACCGATGCAGTCCAATGCATCACCTCACCCGACGCGGTCCGGCAGACCAGTCCTCGGCACTGGCCGGCCGCGTCATCGACATCCATCGCCCCCTGGGAGAGCACTCAATGACGAACGTATCGACCCCTCCACAGCGCGCACTGGTCACCGGCGCCGCCTCCGGCATCGGCAAGGCCATCGCCACCGAGGTCATCGCGCAGGGTGGGCGGGTTCTGGCCTTCGACCTCGATGCCGAGGCAATGGCGCTCGGCGCCAAGGAATTCGGCGACGCGTATGTGCCGTTTGCCGGTAGTGTCACCGACCCGGAGGTCGTCGAGGAGGCCGTGGCCCATGCGGAGGTCCAACTCGAGGGCCCGCTGGACAGCCTGTTCAACGTCGCGGGCGCGCTGCGACCGGCACCGATCGTCGACCTCACCGTCGAGGACTGGGACTTCACCATCGACGTCGTGCTGCGCGGGGTCTTCCTGTGCACCAAGTACGCCGCGACGTCGATGATCGCGGGCGGCAAGGGAGGCGCGATCGTCAACATCGCCTCGGTCAACGCCCATATGCCGCTGTACGCGGGCAGCGCCTATGCCGCGGGTAAGGCGGGCGTGGAGATGTTCAGCAAGAACGCCGCACTCGAACTCGCACGCCACGACATCCGGGTCAACACCGTCCTTCCCGGCCTGGTCGACACCCCGATGGCCGGCTTCATCATCCAGAACGACGGGATCATGGGCGAGTTCAACGAGAACGCCGTGATCAAACGTCCGGCGAACCCCTCCGAACTGGCCAAACCCTCGGTGTTCCTGGCCAGTTCGGCCGCGAGCTACGTCACCGGAACCAGCCTCGTCGTCGACGGCGGCTACGAGATCGGCGGATACCCCGATCTGAGCCGCTACCTCTGACCACAGTCCCACTCAGCCCACCCGGCGTCGGATGTCGATCCGCCGCCGCACATCACAAGGAGAACCCATGACCGCCTTCGCCTCGACCGAACAGTCCGCCCAGCCGCAGTCCCCCTACGAGCATGAGCTGGTGCACATGTTCGACGACATCGACACCCTCATCGAGCAGGAGCAGAACCCCACCCACCGGCGCATCCTGGTCAACTACCGCCGCCACGGGCTGCTGGAGGTGTCCGGCCGCTATGACGAGCTGCTCGCCGAGAACATGACCGTCCGCCACCCCCACTACCGCCTGTTCGAGGGCGGCCAGGGCGTGATCCTCGACGGGATGGATCAGGTCCGCGAGTTCTACCGGACCCTCGCCGACATCGACATTCTCGTCATGTGGACCGGACGCCAGAAGATGGCCGTGGCCGACTGGGGATTCGCCGGAGAGGCCGAGTTCAACCAGTTCGTCCCCGGAAAGATGCTCGGCGACAACGTCTTCGCCTCGATCGGCGACGACGCGGCCGAGAGTTCTGAGAGCGCCTACGACCCGGATGCCTACTACCTCGTCCGGCGGACACTGGCCTTCGTGTGGCCCTACGACGAGAACGTGCGGATGATCGGTGAGCACGTCTACGAGGACAGCGCCTCCAAGCAGATCACCAAGGTGGACAAGGCCGATGTGATCACCGGCGACCGCGCCGCCGAGCTCCTGGCGCCGCTGATCGACAAGTACTCCCTGGAGGGCTGAGTCCCGAACAGAACCGACACCTCAGAGCGGGTTCGGGTGGATAATCCATCTGAACCCGCTCTGAGGTGTCATCTTTGTCCGGCGGCCTCCGACGCCGCTCGCGGCCACCTGATCTGCACCGACACCCGCGATCGGGGTTCGCCGATCCCCGCACCCACGCCCGAGATGCCCGGTACGCTGCCCCTCGACACCGCGGGGCAGGCCCGACCGCGCCACCGGAACATCGGAGGATCAGTGCGTATCCGACGGATCTCCCTTGTCATCGCGGCGACGGCCCTGCTGCTGGGTTCGACGATGGTCGCCACCACTCCACCTGCGCACGCCGCGCCGGCCGGGTCGACGGTGACCGGCACGGTGGCCACCGCAGGACCATCCCGGGCCTGGGATGTGCAGGCGTGGATCACCGGCTCGGCCAAGGGCACCGCCCGGCCCGCCGGCACCGCGCTCACCTCGTCGGATGGGCGGTTCACCCTGCGCCCCACGGCACGTCCCGGCCCGAGCGAGGCGTTCTACGTGACCGCCACACCCGCAGGACAACCCGGTTCGTTCCTCTCGCTCGCCGCGATCAGCCCCGGGGTTCCCGGGCATCTCACCGTCAACGAGATGACCACGGTGGCAGCCGGATACGGCATGGCCCAGTTCATCGGGGGTGCCGGCGGCCGGGGTATCGGCGGGCCCGCACCGGGCGTCCGGAATGCGGCCATGATGGCAGGTGATCTCGCCGATCCGGTCACCGGATGGATCGGGTCCGTACTGCGCAGTTCTCCCAACGGTCCCCAGACCTCGACGATGGCCGCGTTCACCTCGTTGTCGAATGCGGTGGCCGCCTGTACCACCGCCACCGCCGGGTGTGTGGCACTGCGACAGGCGACCACCACTGCCTCACACGGCCGCCCCGGCACCGTGATGGCCGGGATGGCGAACCTCGCGAAGAGCCCGTCGTCGAAGGTGGCCGAGGTGTTCGCGGTGTCTGTGCGCGCACCACGGAATCCGGGCGCACTCGTGGTCCCGCCGGTGGCCTGGACGCTGGCGCTGAGGTTCGACGGTGGTGGCGGACTGCTTTCCGGCCCGGGCAATTTCACCATCGACAGGCAGGGCGATGTCTGGGTCAACGCGAACTACGAGTATGCGAGTGATCCGCGGACCCCGGTGTGCGGCAGCAGGTATCTGTTCCGATTCTCGCCGAACGGCAGGCTGGTGGGTGGCCGGCCGATCACCGGGGGTGGGCTCAGTGGAGCCGGTTATGGCATCACCCGGGACCACTCCGACAACATCTGGGTGAGCAACTTCGGCTTCGCTGCACCCGAACCGGGTTGTCCTGCAGCCGATCAGCCGCCGCACAACTCGATGTCGAAGTTCTCCCCCGACGGCGTGGCGCTCTCTCCCGCGACCGGTTTCACGCAGGGGCAGATCGACTGGCCGCAGGGGATGACCACCGACCGCACCGGCGCGGTCTGGACCACCAACTGCGGCAACGATTCCCTCACGGTCTACCCCGACGGTGATCCGCGTCGCGCGCGCAATGTCCCCGCCGGGGTGAAGCAGCCGTTCCACATCGTCGACAACGGGCGCGCACTGTTCGTCAGCGGTCTCGCCGACAGCAAGATAGCGATTCTCGACCGGCAGGGACGTCCGTTGCGCAGCCCGATCTCCGGACCGCAGGTGGACAATCCGCTGGGCCTGGCGACCGACCGGCACGGGAACGTGTGGATCGCCAACTCCGGGATCATCACGCTGCCGTGTCCCGACCGACCCACCGGAACCGGGTCCCTCGGTTCGGTCGCGGCACTGACCGCCACCGGAAAGACCCTGGCCGGTCCGCTGCACGGTGGTGGCGTCACCGTTCCGTGGGGCATCACCACCGACGGCGACGGCAACGTCTGGGTGGGCAACTTCGTCGGCAAGCGTGTCTCGAAGTTCTGTGGCGCCGACCCGTCCACCTGCCCGCCGGGAAGCCGGACCGGTGATGCGATCTCGCCGGACGGACTCGGCTACTTCTTCGACGGGCTGACCCGAAGCACCGGGATCATCGTCGACCCGTCCGGCAATGTGTGGGTCACCAACAACTGGAAAGAGGTTCCGCTGCAGACCAATCCCGGCGGACTGCAGATCGTCGCCTTTGTCGGGGCCGCGGCACCGGTGGCGGTGAACTGACCCACACCGGGGCGCTCACCACCGGGGTTCGGGCGGGTCCTCGTCGAACTGTCCGTGCCGTCCGGCACCGCCGACGAAGCGTGCCGCACCGGCCGCTCCCTCTCTGGCGACGACCGGTACGCCCGCCACCCCCTCGGCGCGCAGGGCATCGGCGACGGTCATGTCGAGACCGGCATAGGCCGATGCCCGGTCGGTGAGCAGGCATTCGAACGGAAAGGTCACCAGCTGCTCGGCGAGTTCGCGTGCTGCCGAAAGTGATCGGCCGGATTCGACGACGCGGTTGGCCAGTCCGATGGCCAGTGCCTCGTCGGCGTCGACGGGCCGTCCGGTCATGATGAGGTCCAATGCCCGCCCGAGTCCGACGATCCGCGGCAGGCGGACGGTTCCGCCGTCGATCAGCGGTACACCCCAGCGTCGACAGAAGACCCCGAGGACCGCATCGCGTTCCACGATGCGGAGATCGGCGAGCAGGGCGAGTTCGAGTCCACCGGCCACCGCATGACCGGCGATCGCGGCGATCACCGGTTTGGACAGTGTCATGCGGGTGGGCCCCATGGGGCCGGCACCGCCGCCCTCCGGGTCGAGATCGTTACGCCGCTCGGGATCGCCGACCGAGGTGAGATCGGCTCCGGCGCAGAATGTTCCACCGGCTCCGGTGAGGATCGCGACCTTGGCTCCGGCGTCGTCGTCGAACCGCCGGAAGGCGTTGCGCAGCGTGAGCGCGGTGGGGCCGTCGATGCTGTTGCGGACATGAGGGCGGTTGATCGTGATGGTCACGATCTCACCGGAGCTCTCGTACAGTACGGATTCGCCCATGCCCCGTTATAGCACTCGGCCGACACCGGTGATCGGGACTCGGCGGACCCCACAGGTGCACCGCACCGCGGGACGAATGGATCATCCACCCGGCCCCGCGGTGCGGTGCGGCCGCGGCTAGCCGTGCTCGTTCAGTCGCGGTGGTGCCGACCGATAGGTGGCCGGGGTCGCCGACAGCCGAATCGGGTTGGCCACCTGTCGAAGTGGCTCGTCACGGTTCGGATCGTCGATCTCCACCACCGGGGACAGGCCGAGCCGCTCGGCGAGCGCGATCGCGTCGGCGATGTCGTTGAGCGGCCCGCACGGGACCCGCCGCTCGGTCAGCCGGGTGAACCAGCCGTCGGCGGTGTCGGCGGCGAGGAGCTCGTTGATGATCGCCACCAGCACCTCGCGGTGTGCGACGCGGTCGGTGTTGGTGGCGAACCGCGGATCAACGGCCAGTTCCGGGCGGCCGAGGACGTCGACGAGCGCGGTGAACTGGCGGTCGTTGCCGACCGCGAGCACCAGCGGACGATCCGACGCGGCGAACACCTCGTACGGCGCGATACTCGGATGCCGGTTGCCCATGGCATGCGGGACCACACCGGCCGAGACATATCCCGACGACTGGTTGGCCAGCGCCGACAGCAACGACGAGAGCAGATTGACCTCCACCCGCTGCCCCGTGCCGGTGCGGTCGCGATACCGAAGCGCGGACAGGATGCCCACGGCCGCATGCAATCCCGTGATCACATCGACCATCGCGACGCCCACCTTGGTGGGGGTGTCGCGATCGGGGCCGGTGATGCTCATCAGACCGCCGACGGCCTGGATCAGCAGGTCGTATCCGGGCAGCAGGTTGTTCCCGCCGAAGCCGGTGACCGAGCAGTACACGACATCCGGGTTGAGTTGCGCCACATCGTCGTAGCCGAGGCCGAGCCGATCCAGCGTGCCGGGCAGGAAGTTCTCCACCACCACGTCGGCCCGGGCTGCGAGTTCCCGTGCAGCGGAGAGTCCTTCGGGATCGGCGAGGTCGATGGCGACCGACGACTTGTTCCGGTTGACGCCGAGGAAGTAGGACGACTGGTCACCCACCCACGGCGGGCCCCAGGTGCGGGTGTCGTCCCCGGTTCCGGGACGTTCCACCTTGATCACCTCGGCGCCGAGGTCGGCGAGCAGCATCGTGGCGTACGGCCCGGCGAGCACACGACCGAAGTCGGCGATCACCAGTCCGTCGAGAGCACCGTCGGTCACCGGAATGCGCCCGACCCGGTCAGTGCCTTGCCGATGGTCAGCTGGTGCACCTCGGAGGTGCCCTCGTAGGTGAGCACGCTCTCCAGGTTGTTGGCGTGCCGGATCACCGGGTATTCCAGGGTGATCCCGTTGGCGCCCAGGATGGTTCGGCATTCACGGGCGATCGCGATGGCCTCGCGGACGTTGTTCAGCTTGCCGGTGCTGACCTGCTCGGGGCGGATCTTCCCGCTGTCCTTCAGCCGGCCCAGGTGGTAGGCCAGCAGATGACCCTTGCCCACCTCGAGTGCCATGTCGGCGATCTTGGTCTGGGTGATCTGGTAGGCGGCCAGCGGCTTGTCGAAGACCTCGCGGGACTGCGCGTACTCGACGGCGGTCTCCAGGCAGTCACGGGCGGCACCGATGGCGCCGAAGATGATGCCGAAGCGGGCCTCACCGAGGCTGGTCAGCGGTCCGCGCAGGCCTGCGGCCTTGGGCAGCATCGCCGATGCGGGCAGGCGCACGTCCTCCAGGACGAGTTCGGAGGTCACCGATGCGCGCAGGGACAGCTTCTTGGTGATCTTCGGGGCGGAGAATCCCGGGGTGTCGGTCGGGACGACGAAGCCGCGGATGCCGCGCGGGCTGTCCTCGAGGTCGGTCTGGGCCCAGACCACGGCGACGTCGGCGATGGAGCCGTTGGTGATCCACATCTTGGTGCCGTTGAGAATCCAGTCGTCACCGTCGCGCTTGGCGTTGGTACGCATCCCGGCGGGATTGGAGCCGAAGTCGGGTTCGGTCAGGCCGAAGCAGCCGATCGCGTCACCGGCGGCCATCCTCGGCAGCCACTCGTTCTTCTGCTCCTCGCTGCCCCAGTGGTGGATGGAGAACATCGCGAGGGAACCCTGCACCGAGACGAGGCTGCGGATGCCGGAGTCGACGGCCTCGAGTTCCAGGCAGGCCAGACCGTAGGCGGTGGCACTGGTGCCGGGGCAGCCGTAGCCGTCGAGGTGCATGCCGAGGGCGCCGAGCTGCCCGAGTTCCTTGGCGATCTCCCGGGCCGGGATGTCACCGGCCTCGAACCAGTCGGCGATGTGCGGACGGAGTCGCTCGGCCCCGAACCGGCGGACCGTGTCGCGGATGGCGATCTCGTCCTCGTCGAGCAGGGAATCGAGGGCGAAGAGTTCACCGAGACTCTGAGTGGACATGGGCTCCTCCTAGATGGCGAGAACGTTTGCAAGAACGTTTGCATCACGTAGGCTAGATCCATCACCGGGGTTCGGTCAACCTTCCCCGACGACCAGGTCGGCCGAGACACCTGGCACCGAAGGAGGACGCGACTCACATGGGAACCGATCGGGCACCGACGCTCAAGGAGATCGCCGAACGCGCCGGGGTCCACGTGTCCACCGCATCGCGCGTCCTCCGACAGCCCGAGCCCGCCGACGGCTGGTCGGAGTCGGCCCTGCGCGTACGCCAGGCCGCCGAGGAACTCGGCTATCGCCGCAACGTCTGGGCCGCCAGCCTGCGCACCCGCAAGACCACCACACTCGGCGTCGTCATGCCGCGGCTGACCGACGGCGTCGTCGCCACCACCTATCAGGGGATCGAGGAGGCGGCGGCGCGCGCCGGCTACTCGGTGCTGCTGTCGAGTCCACCCGACGACGCCGATGCCCAGCGTGACGCCATCGACCTGCTGGCCGGACGTCAGGTCGACGGCCTACTGCTGAGCGGATTGCACGCACCGGCAAAGGCTTTCGTCGAATCGCTGACCGTGTCGGTGCCGATGGTGACGGTGACCCGGCACGCCGACGCCGGGCTGCCGTTCGTCGGCGCCGACGACCACCACGGCGGCTATCTCGCGGCCCGGCACCTGCTCGACCGCGGTCACACCGACCTCGCGGTGATCTGCGGGCCCGACCATGCCACGACGTCGACCGACCGGCTCGCCGGGTTCCGTTCCGCACTCGATGCCGCCGGGATACCGCTGCGACCGGATCGGGTGGTGTCGTCGGCATTCGAGGTGGACGGCGGGATCGAGGCGGGCCGTCGGCTGCTCGATCGCCCGGACCGGCCGGATGCGGTCTTCACCGTCTCCGACACCATCGCGATCGGCGTCCTGGGTGTGGCCCGCGACCTGGGTCTGCAGATCCCCGACGATCTGGCGCTGATCGGCTACAACGACATCCCGATCGTCGCGCAGCTCCCGGTACCGATGACCACCGTCCGCTCCCCCGCACGTCAGATCGGCGCGACCGCGGCACGTCGACTGCTCGATGTGGTGGCCGGACGTGACGCGGAGAGCACACGTCTGCCGGTCGAGTTGATGGTGCGCGCCACCACCTGATCTCCGATCACGACGCCGCGGCAGGTCAGGGCGGGGTGATCGGGCTGCCCGGGCAGGGCACGGGCGATCAGGGCCGGACCGGGATGGTCAGTCCCGGCTGATCAGGGCACGAGCGATCAGGGCTGGGGTGATCAGGGCTGGGCCGGGGCGACGACGTTGAACGTCACCGGCGCCGACTCCTTCTCGCCCATCTTGCCGATCGCCTGGTAGGAGCCCGCGGGCACCGGCTGACGCGGCGTCTTGCAGCCGGCGGTGCTGGTGGTCCCCGACCAGGTGATCTCGTCCTTGACCTGCTGCTGCGGCTGCAGCACCTGGTTGTCGACGGTGTTGATCGGCGAGCAGTCACGTGCCGACCACAGGGTCCGCGTGCCGTCGAGGGTGCGGACGATGACATTCTGGGCGGCCTTGCCCACATCCCGGGTGCACGCGGTGAGGCCGGCGTTGGTGGTCACGATGGTGAACACCGGCTGGCTGCCCGTGGTGTAGGTCGGCTTGTCGGTGTAGAGCACCACCGCGATGGACTGGTCGGTGCACAGCGGGACCGAACCGTCGGCCGGGGTGGCACCGGGTACGACCGGGGCCGACGACTCGACCGGGGTGCTGGACTCGGGTGCGGTGCCGGCGTCTCCACCGCCACCGCCGAGGCCGCCACCGGACGGGGCCTGCGACGGATCGACCGAGGCATTCGGGGTGGCCGTCGACGGCGTCGTGGTGGCACTCGAAGACGCGGTGGTGGCCGCGTTCTTGGCGTTGTCGTCACCACCGGTCTGGGTCCACACGATCAGACCGATCACCAGGGCCACGACGGCGACCACCACTCCACCGGCGACGATGCGTCGTCGCCAGTAGATCTCTGATGGGAGCGGGCCCTGCGGTTCGATCACGGCCCCCACGCTATCGGCCGGATCGGCGGGGTCGGGCGACCGTCATCGGCGTGTCGCCACTTCGGTAGGGCGATCGTGCGCTAACGGCCGGAGAAGACCACGACCCGGTCAGGCCGACTCGGCGTCGGACTGCCCGGCCGGGAGCGCCTCGGTGGCCGCCGCGCGCGGCGGCAGGGTGGTGCTGCCGATGTCGCCGTAGACGCCCTGCAACTGCACCGCGCCCTCGCTGAGCCGGTAGGTGAGGCCGACGATCGCGAGCTTCCCGTCGAGCACACGGTCGGCGATGATCCGGCTGCGCTGCATGATCAGCTGGCCGGTCTCGACGACGTGGCGGGCCTCGAACTCGTCGACCCGGGTCAGTCCCTCACTACGGCCGGCCAGGATGCTCGGGGTGACGCGTTCGACCACGTCACGGATGTATCCGCCGGGGATCTGCAGGTCGTCGAGGGCCTCGAGGGTCGCCTTGACCGCGCCACAGCTGTCATGGCCGAGGATCGCGATCAGCGGGACCTCGAGAACCTCGGCGGCGTACTCGAGCGAGCCGAGCACCGCGGAGTCGAGGACGTGGCCGGCGGTCCGGACGACGAACATGTCGCCGAGACCCTGATCGAAGATGATCTCCGCAGCGAGGCGGGAGTCACCGCATCCGAACAGCACGACGTGGGGATTCTGCCCCCCGACGAGCCGGTTCCGATCCTCGATACCCTGGCTGGGATGTTTCGCTTCACCGGCGACGAAACGCTTGTTGCCTTCCACGAGAACCTGCCACGCACGCTTCGGGGTCATATTCGCCATGCCATCCATTTTGCCATTCTCCGCAATCGTCGGTTGGTTCGACGTCCATGAACGGGATCTGCCCTGGCGAGAGCCGGGGTTGAGCGGGTGGCACATCCTGATCAGCGAGATCATGTTGCAGCAGACTCCGGTGGCCCGGGTCGTCGGTCCGTGGCAGGAGTGGGTGCAGCGCTGGCCGACCCCGTCGGCGATGGCCGCGTCGAGCCAGGCCGACGTGCTGCGGGCCTGGGGAAAGCTGGGCTATCCGCGCCGTGCGCTGCGACTGCACGAGTGCGCCCGTGTCCTGGCGACCGAGCACGACGACCGGGTCCCCGAGGACGTCGCGACCATGCTGACACTGCCCGGGGTGGGCGATTACACCGCACGCGCCGTCGCGTGTTTCGCCTATGGCCAGGCGGTGCCGGTGGTCGACACCAATGTGCGCCGGGTGATCGCCCGTGCGGTGCACGGTCGGGCCGAGCCCGGCAACCCCAGCAAGCGTGATCTGGCCGAGACCGACGCGATCCTGCCGCGGACACGCCGGGGTGCGTACGCCCGCGACACGCCACGATTCTCCGCGGCGCTGATGGAACTCGGCGCGCTCGTCTGTACTGCGCGCAACCCCGACTGCGATCGATGCCCGGTCCCCGAGTGCGCCTGGGTGGCACGCGGCCGACCGGCACACACCGGGCCGCGCCGGGCCGCGCAGAAGTTCGCGGGGACCGACCGCCAGGTTCGGGGGCTGCTCCTGGATGTGTTGCGCGGCAGCAAGATCCCCGTCGAGAAGGCTCGGCTCGACGAGGCCTGGACCACCGATCCACCGCAGCGCTCGCGGGCGCTCGACTCGCTGCTGACCGACGGCCTGGTGGAGATCACCGCCGACGGCAGGTTCTGTCTCGCCGGGGAATCGGGGGCCTGACCGCCTACCCGATCGGCGGGCCGTTCGCGCGCCACGTACGGCGGACGCTCTACACGGTCTTCTCCGGAGTATGTTCGGCTTGCTACCTTGACCGCCATGAGCGAGCCCCCTAATCAGAATCCCAACTTCTCCAAGGGCCCCGACGACGACCCGTCCCAGCAGCCGGGTGCCGGCGGTGCCGATCCGTACGGCCAGACCCAGTACGGGCAACCGCAATACGGGCAACCCCCCGCCGGCGGCCAGTACCAGCCGCCGCAGACCCCACCGCCTTACGGCACCCCCACAGGTGGCGAACAGCCCCCGTCCTACGGCACTCCGCCCACGTACGGCACCCCCGGCGACCAGCAGCCCCCGTCCTACGGCACTCCTCCGCCCGGAACCACCCCGCCCGGAGCCACCCCGCCGCCCTACGGCAGCACTCCCGGCTACGGCAGCAACCCGGGTTACGGCAGCACTCCCGGTTACGGGGCCACCCCCGGATACGGTGTGCCTGCGGCCGGCGCCCCCTATGGTGGGGCTCCCGGTGCACCGCAGAACGTCAACATCGGTGAGGCGCTGAGCTGGGCGTGGGCCCAGTTCAAGGCCAACCCGGGACCGATGATCGTGCCCGGACTCCTGGTGCTGGTCGTTGCGGCCGTCGCCACGGCGCTCTACTTCGTCGTCGCCGCGCTGTCGAGCACGACCACCACGCAGACCGCCGACTACGGCAACGGATACAGCTACAGCTACGAGGTCTCCTCGTTCAGCGTCGGCGGCTTCATCATCGGCATCCTGATCTACATCGTCATGGCGATCGTGCTGATCTACCTGCAGGTGTCGATGACCACCGGCGCCCTGCGCGTCGCCAACGGCGAACCGGTCACCGTGGCCACCTTCCTCAAGCCGCAGCGCATCGGTCAGGTGTTCCTCGCCGGCCTGCTGGTCGGCCTGATCGTCGGCATCGGCCTGATCCTGTGCATCATCCCCGGCCTGGTCGCGCTGTTCTTCCTGCAGTTCGCGGTGTTCTTCGTGATCGACAAGAGCAGTTCGCCGACGGCCGCGCTCGGCGAATCGGCCAATCTGGCGAAGACGTCGGTGTCGAATTCGCTGCTGACCCTCGTCGTCGCCAATGCCCTGTCCTACGTCGGCACCCTCCTGTGCTACGTCGGGCTCATCGTCACCTGGCCGATCGGGCAGCTGTTCTACGCGCACTGCTACCGGCGCATGTCCGGCGGCTACGTCGCCCCGGCCCCACAGTAACCCCCATCTGAGACAAACCCTCCACACCTCGACAGACGCATCACCCCCAAAGGCTGTGCATCCGAAGAAGTGTGGAGGGTTTGTCGTCGGGTACGGGGTTTGTCGTCGGGTACGGGGTTTGTCGTCGGGTACGGGGTTTGTCGTCGTGGCGCGTCAGTGAGGGCTCGGCGGCAGCCCGGACAGGAATGCCTCCACCGCACCGCGATACAGATCCGGGGCGTCGTCGTGAACCAGATGCCCCGCACCGGGCACTCGCAAGTGGATCGCAGTGTCGTTGATCGAGGCCATCTTTCGCATCTGCCCGGGCGGGGTGACCCCGTGCTCGGCCTCCACCAGCAGCGTCGGGACGCCCACCTTGCGCCACTGGGTCCAGAAGTCGCGGCGGCCCCATTCCTCGGCGACCTCCGCCCACGTCGACAGCTCGCCGTGCAGCCGGCCGTCGTCGAAGGCCTCGTAGAAGTAGCGTCCGGCGACCGGGCCGAACATCGCGACGGCATCGGCCTCGGTGGCGAAGCGTTCCGGCCACGACTCGAACCACGGCGTCCAGGCGGCGGTGGTGCGGCCGCGGAAGTCGGGAGCCATGTCCTCGACGACGATCGCCGACACCATCTCCGGGTACTGCGCCGCGGTGCACCAGGCATGCAGCCCACCCATCGAGTGCCCGATCAGTACCGCGGGGCCGAGGTCGATCCACGTGAGGATCTCGGCGAGGTCGGCGACGAATCGTTCGGTGGCGAGGTCGTCGGGGCCCTCCGGTCCCTCCGCTCCGGCGCCGGTGTGGAAAGCGGCGTCGAAGGTGAACACACGGCCGTATCGCCGCAGCCACGGCACCTGCCGCCGCCACGTTCGGCCACGTCCCATCAGCCCGTGCACCAGCACGATCGGCCCGAGGCTCCCCGCATCGTCGGGCCCGAGTCCGCCGTGGTCGAGCAGCCCCCGATCGGCCACCGGTCTCGTCACAGGAATCCCCACAGGCGACGACGTTACCTGCGCACGCGCCGGACCGGGCAGATCGGACTCGGTTGCCGGTGGCCCGGACTAGGGTGGGTCGCATGGCAGTTGTGAAGATCAATGCAATCCATGTGCCCGAGGGTGCCGGCGCGGAACTCGAGAAGCGTTTCGCCCACCGTGCGGGATCGGTCGACGGCTCCAAGGGATTCCTCGGATTCCAGTTGCTGCGCCCGGTCAAGGGCGACGACCGATACTTCGTGGTCACCCAGTGGGAGACCGAGGAGGACTTCCAGGCGTGGGCATCGGGCCCGGCCCGCGCGGCACATGCCGGGGAACGGCAGCAGCCGGTCGCGACCGGAGCAGATCTGCTCGAGTTCGAGGTCGTCCTGGACGCGAAGCCGAAGCCCTGACCGACACCGATCACGGCACCGGCGCAGCGTCGGTGCCGATCGCGATGTTCCCCCTGGGCAGCGCACTGCTGCCCGGGGAACAACTCCCCCTGCGTATCTTCGAGCCGCGCTACCGCCGGATGCTCGACGACGTCACCCGAACCGCCGGTGACGACCAGCGCCCCTCCGGTTTCGGGGTCGTGCTGATCGCGCGCGGACACGAGGTCGGCGGCGGCGAGGAACGCTACGACGTCGGCACCTTCGCGACCATCGACCAGCTCGTCACCGATCCCGGGACGGGCCAGTCGACGCTCACCTGCGTCGGGCGGTGGCGCTTCGTCGTCGAGGAGTGGCTGCCCGACGACCCGTACCCGCGGGCCCGCATCCGGCGCCTGTCCGAACCCGCCGACGACCCCACACTGGTCCCCGGCCTGCTCGACGTCGGCGCACGCATCCGCGAACTCGTCGAGGAGACGTTCACCGCCCGTGGGGTCCCCATCGACGACGACGTCCCCCGCTTCGACGCCGACGACCTCGCCGCGGTCGGGGTGTACGGCTGGGCGGCGCGGCTGCCGATCGGCTCGGCGGACCGGCAGACGCTGCTCGAGGCCGACGATCCGGCCACCCGCGCCCGAGTGCTCGACGACGCGGTGGAAACCCTGATCGCCCGCATCCGATTCGGGGCCTGACACCGGGTCATCTGACCCAGAGGTATCGCCGCGGAGCCGTCGCCACCAAGTTAGAACGTGTTCTAGTATCGATTGTGGAGTAGTTCACATTTCCCGCGCAGCGCGGGGGGATCACACAATCGAGGAGCGCATTCATGACCGAGATCGTCGAGCGCGGGGTCGGGGCCGGCGTCGATCACACCCAGCTGTACATCGGTGGAACGTGGGTGGACCCGCATTCCGGCGACACCCTCGAGGTGTTCTCCCCCGCCACCGGTGAGCGCGTCGGCTCGGTCCCGAGCGCCGACGCCACCGACGTCGACACCGCGGTCCGCACCGCCCGCGCATCCTTCGAGTCTGGGGTGTGGGCCGACACCCCGCCGGCCGATCGCGCCGATGTCCTCGACCGTGTCGCCGACCTGATCGATGCCCGCGCCGAGGAGATCAGTGCGCTGGTGTCGTCGGAGATGGGCGGCCCGCCGTCGGCGGTGGACATGCTGCAGAAGCTCCCCGGCACCGGTGTGCTGCGCGGCTATGCCGCCGCCGCCCGCGCCTACCCGTGGGAGGAGTTCCGGACCGGCCTGTTCGGCACCACCAAGGTCACCCGCGATCCGGTCGGTGTGGTCGGTGCGATCACCGCATGGAACGTGCCGCTGTTCCTGGTGTGCAACAAGCTCGGCGGTGCGCTCGCGGCCGGCTGCTCGGTGGTGCTCAAGCCCGCGCCGGAGACCCCGTTGACCGCGAACCTGATCGCCCAGATCTTCACCGAGGCAGGCGTTCCCGAGGGCGTCATCTCGGTGGTGCCCGGTGGCACCGAGACCGGCGAGGCCCTCGTCGCCCATCCCGACGTCGACAAGATCACCTTCACCGGTTCCACCGCGGCGGGCAAGGCCATCGGCGCGGTGTGCGCGCAGTCGCTCAAGCGGTGTTCGCTGGAGCTCGGCGGCAAGTCCGCGGCCATCGTGCTCGACGACGTCGACCTCGCCGCCAATGTCGGGATGCTGGTGTTCCTCGGCCTGTTCAACACCGGCCAGGCCTGCGTCGCACAGACACGGGTCCTGGTGCCGCGCAGCCGACATGACGAGATCGTCGCGGCGATGGTGGACGCCGCCAAGGCGATGAAGGTGGGTCTGCCCACCGACCCCGAGGTGCAGCTCGGCCCGGTGATCAGCGAACGACAGCTCCAGCGCATCGAGGGCTATCTGGAGGCCGGGGTGAAGGCCGGCGCCACCATGGCACTCGCGGGTGGCCGCCCCGAAGGGCTCGACGGAGGACACTTCCTGACCCCGACCATCTTCACCGGCGTCACCAACGACATGACCATCGCCCAGGAGGAGATCTTCGGTCCGGTACTGTCGGTGATCGCCTACGACGACGTCGACGAGGCCATCTCGATCGCCAACGACTCCGACTACGGCCTGGCCGGGTCGGTGTGGACCTCCGATGTGGAGCGCGGGATCGAGATCTCCGGGAAGATCCGCACCGGGACCTTCGGGATCAACTTCTACGCCATCGACCCGGGCTCCCCGTTCGGCGGCTACAAGAACTCCGGCATCGGACGCGAGTGCGGCCCCGAGGGTCTGGAGGCCTTCGTCGAGCACAAGTCGACGATGCTGCCGCTGGGCTACCAGCCGTGATCAGCTGAGACACGCAGTACGAGAAGGGCTCCCGCCGGCCGGCGGGAGCCCTTCTCGTTGGTCGTGCATTCGGACCGGTTGCGGGCCCGGCCATCTCGGGATGTGGACCCGGCGCATTCGCCGCCATCCCATGGACCGAGTCGATGACCGAACCGGGCCGGGCACCGCGCGGACCCGAGTCGAGACCTACGCCGGCCGGGCACGAAAGCCGTTGCGACGGAGGCTACCCCGCCGGCTGCTGGGACGGCACCGCCGACGCCGACGACGGCGCCGAACTCGGGCCGGGGAGCGGCACGGCATTCGACGGCGGGGTGGACACCTGGGAGATGCGGCTGCGGAACGAGTCGTCGGTGATGATGTCGATGTTCTCGATCATCCACCGCCCGTCCTGCTTTGTCATGGTGAAGGTCAGCCGGCTCGGGTCGACGCGCACGAGGTCCTTGCCGTTGCGGCTCACCGACTGGTTCATGAACAGCAGCACGGTGGAGGTGTCGCGGGTGTTGGTCACCACCCCGGCGTCCTGGATCACCGCCTGTGACACCACCTGCTGCTTCTTGACGCCCTCGACAAAGGTGATCTGCTGACCCTCGATCGGGGTCTGGATCAGCTTGTCGTACTGGGACTTCGCCGATCCGGTGACCACCGACTGGGAGCGCGACACATGCTCGGCGACATTGCCCGGATCATAGCCGAACATCGTCGTCGCATACGATTTCGCGGCGGCCAGGGACTCGTCTCGGGAGTTCTCGACGGCGCGGGCGTCGAAGTACTGGTAGCCCAGGAAACCGGCGACCGCCGCCGATGCGACGAGCAGCACGGCCAGGATCGCACCGACGATGCGCGAGGTGGTGATCCGCACTAGGTCACCCACTCGAAGTTGGTCATCTTGAGCTCCCCGTTGATCCGGGTGATGTCGATCCGCCAGCGGAAGGTCTGCACGATGGTCTCCTCTTTCGGGTCCTCCGGCTTCATCTGCCAGCCGTAGACCACGATCACCGACCCGTCGGAGCCGGTCGCCTTGGTGACCGCGTCGGACAGGACCGTCGATGCGACCTCGAGATTCTGTTCCCGCACCAGCGAGACCACCTGCGACATCGACTGCGACAACCGCTGCTGCGCGGTGCCACTTGTCTTGTCCTGCATGGTCTTCAGCGCGGCGTCGACGTTCTTGGGGTTGAGACTGGTCATCGACACCGTCATCTGCTGGGCGAACTGCGAGTACTCCGCACGCAGGTCGTTGCGATGATCGATCCGGTTCAACCCGATCGCGAACACCGCCGCGGTGACGAGCAGCGCGATGATCACCACCACCGACAGCAGTCCCGCGACCAGCCAGCCGATCGGCCGGTCCGAACGTCGTTTCAGCGCAGACGATCTGGTGACCCCGCCCGGACCGGATTCCCCGGTCGTGGCCTGCCGGCGCTGGCGACGCTGCCGATAGGACAGGTTGGCCTCGACGGTGTCGGCGTCGCCGGCGGCCACATCGTCGTCGGACTCGGTCAGCGTGACCGGGGATCGTTCGCCCGGCGGTACCTCGATCGCGGCCACATCGGCGGCGGTCTCCTCCGCCCCCGTGTCGGCGACCTTCTCGCCGGCCACCGTGTGCTCGGCAACCGCGTCCTCGGCAACCGTCTCGCCGGCAACCGTGTCGTCGACGGTGGTGTCCTCGGTGACCTCGCCGCCGGTCGTCCCGGTGTCGGCGACCTTGTCGGCGGCCGGCGTGTCAGCGGTGGACGGTCGGTTGGTGTCCTTGCGGCGACGCCGCAGCGGTGCCGACCGTACCGGCACCGTCACTTGGCGCTCACCGCCTGTGTGATCAGGTTCTGCCATGAAGAGTCTCGTCCTTGGTCCTGCTCGCCGGTCCCGGCGTTGTACGTCTTGCCATCGGGACCGATGAAGTCCCCCGACACCGGATCGTACGTGGTGGCGTACACGGCGGGTCCGGACTCGTGGTTCGACGGCGTCCCGGGCGTCACATATCCGGCCGGCGCCGGCAGCACTCCGGGGATGCCCTCCGGGAACGGCACCACACGGTTGCTGATCGGCGTGTAGCCCTCCGCGCATTCCTCCGGCGTCGGCGCCCGGCGGCCGGGGTATTCCACACACGGGAAGTTACGGGCGCCGCGCACCGCGATCTGCGAGTTCTGCGGCACCCGGCACAGCATGCCGGGCGGGAGCTCCCGGGCGGTCTGCGCCGACGGGAAACGCCACTCCGACTTCGGCAGGTAGCCGACGGTGCAGGGCGCGGGATCCTGCAGTCCGAGGGAGAACATCACGCTGGGGCCGTACTCCGGGCTACCCGCGTTGAGCGAGGTGAGCAGCGCATCGATCAGGCGCGGGTAGATCACCAGCACCTGCTGCAGGTTCGGCAGATACACCGCGGTGGTCTTGGACACCACGTTGAGGTTGCTCATCAGCAGCGGGAACGACTGGTCCATCTGCTCGAACAGATGCTGCGCCGACGCCGCGGTCGACGGACCCTTCTGCAGCAGGTCGGTGATCTCCGGATTGTTGGCCCGCAACTGATCGGTCACCTTGACCGCGTCGGCGGTCCACGCCCGGATCTGGCCGGCGGTGGTGGACTGCGTGGCCATCAGCGGTCCGGCCTGCTCGACCAGTTGCACGGTGACATCGGCGTTCTTGTTGGCGTCACCGACGAACAGGATCATCGAGTCGACGAGTCGTCGCAGATCCTCGGCGGTGCCGTTGAACGCGGTGAACGCCTCGTCGATCAGCGACCGCAACTGGGTGTCGCCGACCTCGTCGAGCAGTGCCGTCGCCTGATCGAGCACGGCCGAGATCTCCACCGGCACATCGGTGGTGGGCACCACCGAACCGTTCGCGAGCATCTCGGTGCTGGTGTCGCCGGGCGGCGGGGTGAACTCGACGTACTGCTCACCGACCGCCGACACGCTGCGGATCGCCGCCTGGGAGTTGGCCGGGATCTTCGCGCTGCTGCGGATCGACAGGTCGGCCTGCACGCCGCCGTCGGTCAGTCGCACCGATTGCACCTTGCCGACGTTGACGCCGCGGAAGCTGACGTTGGCGTTCTCGTAGATGCCGCCGGTACTGGGCAGTTCGAGGGTCACGTGATAGCGGCCGATCCCGAACATCGCCGGGACCCGCACGTAGTAGACGGCCATGGCGATCATGGCGATGACGGTGATGATCGCGAAGATCGTCAGCTGCATCCGGACGAACCGGGTGATCTTCATCAGTTACCCCCTTCGCCGCTCGGGACCAGTGGTGAGGTGAACGGATTGAGTCCGCGTCCCGCCGAGCCGGCCGGCGTGCCGGAGACGCCCTCGGGACCCACCACACCCACCGACCGCAGGATGGTCTTCTGCAGGGTCGGCACCGTGAGGTCGAGCACCAGGTCGGAGTTGACGTAGTCGCCGCGCACGATCGTCGGGATCATCTCCTCCAGGAACGGGAAGGTCAGCAGGATGCGCAGCGAACCCGGCAGCGCCGGACCGGCGTCGGCCAGACCCTGGAACGCCTTGGACATGTTGTCCACGATGGTCCGGATGTCCTGCCCGTTCTGCTCGAGGATGTCGTTGGTGTTCGCCGACAACTTGCCCACCGAGTCCAGGGCGGCCACGAACTGCTGACGCTGTTCGTTGAGCAACTTCAGGATCTCCGGCCCGTCCTGCAACGCCTTCTGCACGGTGGGGGTCTGTGCATTGATCCCGGCGGTCAGCCGGTCGAGACCCTCCATCGCACGAATGATGTTGTTGCGCTGCCCGTTCAGGTCGGCGACGAGCACATTGAGCTGCGGGATCAGGGCTTTGATGGCCTTGTCGCGGCCGTCGAAGATCGCGTTGACCTCGTGCACGATGTCACCGAACTGCGACAGTCCGCCGCCGTTGAGCACCACCGACAACGAGCTCAGCACCTGCTCGGTGGTCGGATAGCTGCAGCCGGGCACCTGCTGTGCGGAGGTGACGTCGGGGATCCGCTCCCCGCCGGGCTGCGGAAGGTTGGGGCTCTCCGGACATTTCGGCAACGGGATCTGATCGCCGGGCTGCATGTATGCGCCCGTCGGGTGCTCCGGCGGCACGATCGCGAGATGCGTCGAACCGAGCACGCTGGTCATACCGACCATCACGTGTGAACCGGCCGGCACCTGCACCCCGGAGTTGAGTCGCAGGTCGAGCTTGGCGTTCCAGTTGTCGACGTCGATCGAGCCCACACTGCCGACCGTCGCGTCGTCGATCATCACCGGCGCATTGTTCACCAGGCCTGCGGCATTCGGGATGACCGCGCTGATCTTGTAGGCCCCCGAGCCGGTGCCCTCGGCACCCGGCACCGGCAGACTGTTGATCCCGTCGAATCCGCAACTGGTGGCCATGGCCGCGACGGCGACGGTGGCCACGGCCACCGTCAGACGTGTACGCCCCAGGCGTGTGCGTCGCATCAGCCCTCACCGCCCCACGGGACCAGCAGGTCGGCCAGTGGCCCACCGCCGTTGGCCTTGCGGGTGGCGGCATCCTGCGCCCGGATCCCGGCCTGGGCGCGGGCCTTGACGCTCGCGTTCTGGTAGGTCACCTGGTCCGGGGTGGCGTTGACGCCGGTGACCGGGTTGATCATGAACGGCGGGTAGGCCACCGACATCTGCGACAGCAGCGGTGCGAGGGTGTCGACGCAGAAGTTCACGTCGGCCTCGCTCTGGCCGGGACGGTTGTTGGCCTCCATCGTGCCGCACAGCAGGGTGATCAGGTTGTTGCCCATGCCGAGACCGAACACCCCCGACAGCGATCCGGTCAGCGGGTTGTAGATGTTGTAGAAGTTGGCGAGCTGGTTGGGCGCCGAGTGCAGCAGCCCGCGCATCTGCTCGTTCTTCTCGGCCAGGATGCCCGTGGTCTGCGCCAGCTTCGACACCGACGCGGTCAGTGCGGCCTGGTTCTTGTCGATGAAGTCCTGCACGTCGCCCATCGCCGAGTCGAGGTTGTGCAGGGCGCCGTCGAGTGCCTCGGTGTTGTCGGCGAGCACATCCGACACCGAGGCGATGCGGCCGTTGAACTGCACCAGCTGTTCGTGGCTGGTCGACAGTGCGTCGGTCAGCTTCTGCAGGTTGCGGATCGTGGCGAACAGGTCGTCGCGGCCCGAGGACAGGGTGGCCAGCACGTCGGACATCTCGGTGATCGACTGGTGGATCGCCTCACCGTTGCCGTCGAGGTTGCGGGCGCCGACGTCGATGGCCTCGGCCGCGGTACCCTTGTCGGTTCCGTTCGGGCCGACCGCCTCGGTGATCCGCTCCAGCTGCTCTTTGACCTGGTCCCACTCCATCGGCACCGCGGTGCGTTCCATCGGGATGTCGGCGCCGTCGGCGAGTTCGGGACCGGTCGAGTACACCGGGGTGAGCTGGATGAACCGGCCCGACACCAGCGACTGGGCGACGACGACGGCCTTGGCGTCGGCGGGGATCTGCAGGTCGCGCTGCACCTCGAGGGTGACCTTCACGTCGCCTTCCCGAGGGGTCACCGACGTCACGTGTCCGACGTCGACACCGAGCACCTTCACCGGGTCGCCGTTGTAGAGCCCGGTGGTGGTCGGGAAGTAGGCGGTGATGTGTTTGGTGGTCGCACGGTTGTAACCGACGTAGGCGGCGACGGCGACCAGCGCCAGCAGCACCACCACCGCGGCGACCAGCCAGGTGCGTTTGCCGATTCCCAGGGTGCGAGAACTCATCTCAGCCTCCCGACCTGGTCGACGGCGCCGGTTCCGGCGTCGGGATGGTCGGCGACGGTACCGCCGGCCGCGTGGTGCGCGGCGTCGGTTCTGGCCCCCATGCTTGCGGCAGCAGCGGGAATCCGCTGTATCCCCATGCCTTTGCGACCTCCGGATACTTCTGCTGCAGGATCTTCATGAACGTGGCGGTGTAGTCACCGAAGGTGCTGACGCCGACCAGCGAGTCGAAGTTCGGACCGTTGGCGACGGCCTCGCCGAGCGCATTCGCGTACGGCCCCAACCGGTCGACGGTGTCCTTCAGGTTCTGCTCGTTGTCGTTGAGGATGTCGAGCACCTGGTTGAACTTGGTCAGGACCGGGGTCAGCTGGGCGTTGTTGTCGTCGATGAAGCCGCTGATCTGGGCGGCCACGTCGCGGGTGCCCTGGATCAGCTGCGCGATCGCCGCACGCCGGAACTGCAACTCCCCCAGCAACGAGTTCGCGTCGATCAGCAGGCGATTGATCTGTTCGTTGCGGTCACCGATGATCGAGCTCACCGAGTTGGCCTTGGCCAGCAGCTCGCGCAGCGCATTGTCGCGGTCGGCGATCGCCTTGGACAGCCGTGCCACACCGTCGACGGCACCCTGCACCTGATCCGGGGTCTGGGAGAAGGTCTCCGACATCACGCCCAGGGCCCGGTTGAGTTGTGTCGTATCGGTTTTCGCGAGCGTATCGGTGGCGTCGTCGAGGGCGTCGGTCAGCGAGTACGGCGCAACGGTGTTGCGGTTGGGGATCTCCCCGCCGGGCTCGATGCGGCCGGCACCGTGCGGGATGATGGTGACATTGCGTCGGCCGAGCACGGTCTCGGTCTTGATCGCCGCCTGCGTCTCGGTGCCCATGACGACGCTGTCGGCGAGCCGGAAGGCCACCGCGGCCTTGGTGCCGTCGTCGGTCTTGGCCAGCGAGATCTTCTCCACCGTACCGACATTGATGCCGGCGACGGTCACGATGTCACCGGTGACCAGGCCACCGGCGTCGTCGAAGTAGGCGGTGTAGGTGCTGATCGGCGAGAGGTAGGGCAGCTTGTCCATCTGCAATGCCACCAGCACCACCATCGACGTCACCACGATGCCGATCACACCGATCTGGGTGCGGGTGCGGCCGCCCCGCTTGTTCTCACGCTCGACATCGGCCGAATCCGATTCGGATCGATGACTGCGGAACAGATTTCCGAAAGGTCCGCTCATGACGGGTAACTGCACCTCCCCCCGGCCTTGGTCTTGTCACCCATCACATCGTTGGATGTGAAGAAGTACTGCTTGCCGTCGGGTCCGCTGAGCAACAACCGGATTCGACAGAAGTAGATCTGCAGCCATGCCCCGTAGCTGCCCAGGTTCGACAACATCTTGTAGTCGTTGGGCAGTCGCGGCAACAGGGACCGCAGGAACGGTTCTGCCTGCACCACGTTGTCCGAGGCCACCCCGATACTGGTCAGCGTCGACTTGAGGGCCGGGCGGGTGTCGGCCAGCAGATCGGCCAGACCCTCTGTGGTCTCGGCGGTCTCGCTGATCGCGTTGCCGATGGTGCCGCGTTGCGCCGACAGCCCGCTGATCAGCAGCTGCATCTGGTCGAGGCTGGTGTCGAGGCCCTTGCGGTCGCCGTCGAGGGTGCCGAGCAGGTCGTTGAGGTTGTCGATCACCGAACCGATCAGCCGGTCGCGGTCGGCGAGCGCGTTGGTGAACGACGACGTGTCGGCGAGCAGTTTGTTCAGCGCACCGCCCTGGCCCTGGAACACCTCCACCAGCGACGCCGACAACTCGTTGACCTCGTTCGGGTTCAGCGTGCGGAACAGCGGCTTGAACCCGCCGAGCAGCTTGTCGAGGTCGAGGGCGGGCTCGGTCTGCGTCTCCGGGATGGTGTCGCCCGCCGACAGCGTCTCGCCGGGATCGGCGGCGCCCTGGGTCAGTTCGAGGTAGCGGTCACCGGTGAGGTTCTGGTAGCGGATCAGGGCCCGCACCGAACTCGGCAAGGTGTACTTGTCGTCGACGCTGAAGCCGACGAGCGCCTGGTTGTCGCGGGTGAGCGAGACGTTCTTGACGGTACCAACCTCGACGCCGGCGATCTTGACCTTGCTGCCCGACTTGATCTGGGAGGCACTGGTGAAGATCGCCTTGTAGCCGTCGGAGCCACCGCCGCGATAGTTGCTGAACACCACCACCAGGCCGATGAACACCAGGACCATCACGACGGCGAAGGCACCGAGTTTGATCACTGTCGCGCGGAAGGCGCGTGCGCGGTTATCCAAGTTTCGGCTCCCCGAACAGGAGTTGGAACAGCTTCGTCCGATCGAATTTCGGTGTCGTGCGCGGCTGATAGGGCGTCGGTGCGTTGTCGGTGACGTAGAAGTCCGAGTGCGCGGTGGTGGTCGGATCGCTCAGACCGCCCGCACACGTCGGCGGACCGTCGGCGTTGACCCGCGGCAGGCTCTGCGGATAGGTGTAGGGCTCCTTGCCGGGCAGCAGACCCGCGTACAGCAGCAGCGTCCCGTTGCGCCCGCCCATGTAGGGCTTGGCGATGTCGGAGGCCACCGCGGAGGTGCGCAGGAAGCAGGCGATGCCGGGGGCCTGATAGCCGAGCAGCTGCGACACCGGGTCGAACTGGGTGAGCGTGGCCATCAGGTCCTTCTTCGACGGCGCGACCACATCGTTGTTGATGGTGTCGGCCATCGAGGTCACGTTCAGCAGCAGGGACGCGAAGTTCGAGGCGTTGGCCCGCAGCGTGTTGCCGGTGTAGACCGCGTTGTCGACTGTCCGCATCAGGTCGTCCACCACGTCGCCGTAGACGTCGGTGGTGGCCGCGGTCTGCCGGATCAGCTCGTTGAGCTCGGGCAGATGCGGGTTGGTCTTGCCGAGCAGTTCGTGCAGGTCCTCCAGCGACCGGCCGAGCTGTTCGCCGCGGCCGTCGAGGGCGGTGGTGAGCGCGCCGACGGTGGCGTTGAGCTTCTCCGGCTGCAGCGTCGCGAGAACCGACACGAGTTGCTGGTAGACGGTGTTGAGTTCGACGACGACGTGCTCGGCGCCGATCACCTGTCCCGGTTGCAGGGTGCCGGACGGTTTGTTGTCGGGCACCTCGAAGTACACCGACTTCGCGCCGAACACGGTGTTGGACTTGATCTGGGCGGTCACGTTGCCGGGGATCTGCGACATCTGACCGGAGTCGATGTCGAGTTCGAGGACGGCCTGCTCACCGTTCTCGGTGATCGAGGCGACCTTGCCCACCTGGACACCACGTAGACGCACCTTGGCGTCGGGACTCATCACCAGGCCGGCGCGCGGGGCCTGCAGGGTGACCCGCTCGGTGGAGGCGAACCACCCGAGGAACTGTGCGGATGCGCCCACGACCAGGGCGACGAGCACTCCCACCATGATGACCGCGGCGAGTCGTCGGACCCCGACACTGCGTTCTTGTCGTCTGCTCATCGCTCAGCCCGCCAGGTTGAATTTGCCGTCGGCGCCGTAGATGGCGAGGGAGGTGAGCAGGGTGATCACCACGACCACGACCAGCGAGGCGCGCACGGCGTTGCCGACCGCGACGCCCACGCCGACGGGACCACCGGTGGCGTTGTAGCCGTAGTAGGTGTGGATCAGCATCACCGCGATGGCCATGCAGATGGCCTGCACGAACGACCACAGGATGTCCGACGGGATCAGGAAGGTGTCGAAGTAGTGGTCGTAGACGCCCGGTGACTGGCCGTAGAGGACGACCGTCGCGAACCGGCTCGCCAGGAAGGATGCGAGCGAGGCCAGCGAGTACAGCGGGATGATCGCGATCATGCCGGCCACGATCCGGGTGCTCACGAGGTACGGGATGGACGAGATGGCCATGGTCTCGAGGGCGTCGATCTCCTCGCTGACCCGCATGGCACCCAGCTGTGCCGTCGCACCGGCGCCGATGGTGGCGGCCAGGGCGATACCGGAGATCACCGGCACGGCGATGCGCACGTTGATGAAGGCGGAGAAGAAGCCGGTCAGCGCCTCGACGCCGATGTTGGCCAGCGAGCTGTAGCCCTGCACGGCGATGGTGCCGCCGGTGAACAGGGTCAGGAAGCCGACCACGACGACGGTGCCGCCGATCATGGCGAGTGCGCCGGTGCCCATGGAGATCTCGGCGATCAGGCGCAGCGTCTCCTTCTTGTAGAGACGCAGGGCGCGGGGGATGGCGGCGATGCTGTCCCAGTAGAACAGTGCCTGGTCGCCGATCTGGTTCCAGTCCTCGCCGGCACGCTTGACCGCGACCCGTGCCGTACGCAGGCGGGTGGTGAACGGAAGTACCATGTCAGCCCGCCGTCGCCTTCAGACCGACCGCGGTCACCACGACGTTGACCACGAACAGTGCCATGAAGGAGTAGACCACCGTCTCGTTGACCGCGTCGCCGACGCCCTTGGCGCCGCCTTTGACGTTGAGGCCCTGGTAGCAGCCGACCATGCCGGCGAACAGTCCGAACAGGGCTGCCTTGACCATCGAGATCATCAGTTCGCCGAAGCCGGTGAGCAGCGTCAGGTTGGCGATGAAGGCGCCCGGGTTGACGTCCTGCAGGTAGACCGAGAAGACGAAGCCGCCGCCGATGCCGATGGTGCAGACCAGGCTGTTGAGCAGCAGCGCCACCCCGGTGGAGGCGATGATGCGCGGCACGACGAGCCGGTGGATCGGATTGATACCGAGCACCTTCATCGCGTCGATCTCCTCACGGATGGTTCGGGCGCCGAGGTCGGCGCAGATCGCGGTGGCACCCGCACCGGCGACGATGAGCACGGTGACGATGGGCCCGATCTGGGTGATCGTGCCCAGTGCGGCACCGGCCCCGGACAGATCCTGGGCGCCGATCTCACGCAACAGGATGTTCAACGTGAAACTCACCAGGACCGTGAACGGAATGGCGACCAGCAGGGTCGGCACCATCGACACCCGGGCGATCGCCCAGGACTGTTCGACAGTCTCGCGCCACTGAAATGGTCGCCGGAAGAGCTCTCGAGCCGAATCGACGCCGAGCGCGACGAAATCGCCCACCCCGTCGAGGGGCCCCGCCAGCCTGTTCAGCACAGCACTCCTCATCCCTCGGATGTCATGCGCAACGTAAACACTCGACCGCACCATAGTAGGTCAGTTGACCCACTCCCCCCGGCTCGGTCTGTGACTCAACCGATCAGGTCGCTCGCGGAGAAGGTCCGCCTCGGATCACGGTCGGCGAAATGACTGCTCAGGACCTTTGCGAGGTCCCCCGAATCCCACGCATCGCCGTCCGCGGTGAAGACCTCGTCGACTGTCGGTGCACGCATCACCATGACTCGGGGACCGTACACGACGAACACCTGCCCGCTGACCGATTCCGAATCCGGACCGGCCAGATAGGTCACGAGTCGCACGACGTGCTCCGGGGACAGCGGGTCGATGCCGTCGGTCGGGGCCTCGCCGAACACGCCCGCGGTCATCCCGGTCCGGGCGCGCGGACAGATCGCGTTGGCGCGCACCCCATATCGACCGAGGACCCGCGATGCCGACAGCGTCAGCGCCGTGATACCGGCCTTCGCGGCACCGTAGTTGGCCTGCCCCTCGGGGCCCAGCAGACCCGCCTCCGACGAGGTGTTGATGATCCGGCCATAGACCGGCGCGCCGGCCGCCTTGGACTCCGCCCGCCAGTACGCGGCGGCGTTGCGGGTGAGCAGGAAGTGGCCCCGCAGGTGTACCCGGATGACCAGGTCCCAGTCGTCGTCGGTGAGGTTGAACAACATCTTGTCGCGGGTGATCCCGGCGTTGTTCATCACGATGTGCAGGCCGCCGAGGTCGTCGGTCGCGGTGCGCACGATCTCGGTTGCGGTGGCGGCGT
The DNA here is from genome assembly GCF_001485495.1 of Gordonia desulfuricans NBRC 100010. GTDB lineage: Bacteria > Actinomycetota > Actinomycetes > Mycobacteriales > Mycobacteriaceae > Gordonia > Gordonia desulfuricans. Next base: position 4,709 of record NZ_BCNF01000055.1, on the reverse strand, counting down.
CGGAGATGTCGCCGACCACCGGTACGGCGGTCCCACCGGCCGCCCGGATGGTGTCGACGACGTCACTGTGCTCGAGTGCGGACGCGAGGTCGTTGACGATGACCGCCGCCCCGTCGGCGGCCAGGCCGAGCGCCTCCGCCCGGCCGAGTCCCGCACCCGCCCCGGTGACCACCGCGACGCGCCCCTCCAACGATCCAGCCACTGCAAACCCCTATCCGAGAACCGGCCTGAACGAAAAACTAGAACTTGTTCTAACACGTTAGCCGGTTGCGGCGTCAAGCCGTGGCCGATTCGTCAGAAACTCACTCCTCGAGCGACAACGCCGACTTCGGGCAGCTGGCGACCACCTGGCGCAGCTCCTCGACCCGGTCGGCAGGAACTTCTTCCTGAAGAATCACCAGGTAATCGTCGTCGTCGAGATCGAAGACGTCCGGCGCCATCCCGACGCAGATCGCGTTGGACTCGCACAACTCGAAATCAGCCTTGATTCGCATGGCAGCCACTCCCTCTCATTCCCCCCGCTGGTTGACGGGCTACGTCAAACAGGTTAGAACGTGTTTCAGATATTGGCGAGTATCGGCGCGGATCCCAGCCGGAACGGGACGCGCCCCGGCCCGCCGATCCGACATACCTCTCGGCGACGATCACGGAGCCCACGATGCGAATCGCATACACCGATCGACAGTCCGCCCTCCAGACCGAACTGCGCAGCTACTTCGCGGGTCTGATGACCGACGAACGCCGCGCCGCCCTCTCCGGCGGCGACGGTGAACTCGGCGAGGGAGACGCCTACCGCGACGTCGTCCGCCAGATGGGTGCCGACGGCTGGCTGGCGCTGGGCTGGCCGGAGGAGTTCGGCGGCCAGAACCGCTCGATGATGGATCAGCTGATCTTCACCGACGAGGCCGCGATCGCCGGGGCGCCGGTGCCGTTCCTGACCATCAACTCGGTGGCGCCGACCATCATGGCGTACGGCACCGACGAGCAGAAGGCGTTCTTCCTGCCGAAGATCGCCGCCGGGGAGCTGCATTTCTCGATCGGATACTCCGAGCCGGGGGCCGGTACCGACCTCGCCGCGCTGCGCACCACCGCGATCCGCGACGGCGACGAGTACGTGATCAACGGGCAGAAGATGTGGACCAGCCTGGTGCCCTACGCCGACTACATCTGGCTGGCGTGCCGCACCGACCCGGCCGCACTCACCACAGAAGGCCAGGCCGCCGGGGTCAAGAAGCACCACGGCATCTCGGTGCTGATCGTGCCGACCTCCAGCGCCGGCTTCGCCTACACGCCGGTGCACACGATGGCCGGGGTCGACACCAGCGCCACCTACTACACCGATGTCCGGGTGCCCACCACCGCGCTCGTCGGACCCGAGGGTCGCGGCTGGTCGCTGGTCACCAACCAGCTCAACAACGAGCGGGTGGCGTTGTGCAGCGCCGCGCCGATCCAGACCGCACTGCGGGAGACCGTGGCCTTCGCCCAGCAGACCAAGACCGGTGACGGCAGCGCGCTGATCGACACCGACTGGGTCCGCCACAACCTGGCACGCGTGCACGCCGAGGTGGAGTTCCTCAAGCTGATCAACTGGAAGATCGCCTCGGCGGCGGCCTCGGGCGGGGCGCCCAATCCGGCCGATGCCTCGGCGACCAAGGTGTTCGGCACCGAGTTCGCCACGGAGGCCTACCGTCTGCTGATGGAGGTGGTCGGCCCGGCCGCCACCATCCGGGCCGGCAGCGATCGTGCGCACCTGCGCGGCCGTCTCGAGCGGTTCCAGCGGACTTCACTGATCCTCACCTTCGGTGGCGGCACCAACGAGGTGCAACGCGACATCATCGCGATGCTCGCCCTCGGCCAGCCCCACCAGCGCCGCTGATCCCGACATCATCTCGAATCCGAAAGAGTCATCATGGATTTCACGCTTTCCGACGAGGCCGTAGCGCTGCGGGACCTGACCCGCGACATCGCCGAGAAGATCTGCACCGACGAGCACACCGAGCAACTCGAGGCCGCCGACGCCCCGGTCGACGACGCCCTGTGGCGTGAACTGGCCGTGGCCGGGCTACTCGGCGTGGAGATCCCGGAGACCTCCGACGGGCTGGGCCTGGGCATGGTCGAATCGGTCACCGTCGCCGAGCAATTGGGCCGTCGGCTGGCCCGGGTTCCGTTCGGGGCCCACGCCGTGGCGGCGGCACCGGTGATCGCCGCACACGGTTCACCGGCGTTGCGTTCCTCGGTCCCGGCGGCCGCGGCATCGGGGACGCTGTTGCTGACCGTGGCACTCGAGGAGGACCTGGGCACCGATCCGCTGATCCCGCAGGCACGGCTGGTCCACACCGACCACGGCGTGCGGCTCTCCGGGGCCAAGGTCAACGTCGGATATGCCGACGTCGCCGGCGCATTCCTGGTGAACGCGGTCGATGACGCCGGGGTTCATGTCGTGTTCGTCCCCGCCGGCACCCCCGGGGTCACGGTGGTCCCCACCCTGACCACCGGCCGGACCCCGGTCTCGATCGTCGAGTTCGACGACGTGGCGGTCGGTGCCGACGACATCCTCGCCGGCGGGGCCGCCACCGTGGCCGAACTCGCCGACCGGATGACGCTGGCCGTGTGCGCCGATCAGAGCGGGACCGTCACGCGGGCACTGGAGCTGACCGCGGCCTATGCCGCCGAACGCGAACAGTTCGGCCGGGCCATCGGATCGTTTCAGGCGGTGGCCCAACGGCTTGCCGACGGCTACATCGACGCGCAGGGGTTGTCGCTGACCACCACCCAGGCCGCTTGGCGATTCGCGCTCGGCGACGGCGAGGACGGCGGTGCCCCGGATCTGCGGGTCGCTGTCCAGACCGCCAAGTTCTGGGCGTGTGAGGCCGGCCATCGGGTGGCGCACACCGCTGTTCACGTGCATGGCGGCGTCGGACTCGACACCACCCATCCGGTGCACCGATACTTCCTCCGCGCCAAGCAGAACGAGTTCACGCTGGGTTCGGCGCCGGTCACATTGGCCCACATCGGTTCCGCACTGGCCGCCACTCCCGCCTGAGGTGTCCCGATGACCACACCGGCGGTGTCCGATGCGACGATCGGTTCTCTGCTCGACGCCCTCGCCGAGGTCGATGACCGCGGGGTGATGGGTGAGCACGGATTCGTCTCGTGGGCCGAGCATCTCCGGTTGTCGCGGGTGCGCGGTGCGGCGCTGCGTGATCGCCTGGACCCCACACGTCCACCACATGTCGGGGTGTTGCTCGACAACGTGGTGGAGTTCAGTGTCCTGGTCGCGGCGGCGTCGATGGGCGGCCTGGTGGTGGTCGGGCTCAACACCACCCGACGGGGCGCGGCACTCGCCGCCGACATCGCTCGGTCCGAATGCCAGCTGGTGCTGGTGGATTCCGATACCGCGGGCCTTCTCGACGGGGTCGATGTGGGGGTGCCGGTGGTCGACGTGGCCGACGCGGCACAGTGGTCCGCGGGTTCGGCGGTCGCTCCCGAGCACTCCCCCGACGCCGACGATCTCCTGATGCTGATCTTCACCTCCGGTACCACCGGCGATCCGAAGGCGGTGCGATGCACCCAACGCACCTTCGCGGCGGCGGGAACCATGCTGGCCGAGCGGTTCTCGATCGGTGCCGACGACGTCGTCTACCTGTCGATGCCGATGTTCCACTCCAACGCGATGATCGCCGGGTGGTCGGTGGCGTTGGCCGGCGGGGCGTCGATCGCGTTGCGCCGCAGGTTCTCCGCTCGTGGCTTCGTCGCCGATGTCAAACGGTACGGCGTGACATATGCCAACTACGTCGGCAAACCGCTCAACTATGTGCTGGCCACCGACGAGCAGCCCGACGACGCCGACACTAGGCTGCGGATCGTCTACGGCAACGAGGCCCCGGCCGCCGATCGGGAACGATTCGCCCGCCGCTTCGGTTGTCGGGTGATCGACGGATTCGGTTCCACCGAGGGCGGTGTCGCGATCACCCGAACCCCGGACACCCCGGTGGACGCGCTGGGTCCGCTGCGCACACCCACGGCCATCGTCGACCCGGAGACCGGGGTTCCGGTGCCCACCGGAGAGATCGGTGAGATCGTCAATGCCGCGGGTCCGGGACTGTTCAGCGGCTACCACAACGATCCGGTGGCCACCGCCGAGCGGATGCGCGGCGGTATCTACCACACCGGTGATCTCGGTTGGGTCGACGACGCCGGCTACATTCATTTCGCCGGCCGTCTGGGCGACTGGCTGCGCGTCGACGGCGAGAACCTCGGCACCGGCCCGATCGAGCGAATCCTGCTGCGTCATCCGAAGATACGTCAGGCAGCGGTCTTCGGGGTACCGGTGGAGATCGGGGACGAGATCGAGGCGGCGCTGGTGATCGACGGGACCCTCGACCCGTCGTCGTTGACCCGATTCCTGGAGTCCCAGTCGGATCTGGGCCCCAAGCAGTGGCCACATCGGGTGCGCATCGTCGACGCGCTACCGGAGACCGCGACGTTCAAGACGGTCAAACGACATCTCCGCCAAGCCGATCAGCCGCCGACCTGGGTGCGGTCGGGCCACACGTTCGCTCCGCCTGCGCCCCCTGTCGATTGAACCCAGACCGTACTCCTCGTCGGCTCAACCACCAACGGCGAGTAGCAGATTGAGCCGAGCATCCTACGATGATTGAGCCGGGACCGAGCGGAGCGAGGACCCGAGTCGAAAACTCCGCAGCCCA
>NZ_BCNF01000054.1 GCF_001485495.1 Gordonia desulfuricans NBRC 100010 | reverse complement strand
CTCCGCAGCCCACGCTGGGTAGCGACCACCCCCGAGGTGGTCACGCCGACAACCCCGGCCAACCGAGGTTTCGACACGCCTCGTCGCCAGGCATTGATGATTGAGCCGGGACCGAGCGGAGCGAGGACCCGAGTCGAAATCTCCGCAGCCCACGCCGGGAAGTGACCCCCACCGAGGCGATCGCGTTCCGAGCCGGCCGGCGCGGTCACGCCTCCAGCGTCTTACCCATCCGTGCGGTGGCCTCCTCGTATTCACTGACCATGTCGGCGATCAGCTCGGCAACCGGGGTGATCGCGTTGCAGCGTCCGACGATCTGGCCGGCGGGCATGGCGACGACACCCGGATCGTCGGAGGCCGAGATCCGGGCATGTGCCTCCGACACCAGGATGTTCTGCAGCGGCATCGGCAACGGTTCGGGCGCACCGTCGGCGTCCCAGGCTTCGGTCCACCGGGTCTTGAGCAGTCGCGCGGGCTTTCCGGAGTAGATCCGACGTCGCACCGTGTCCCGGGACGACGCGGCGAGCAGTGCCTGCTGCACCGTCGACGGTCCTTCATGTCCTTCGGGCACCCCGAGCTGGTATTCGGCTGCGGTCAGCCAGTACGTCCCCATCCAGACCCCTTGGGCCCCGAGGGCGATCGCGGCTGCCATCTGCCTGCCGCTGCCCACCCCGCCGGCGGCGAGGACGGGTGCGGTGTGGCCGACGGCGTCGACCAGCTCGGGCCACAGCACCATGGAGGTGACCTCACCGGTGTGTCCACCGCCCTCGTAGCCCTGGGCGATGACGATGTCCACACCGGCCTCGACGTGGTGCAGGGCATGGTCTTTCGCACCGGCGAGGGCGGCCACCGCGACACCGTGCTCGTGCGAGGTCGCGATCACGTCGGAGGGCGGCGATCCCAGCGCGTTGGCGATCAGCTTGATCTGTCCGTACTTGTCGGCGTGGGCCATGGCGACGTCGACATGCGAGCGTGCCACCGAATGCAGCCACCCCAGCACTCCGGCGTTCACACGCTCGCCGTCGGGCAGCGCTGGCACCCCGAGATCGTCGAGAACACGCTCGACGAAGGCCTTGTGTTCCGGCGGGATCATCGCGGCGAGATCGACCTGCGTTCCCTCGGTGGGGATCTTGGCCGGCATCACCACGTCGACACCGAACGGCTTGCCGTCGGTGTTCTCGTGCATCCACTCGAGTACCTCGTCGAGCTCGTCCGGGTCGTTGAACCGCACACATCCGAGGACGCCCAGTCCCCCGGCACGGCTGATCGCGGCCGCGACGTGCTGACTGGGGGTGAATCCGAAGATCGGGTACTCGATACCGAACCGTTCGGTCAGCTCGGTGTGGATTCGCGCTGCTGCCATGGTGTTTCAGGCCCTTCCGGAGATGACTTGCTGGATTTCGTCAGCCGCGCGGGACTCGGTGACGGACTTCCCCCACCGGTAGTCCGGCTTTCCGGCCGGTGAACGTTTGATGGAGTCGACGAACCAGATGCTGCGCGGGCACTTGTATCCGGCGATCGCGGTGCGCGCCACCTCGTTGAGGCTCGCCAGGCTCGGCCGGGCACCGGCGCGACCGGCGATGACCGCCGCCACCCGCTGCCCGTATCGCTCGTCGGGAACACCGACGACCACGGTGTCGAAGACGTCGGGATGGGCCTTGAGGGCGGCCTCGACCTCCTCCGGGAACACCTTCTCACCACCGGTGTTGATCGACTGGGAACCGCGACCGAGCATGGTGATCGAACCGTCGGCCTCCACCGTCGCGAAGTCACCCGGGATGGCGTAGCGGATGCCACCGAACTCCTTGAAGGTCTTGGCGGTCTTCTCCGGATCGTTGTGATAGCGCAGCGGGATGTGGCCCGAGCGCGCCAGGATGCCGACCTCACCGCTGCCCGGCTGCACCCGGGTGCCGTCCTCGCGCAGCACCACCGCGGCCTTGTCGGCGGTCACGCGGGGTGCACCGACATGCGAGGTGCCCTTCTGCGCAGCCGACATGCCGCTGAATCCCGTCTCCGACGACCCGATGGCATCGAAGATCAGCAGGTTGGGCAGCATCTCGAGGTACTGGTCCTTGACGCTGGCGGAGAACAGTGCCGCCGACGACGCGAGTGAGAGCATGCTCGACGTGTCGTACGGGCGCCCCTCGGGGTGGCCCTGTTCGAGTGCCTCCACCATCGGCCGCGCCATCGCGTCGCCGGTGATCATGACGACGTTGACCCTGTGCTTCTCGACGATCGACCACGCCTGGTGGCCACCGAACTCCGGGTAGATGACCGCCTTGCCGCCGGCGAACAGTTCCTGGAACACCGCCCACTGCGAACCGCCGTGGATGAACGGCGGGATCGGAAAGCGCACCAGCTGGCCGTTCTTCGCCCCGTCCCGGGCCTGCTGCCACTCGTCGGCGATCCGCTCGCCGGTATAGAAGTTGATGCCACCGCCGAGGACGCGCCAGACGTCCTCCTGACGCCAGACCACTCCCTTCGGGCGGCCGGTGGTGCCACCGGTGTAGAGCATGTAGATGTCGTCGTCGGAGCGGGGCCCGAAGTCGCGGTCACCCGATCGCGTCGCCACGATGTCGTCGTAGCGCAGCGCACCGTCGGGTACCGGCACATCGGTGCCGTCGTCGATCACGACGAGATGGGCGAGTTCCGGGCAATTCGGTAACACGTTCACGACGCGATCGCCGTACTGGCGCTCATGGATCAGCACCGTCATCTGCGAGTCGGTGACGATGTGCTCGAGTTCGGCCTCGACATAGCGGTAGTTGACGTTGACCATCGCCGCGCGCGCCTTGAAGATCGCGATCATCGCGATCACGCATTCGATGGTGTTCCTGCTGTACAGACCTACCCGATCCCCCGGTTCGACGCCGAGCTCCAGGAGCTCGTGAGTGAGCGCGTTCGCCTGCCGTTCGACGTCCGCATAGGTCACCGACTGCCCCTCGGTCTCGAGCGCGATCCGGTCTGGAACCAGGTCGACGGCATGCTCGATCAGGTCGGCGATGTGAAATGCCATGACCCAAAACTAGAACGTGTTACTGTTTGGGACAAGGGTTTGTCCGAATTCGCTCAACTTCACCCACGGGGGTCCGCGAGATGACCACGACGTCCGACGCCGAATCCGCCACCGACCACGCTCCGCACTGCCTGGTCGAGAAGCGCGATCACGTCCTGATCGTCACGATGAACCGGCCACAGGCCCGCAATGCGTTGTCGTCGGAGATGATGGCGATCATGACCGAGGCCTGGGACCGGGTCGATTCCGATCCCGACATCCGGGTGGCCGTCCTGACCGGTGCCGGTGGCGCATTCTGCGCCGGCATGGACCTGAAGGCCATGTCGCGCAATGCACCCGGCGACACGGTCAAACAGGGCACCTGGGACCCGGCGTCGTTGCCCGCACTGCTCAAGGGACGCCGCCTGACCAAGCCGTTGATCGCCGCGGTCGAGGGTCCGGCGATCGCCGGCGGTACCGAGATCCTGCAGGGCACCGACATCCGGGTGGCCGGCGAGAGTGCCAAGTTCGGTGTGTCCGAGGCGAAGTGGGGACTGTTCCCGCTCGGCGGCAGTGCGGTGCGGCTGGTCCGTCAGATCCCGTACACCGTCGCCTGCGACATCCTGCTCACCGGACGGCACATCAGCGCCGCCGAGGCCAAGGAGTTCGGCCTGATCGGGCATGTGGTGCCCGACGGCTCGGCACTCGACAAAGCCCTCGAACTCGCCGACGCCATCGCGGCCAACGGACCCCTCGCGGTGCAGGCGATCCTGCGGACCATCCGCGAGACCGAGGGCATGCACGAGCTCGACGCCTTCCAGATCGAGGCACCGATCGGCATCAAGGTGTTCCAGTCGAAGGACGCCAAGGTCGGGCCGAAGTCGTTCGCGACCAAGCAGAAGCCGGTGTTCACCGGCGAGTGACCGCCGGTCGCACGCAGACCCTCCACTTTTACGCAGACCCCCCGACTTCAGGTCGGGGGGTCTGCGTAAGTGTGGAGGGTCTGGCCCGCATATCAGACGAGCGCAGCCAGCTGCTCGATCGTGGCGACGTCGCGCGCGGTGACCATCAGCATGCCGACACCCGCGGCCTCCCACTGCTTGATCTGGGCGCGCACCTCCTCGGCCGTCCCGACCAGCATGGTCTCGCGCACCATCTCGTCGGGAACCGCGGCGATGGCCTCGGCCTTCTTCCCGGCGAGGAACAGCCGACCGATCTCGGCCACCTCGTCGCCGTATCCCATCCGCGTGTACAGCTCGGCGTGGAAGTTGGTGCCCTTGGCGCCCATCCCACCCACGTACAGCGCCGTCGACGGCCGGTACCGGTCGACCGCCGCGGCGACGTCGTCGGTGATCACCACCTGCGCCCCCGCGGCCACCTCGAAGTCGTCGCGACGGCGGCGCGCACCCGGGCGGGCGAAGCCCTCGGCCAGCCATTGTTCGTACCGGTCGGCGAGCGAGAGGCTGTAGAAGACCGCGAGCCAGCCGTCGGCGATCTCGGCCGTCTGGGCGACGTTCTTGGGTCCTTCGGCGCCGAGCCAGATCGGGATGTCGGCCCGCAACGGATGGGTGATCGGCTTGAGTGACCTGCCGAGCCCGGTGGAGCCGGGCGCGTCGGCGGGGTACGGCAGCCGATAGTGCGGCCCGGAGCTCACCACGGGCGCCTGCCGCGCGAGCACCTGCCGCACGATGTCGACGTACTCCCGGGTCCGCGCGAGCGGTTTGGCGAAGGGTTGCCCGTACCAGCCCTCCACGACCTGCGGACCCGACACCCCGAGTCCGATGATGTGCCGACCGCCGCAGAGATGGTCGAGGGTCAGCGCATGCATGGCCAGCGCGGTCGGCGGGCGGGCGGAGATCTGGGCGACGGCGGTGCCCAGCCGCACCCGCTCGGTCGCGGCCCCCCACCACGCCAGCGGGGTGTAGGCATCCGAACCCCAGGATTCCGCGGTGAACACCGCGTCGAACCCGTTCAGCTCGGCCGCAGCCACCAGCGCGGGCGCCTCCGCGATCGGATCTGCCCCCCAATAGCCCAGTTGCAGTGCGAGTTTCACAACGCCTCATCTCTCTCGCGGAATGGCCGTGACATGCGCCTTGTCATCAATACTAGAACGTGTTCTACTCGAAGAGTGAGCATCAGCACAACGAGCGCCGACAGGGGGGCGTCGAGCCCGGTCGCCACGGTGCCCGAACCCGAGACCACCGTCCTCACCGCCCCACTGACCAACACCTTCGGATACACGCGATCCCTGGGACCGGTCCTGAGCCAGTTCGCCCTGGGCCTGCGCGACGGCCGGATCGTCGGCTCCCGCGGTCCGGACGGCAGGGTCGCGGTGCCACCGGTGGAGTTCGACCCGACGACGGGTTCACTGTCCACCGAGCTGGTCGACGTCGCCGCCACCGGAACCGTCACCACCTGGTCGTGGAATCCCGAACCCGTTGCGGCACAGCCACTCGACACCGCATTCGCATGGGCGCTGATCCGCCTCGACGGCGCCGACACCGCACTGTTGCACGTGGTGTCGGTGGACGGCCCGGAGCAGATGAGCACCGGGATGCGGGTGCATGCGGTGTGGCGTGCGGCGCGGACCGGACGGATCGACGACATCGCATACTTCGCCGCCGGCGACGCCCCGGTTGCCGCCGCACCCAACGAGATCGAGCATCCCGACGACGAGCACGTCGTCATCACCACGCCGATCACCACCTCGATCGTGCACTCGGCCACCGCCGAGGAGTCCTGGTATCTCGAAGGGCTCCGCAACGGCAAGCTGTACGGGTCGCGGATCGGCACCGGCGTGGACGCCGGCCGGGTGTACTTCCCGCCGCGCCAGGTCAGTCCGTCCGACGGCGCGGTGGCGGTGGAGCGGGTGGAACTGCCCGACACCGGCATCGTCACCACCTTCTGCATCGTCAACGTGCCCTTCCAGGGCCAGCGCATCGCACCCCCGTACGTCGCGGCGTATGTGCTGCTCGACGGTTCCGACATCCCGTTCCTGCACCTGATCCTCGACTGCCCCGCCGACGAGGTCCGCATGGGTATGCGGGTGCAGGCCGTGTGGGCCCCCGAGGAGGAACGCGAACTGTCGATGGGCAGCATCAGCCACTTCCGGCCGACCGGCGAGCCCGACGCCGAGTACGAGACCTATCGCGAATTCCTCTGACCGCGAACCACTCTCACTGACCAAGGAGTACCCGTGACCCTTCCCAGGATCGCGATCGTCGGGTTCGCACACAGCCCGAACATCGCCGGGACGCACGGCACCACCAACGGTGTCGAGATGCTCATCCCGTGTTTCTCCAAGCTCTACGCCGAACTCGGCATCACCCGCACCGACATCGAGTTCTGGTGCAGCGGATCGTCGGACTACCTTGCCGGACGCGCCTTCTCGTTCATCTCGGCGATCGACTCGATCGGTGCGATGCCACCGATCAACGAGTCCCACGTCGAGATGGACGGCGCCTGGGCGCTGTACGAGGCATGGGTCAAGATCGCGACCGGTGAGGTCGACCTGGCGTTGGCCTACGGCTTCGGCAAGGCCACCGCCGGCAACTCCGATCTCACCCTGACCCTGCAGACCGATCCGTACACCGTGGCACCGTTGTGGCCGAGCGCCACCTCCCTCGCCGCACTGCAGGCGCGGGCCGGTATCGAGTCCGGCGCCTGGACCGAGGCCGACATGGCGGCGGTCGCCGCACGCGCGGGCGGGGGTTCGGTGGACGAGCTGCTGGCCACCGCACCGATCGCCGATCCGCTTCGGCCACACGACATCGCGCCCTACACCGACGCCGCCGCCGCGGTGATCGTCGCCAGCGAACGGCGGGCCAAGGAGCTCGTCGCCAACCCGGCCTACATCACCGGGTGGGATCATCGGATCGACTCACCGAACTTCGGTGCACGGGATCTGACGGTGTCGCCGTCGACGGTGCTCGCCGGCGACACCGCCTTCGGTGACCGGAGCCGTGCGGTCGACGTCGCCGAGATCGCCGCACCGTTCACCCATCAGGAACTGATCGTGCGCCAGGCCCTGAACCTCCCGGACTCGGTGCGGATCAATCCGTCCGGCGGTCTCCTGGCGGGCAACTCGCTGTTCTCGGCGGGACTGCAGCGCATCGGCTATGCCGCACACGAGATCCTGCACGGCGACGCATCCACCGCCGTCGCCCATGCCACGAGCGGACCGCTCCTGCAGCAGAACATGGTGGTCACGCTGGGCGACCGAGCACATCTGGGGGACGAGAACTGATGGCACACCACAATCGTGCGGCGGTGCTGGGCACCGGCCAGACCACCTACGTCGCCAAGCGTCACGATGTCACGATGGCCGGGATGTGCCGGGAGGCCATCGACGCCGCCCTCGCCGACGCCCGGGTGGACATCGACGAGATCGACGCGATCGTGATCGGCAAGGCCCCGGATCTGTTCGAGGGCACCATGATGCCGGAGCTGGCGATGGCCGAGGCGATCGGTGCGGTGGGCAAACGGATGATCCGGGTGCACACCGCCGGATCGGTGGGCGGGTCCACCGCCAATGTCGCGGCGTCACTGGTCTTCGCCGGCGTGCACCGTCGGGTGCTGGCGGTGTCGTGGGAGAAGCAGTCGGAGTCCAATGCCATGTGGGCGCTGTCGCTTCCGGTGCCGTTCACCAAGCCGGTCGGTGCGGGTGCGGGCGGCTTCTTCGCCCCGCACGTGCGTGCCTACATCCGACGCTCCGGCGCACCCGCACACATCGGGGCGATCGTCGCCGCCAAGGACCGCCGCAACGGTGCCCTCAATCCCCTTGCGCACCTGCATCAACCGGACAAGACGGTGGAAGACGTGCTGGCCTCACAGATGCTGTGGGACCCGATCCGCTACGACGAGACCTGCCCGTCGTCGGACGGCGCGTGTGCGGTGGTGATCGGCGACGAGGCCGTCGCCGACGCGGCCCTCGCCGACGGCGAGAAGGTGGCCTGGATCCATGCGACCGCGATGCGCACCGAGCCGTTGGCCTTCGCCCATCGCAATGTGGTGAACCCGCAGGCCGGTCGCGACGCCGCGGCCGCGCTGTGGAAGGCCGGTGGCATCGACAACCCGATCGAGGAGATCGACGCCGCCGAGATCTACGTGCCGTTCTCGTGGTTCGAGCCGATGTGGCTGGAGAATCTGGGCTTCGCCCCCGAGGGTGAGGGCTGGAAGCTCACCGAGGCGGGTGAGACCGAGATCGGCGGACGTATCCCGTTCAATGCCTCCGGCGGTGTGCTCTCGTCCAATCCGATCGGCGCGTCGGGCATGATCCGCTTCGCCGAGGCCGCCATCCAGGTCATGGGCAAGGGCGGCGCACATCAGGTGCGCGATGTCCGCAAGGCCGTCGGCCACGCCTACGGCGGTGGCTCCCAGTACTTCTCGATGTGGCTGCTCGGGGTGGACAAGCCCCAGAGTTGATGTTCGGGAATCGGGCTCGGCGATCACCCCCGGTCACTCCGGCAGCGCGCACGCCGCACCGTCGGAGATCCCGGTGGGCCGCACGCCGAGTGACTGATTGAGCCGGGCACGCTGGTTCTCCCATGCCACCGTGGTCGCGAGTTCGGCGACCTGCGCCCGGCTCAGTTGTGCGAGCAACCGCTCCCGCAGTTCCGCAAGCGTCTCCGACGACGCCGGGGTACTCGTCATGGCCTCGGCGAAAGCGATGACGAGTTTCTGCAGTTCGGTGAAGGCATCGCTGTCGCGATAGACCGGCAGGTCGCGGATCTGCTGTGCGGTGACCCCGGAGTGGGTGGCGATGGCCGAGCCGATGTCGAGACAGAACTCGCAGTTGACCAGTCCGGCGGACTTCAGTTCGGCGAGGTCTTTGAGGGTCGGGTCGAGTTTGTTGCTCAGCAGGACGGCGGTCTCGTACACGCCGACCGCCGCGAGTATCTGGGGTCGGCGTCCCAACCAGGAGAACAGGTCTCCCCGGTGACGTTTGGCCGAGCCGAGGGCCTTGGCGTTGATCCGTATGCGTTCGAGCGACCTCATTGTCCACACCTTCCAGATCCGGGGCCGGACTCGCGCGGCGGACGGGGCCCCGCACCGCAATCGCCGTGTCTCCACCCTGACGCGAACCCTGCGGTGTGACAAGGCCATGGCCGCACGTCACAGTGTGCTGGTCGTCACCGTTCGGCGGACACGACAACGACGAGGGCCGAACTCACAAAGGCACCAACACCTTTGTGAGTTCAGCCCTCGTCCTGGCTGCTGCAGCGTCCTCAGGCCTTGCGGACCGAGTTGATGGTCTTCTCCACCTCCCAGAAGGCGCGAAGTGCGCTGAGCTTGCCGTCGGCGTCGGCCCGGTAGGTGAACACCCCTCGTGCCTCGGAGATGTGGCCCGCGATGTGGGTCACGATCGTTCCGATGTAGGCCACCTCGTTGCCGCAGATGATCTCCTCGTCGAAGACGAACTCGATCTTCTCCGTTGTCCCGATCGACAGATCCCAGAACTCCGAGATCCGTTGCCTACCGGTGAATCCGTTCCCTTCGGCGTCGAACATCGACGGCCCGACCGGATCCTCGACGGTGGCGTCGTCGGCGAAGTTGTCGATCCACGCCTGCTTGTCCCGGGCCTCGACCGCCTCCCGCGATCGGCGCCCGGCGAGTACCGCCGGATGGTTGTCCCGGTCGATGTTCAGATACGCCGGGGTGTCGCTGCTGGTGGTGGTCATCTCGCCCCGTAGTCCACCCGGAGTTCCTTGACCCCGTTGATCCAGCCGTGCCGCAGGCGCCGCGGCGGCTCGAGCCGGGTGATGTCCGGGACGATGTCGGCGAGCGCGTTGAACATCAGGTTGATCTCCATCCGCGCGAGGTTGGCGCCGACGCAGAAGTGCGCGCCGTTGCCACCGAATCCCACGTGCGGGTTGGGATCTCGCATGATGTCGAAGGTGTACGGATTCTCGAACACCTCCTCGTCGTAGTTGGCCGAACCGTAGAACAGACCCACGCGCTGGCCTTCGGCGATGTCGACGCCACCGACCTGGGTGTCCCGCTTGGCGGTGCGCTGGAAGGCGTTGACCGGCGTGGCCCAGCGGACGATCTCGTCGACCGCGGTGGCCGGGCGCTCACGCTTGTAGAGGTCCCACGCGTCGGGATGCTCCAGGAAGGCGTTCATGCCGTGCGTGATCGCATTGCGGGTGGTCTCGTTGCCGGCCACGGTGAGCAGGATGAAGAAGAAGCCGAACTCGGTCTCGTCGAGGGCCTGGCCGTCGATGTCGGCGTTGACCAGGACCGAGACGATGTCGTCGACCGGGTTCTTCCTGCGGGCCTCGGCCATGGTGTAGCCGTAACCCAGAATCTCCGCCGAGGCCATCTGCGGATCCTCGGTGAAGTCCGGGTCGTCGTAGTTCATCATGTTGTTCGACCAGTCGAACAGCTTGACCCGGTCGGCCTCCGGCACGCCGAGCAGGTCGGCGATGGCCAGCAGCGGCAGGTCGACGGCGACGTCGTGGACGAAGTCACCGGACCCCTCGTCGAGGGCTCGCTGCACGATGGTGCGGGCCGCGGCGTCGAGCTTCTCCTCGAGCGCCTGCACGGCACGCGGGGTGAACGCCTTGGACACGAGCTTGCGCAGCCGGGTGTGCTCCGGCGGGTCGTGGTTGATCAGCAGCGCCTTGGTGACGTCGAGCTGATCCTGGGTCATCTCGTCGTCGAACCGCATGATCACACCGTTGGGCGAGGTGGCCCAGTCGGCATTGTTCTTCGAGATCTCGCGGATGTGGGCATGCTTGGAGATCACCCAGTAGCCGCCGTCGTGGAAGCCACCGCCCTTGCCCGGACGCTGTGCGTTCCACCAGACCGGGGCCGTCCGGCGCAGCTGCGCGAACTCCCGGACCGGAATCCCCTTCTCCAACAGCTCGGGGTTGGTGAAGTCCCACCCCTCCTGCTTCGTGAACTCGAGCCCCTCCTCGGCGTCGGCGGACGACACCCCCCGGGGCACGTTGACCGTACTCACCACTGATCACACCACCTGTCACTACCGTCGTTGAGATGAGAAGCGCATTCGGTCTCATCTGTGACCTACGGTACACACCGACAATGTCCATTGACGAGAACTCGTTCTAGGTTTTTCTGGACACCCGCCCCAGTTCGGGGCATATTTTCCGAGCTGGTCGACCGTCCCAGTGGGCCCCGAATCGAGTTAGAACCTGTTCTCGTTTATCGGCGTTCGCCCTGGACTGAAACAAGAACTTGTTCTAATTTGGCAGGAGACACTGAGGACCTCGGAGAGGAAACGGATATGGGCGTACCGGTGATCGTCGAGGCCGTGCGGACACCGATCGGCAAGCGCGCCGGGTGGCTGTCGGGGCTACACGCGGAGGAACTGCTCGGGCTGACCCAGCGCGGACTGCTCGAGCGGGCCGGGATCGACCCGAACCTCGTGGAGCAGGCGATCGGCGGGTGCGTCACCCAGGCCGGTTCACAGGCGGGCAATGTCACCCGCAAGGCCTGGCTGTCGTCGGGGCTGCCCGAACAGACCGGGGCCACCACCATCGACTGCCAGTGCGGATCGGCCCAGCAGGCCAATCACCTGATCGCCGGGCTGATCGCCACCGACACCATCGACGTCGGCGTCGCCTGTGGCGTCGAGACGATGAGCACGGTGCCGCTGGGCGCCAACGTCGGCACCGCCGCCGGCCCGTACCACGCCGACTCGTGGAATGTGGACCTGCCGAACCAGTTCGAGGCCGCCGAGCGGATCGCACGTCGCCGCGGCATCACCCGCGACGACATCGAGGAACTCGGCGTGCGCAGCCAGCACCGTGCCCGGCAGGCATGGGACGAGCACCGATTCGACCGCGAGATCCTCGCGGTCAAGGCCCCCGAACGCACCAAGGAGGGCGAGTTCACCGGCACCGTCCTCGACGTCACCCGCGATCAGGGACTGCGCGAGACCACCCGGGAATCGCTCGCCGCACTCAAGCCGGTGATCGACGGCGGTATCCACACCGCCGGGACGTCGTCGCAGATCTCCGACGGCGCGGCCGCGGTCCTGCTGATGGACGAGGCCAGGGCCCGCGCCCTCGGACTCACCCCGCGCGCCCGCATCCGCGCGCAGGCACTGGTCGGCGCCGAACCGCAGTTCCACCTCGACGGACCGGTGCAGGCCACCGAGCGGGTCCTCGCCAAGGCAGGGATGGCGCTGTCGGACATCGACCTGGTGGAGATCAACGAGGCGTTCGCATCGGTGGTGCTCAGCTGGGCACAGGTGCACAATGCCGATATGGACAAGGTGAACGTCAACGGCGGCGCCATCGCACTCGGACATCCGGTGGGCAGCACCGGTTCCCGACTGATCACCACCGCACTGCACGAGCTCGAGCGCACCGGCGGACAGACCGCACTGATCACCATGTGTGCCGGCGGCGCGATGGCCACCGGCACCATCATCGAGCGGATCTGAGATGGCCGGGCTCCCCAAAGAGCGTCCGGGGCAGCTCGATTCGCCCGTCGTCCAGAAGCTGATGAAGCTGGGCTCGCGCCTCAACACCGGGATCTACCGCGCCAGTGGCGGGAGGATCGGCAGCACCTGGCGGGTGGGTTCGGCATTCCACAAACCCACCCCGGTGTGCCTGCTGACCACCATCGGCCGCAAGTCGGGTGAACCCCGCACCGCTCCCCTGCTCTACCTGCGGCGCGGCGACGACTTCATCGTCGTCGCGTCACAGGGCGGCCTGCCCCGCAATCCGGCGTGGTACCTGAATCTGCAGGCCACCCCGGAGGTGGTCATCGAGGTGGGCCGCGAGCGCCACGAACTCCTCGCACGGACCGCCGACGACGCCGAACGCGCCGAACTGTGGCCGAAACTCGTCGAGATGTACGCCGACTTCGAGAACTACGACTCCTGGACCGACCGCACCATCCCGGTGGTGATCTGCTCGCCGCGCTGACGGTCGCGACGGTCGGCCCCGCTTCCACCAGGGCGTGCCACCCGGACACCACGCACCAATTGCCGGTCGAGCCGGCCCCGCCTTCACCAGGACGTCCCACCCCAACAGCACGCACCAATGCCGGTCGAGCCGACCGGGGGCACGCCTCGACATGCGCCACTCCGTCACCACATTCGACCACGCACCAATTGCCGGTCGAGCCGACGAGGAGCGCAGCGACAAGTCGTGTCGAGACCTCCGCCGGCCGACCTCCGATCGCGACCACCTCGGAGATGATCTCGGCGGTCGGGACCCGCGCCCGACCATCGGGGTCAGCGCCCGACGGCCGTCCGCGCGGGTAGCGCCCGGATCGCGGCACCGAGCCAGGCGTCGAGCAGTTCCCGACGACCGGCCACCGACGACGAACCGCCCGGATCGAGGATGAACGACTGCAGCGTGCGCAGGATGAACTCGACGACGAGCCCCAATTCGGGCTCGCCGTAGCCGCGGGCCGTCCAGTCGACGTCCATCCGCTCGACCATCGCGCGTGCGAACACCCGCGCCCCGTCGGACGTGATGCCGCCGATCGCGGGCAGCGTCTGATGCCCGGGGCTCATCAGGATGCCGAGGTACGGGTCGTCGGTGACGGTCTCGAGAACCGCGCAGACACCTGCGATCACCGCGGCGTCGGGCTCGGCGATCCCGGCGAACCGCGCGCTGATCCCGTCCAGGTAGGTCCCGACCGCCTCGGCCGCGGTCGCCGCGAGCAGCGCCTCGGTACTGGGGAAGTAGCGATACACCGTCTGCCGGGTGACGCCGAGGACGCGGGCCACGTCGGACAGTTTGGTCGCTGCGCCGCGCTCGTCGATCACCTCACGTGTGGCGGCGAGAATCCGCGCCACCGCCTCGGCGTCGGTGGCCGGCACACGCCCGGACCAGCCATGTGTGCGCATCAGCGCCGCTCGTCTCGCCTGCCGGCCCAGTTCATGGCTGATCAGCCTACCCGCCGCGGCACGGTCACCGACGAGATCCGGCCCCGCCGATCCGACCATACGCCTCACAAATAGGTGTATGGTGTGGTGATCGCGCACACAGCCGGTGCGCCGTGGGAGGAACAAGTGACGACAACCAAGGTCTGCCCGTTCGGCCCGGGCTTCGATTTCACCGACCCGGACTTGCTGGAACAGGGGATTCCGGTCCGGGAGTTCGCCGAACTACGCCGAACCGCACCCGTGTGGTGGAACGCCCAGGAACCCGGAACGGGTGGCGGATTCCATGACGGCGGGTACTGGGCCATCTCGAAACACGCTCATATCCGCGAGATCTCGAAGAATCATCAACTCTGGTCGACCAACGCCAACGGCGCCATCATCCGCCTGCCGGAGTATGTGACCGCCGATCAGATCGAGTTCACCAAGGCCCTGCTGATCAACCACGATCCGCCGGAGCACACCCGGTTGCGCAAGATCGTCTCGCGAATCTTCACGCCGAAAGCCGTTGGTGCACTGGAGGAGAAGCTCGCCGACACCGCACGGCGCATCGTCTCCGAGGCCGCCGCCAAGGACTCCGGGAACTTCGTCGACGACGTGTCGATCCACCTGCCGTTGCAGGCGATCCTGGATCTGATCGGCGTGCCGGAACCCGATCGGCCGCGTATCCACGAACTCGTCGACGCGATCATCAACACCGACGACCCGGACCAGACGATCGACCCGACCACGGCCAACGCCGAACTACTCGGCTATGCCTACCAGATGGCCGAGGCGCGCCGGAACGATCCCACCGACGACATCGTCACCACGCTGGTCCAGGCCGACATCGACGGCGAGGCGCTCAACGAGATGGAGTTCGGGTTCTTCGTCATCCTGCTGATCACCGCGGGCAACGAGACCACCCGCAACGCCACCAGCCACGGCATGAATGCCTTCCTGGACCGTCCCGATGCCTGGGAGTTGTACCGAAAAGAGCGTCCGCGCACCGCGATCGACGAGATCCTCCGGTGGGCCACCCCGGTCAACGCCTTCCAGCGCACCGCACTCGCCGACACCGAGATCGGCGGCGTGCCGATCGCCGCGGGGCAGCGGGTCGGACTGTTCTACGGGTCCGCCAACTACGACGAGGACGTCTTCGACGACCCGTTCACGTTCGACATCACCCGCGATCCCAACCCGCACCTGGCATTCGGCGGCAACGGGGCGCACTTCTGTATCGGCGCCAATCTCGCCCGGCTGGAACTGAATCTGATCTTCGACGCCATCGCCGATGTCCTCCCCGACATCGAACGCGTCGGAGACATGCGACGTGTCCGTTCCGGTTGGCTCAACGGGGTCAAGGACCTACCGGTCCGCTACTCGGGATGTCCTGTGTCCGCTCAGTGACCGACACCGGGCCGTGTCCGATCGTCGGATGCGGCCCGGAATGATTGGATGTCGACATGTTCGGCATCCTGACGCCATGTCAGCACGTCCTCGGTGACGACTTGAGCGCCCAATGGCGCGCCCACCTGTGTGGACTGTGCCTGACGCTGCGCGACGGTCACGGCCAGGCCACCCGGCTCACCACCAGCACCGATGCGGTGATGATCTCGATTCTCACAGCTGCACAGCATGATTCACCGGCCACACGGACCGCCGGCCCCTGCCCGTTGCGCGGGATGCGCACCGCCACGGTGGTGGACGGCAGCGACCCGGGTGCGCAGCTCGCGGCGACCGCATCCCTGACACTGGCCGCGGCCAAGGCCGACGACGTGGTGGCCGAGCAGCATCTCGCCCTCGCCCCGCCGGCCCGGACACGGTCGACGGTGGCCTCGATCGTCGGCCGGCGTCTGCGACGGCGAGCCGAATCCGGTTCCGGTGCACTCGATGTCGGTTCCGTCCTGGCCGATCTGTCGGTCCAGGCCACCGTCGAACGGAGCGGCCTGGACCGCGGTGTCCCGCTGGCGGAACTGACCGCGCCCACCGCGGCCGCGACCGCCCGGGTGTTCGCCGCCACCGCCGACGCCGCGGGTGCCCCGGCAAATCGTGACGCGCTCACCGAGATCGGTGCGCACTTCGGCACCATCGCCCACCTGCTCGACGCGATCGACGACATCGATGCCGATCGCGCCGACGGATCGTTCAATCCGCTCGATGCCACCGGTACGAGTCCCGCTGCGGCAGTGGAGGACTGCCGCCGGATGGTGCGGGCGATCCGACGTGCCTACGGTCGCCTCGAACTGGTCGACGACCGGCTGTTGCGCGCGGTACTTCTCGACGGGCTCACCCAGGCCGTGGACCGTCGCGTGAAGGCTCTCGGACTGTCCCGGACGCACAGCTGCCGGGCCGAATGGGAGCGGCCCACGACACCGGTCTGGCCGCAGGAACGGCCGGACGGCTTCCCCGAGCACTGGCCGTACCCGCCACCGTTTCCACCGGGGCGACCCTTCTGGCAACGGATCGCCCCGTTCGTGGGCAACTCGTGCTCGGGCCGCGCATGCTGCACCGACCACTGGAATCACTGCAGCGACGAGTGGAAACCCGAAGCGTGCGACGGCGACTGCGATTGCGGTGATTGCGGCGACTGCTGTGATTGTTGCGATTGCTGCGACTGCAACTGAGGGTCGGCGGTGCCGGGGACGGGACCGGTCCGGCCCGTCCCCGATCCCGCCTCAGCCGACGCCGCGCTCGGCTGTCTCCCAGAACCGTGCTCGCAGGGCCTTCTTGTCGGGTTTGCCGAGTGCCGTCAGCGGCAGGGCGTCGACGAACAGCACCTGTTTGGGCGACTGCACCGCACCCTTGCGGGTCTTCACCGACTCCTGGATCTCGGCGACGATCGTCGCCTTGGCCGCGGCGTCGGCGGCGGCCTCGGCGCGCAGCACCACCACCGCGGTGACGGCCTCACCCCACTTGTCGTCGGGCACCCCGATCACACCCGCCTGTGCGACCGACGGATGTTCGGCCACAACGTCTTCGACCTCGCGCGGGAACACGTTGAAGCCGCCGGTGACGATCATGTCCTTGGTGCGGTCGACGATGTACCAGAATCCGTCCTCGTCGGCGCGGGCGACGTCGCCGGTGCGCAGCCAGCCGTCGCGGAACGCCTCGGCGGTCTGTTCCGGCAGGCCCCAGTAGCCGCCGGCGAGAAGCGGTCCGGCAACACAGATCTCGCCGGGCTCCCCCTGCGCGACAGGTGTGTCGTCGGGGCCGAGCAAGGCCGTACGCAGGAAGGCCGAGGGACGCCCGCAGCTGCTGAGGCGACGCGGATCCCCACCGGGCAGCGGGTGATCGTCCTTGCCGAGGTAGCTGATCACCATCGGCGCCTCGGACTGGCCGTAGTACTGGGCGAAGATCGGGCCGAACCGTTCGATCGCCTCGGCCAGTCGGACCGGATTGATCGGTGACGCACCGTAATACACCGTCTGCAGGGATGAGAGGTCGCGAGTGCGCGAGTCCGGGTGGTCGAGCAGCGCGTACAGCATGGACGGCACGAGCATGGTCGCGGAGATCTTCTTCTCCTCGATGACGCGCAGCACCTCGGCGGGATCGAACTTCGCCAGCACGATCATGGTGCCGCCCTTCATCAGGGTCGGCACGAAGAACGCCGCGCCCGCATGCGAGAGCGGGGTGCACATCAGGAATCTCGGGTTCTCCGGCCATTCCCACTCGGCGAGCTGGATCTGGGTCATCGTGGCCATCGCCTGCGCCGTCCCGATGACGCCCTTGGGTTTACCGGTGGTACCGCCGGTGTAGGTGATGGACACGATGTGGTCGGGTGGCAGCGGCGTCGAGACGAGCGGAATCGGTTCGAATCCGTCGGCCTCGGCGATCACGTCACGCCCCACACCGGCCAGGGCCTCGGGCACCGGCCCCAGGGTCAGCACCTGCTCGAGGCTGCCGACCCGCTCGACCAGGGCCAGCGCCCGTTCGACGAACATCGGCACCGGGTCGATGACCAGGGTGGTGACCCCGGCGTCGGCGAGGACATAGGCATGGTCGTCGAGGGACCCGAGCGGGTGCAGCGCGGTCCGGCGCCAGCCCTGGGTCTGCCCCGCCCCGATGACCAGCAGCACCTCCGGGCGGTTCAGCGCCAGCAGCCCGACCGCCGATCCGGCGCCGGCCCCGAGGGACTCGAAGGCCTGGACGTAGCGGCTCGTCGCGTCGGCCATCTGGCGGCCGGTGAGGACCGTGCCACCGAGCTCGAGGACATTGCGATCGGCGTGGCGGCGCAGCGCGGCGACCATCAGGTCACCGAGGTGGACTCCGCTCCGCAGGGGGTCGTACTCGGACGTCGATGTCTCAACACTCATACGGCCAAGACTAGGACGTGTTCCATTTTTGGGGAAGTGTGTTGCCGACACCACATCATTGACAGGGCAATTTGGATGCCACATGGCCAACTCGAACAACTAGAACACGTTCCATGTCGTACCCGTGAGTAGCTCTCTACCATCGACGACATGACCGATCTTGATCAAACGACCACACGACGCGACATCACCGACGCACTGCTGACCGCCCTCGAACGGCGCCACGAGGTGCTCGACGTCATCGTCGACGCCGACGACCACGACGCCGCCGTCGAGGCGCTGACCACCCTCCTCGACAAGTCGCACCTCGGGGTCGAGGCGATCCTGGGCATGAAGCTCGACCAGCTGACGAAGGACCAGCGGCGCAAGAACCAGGCCGAGCTCGACGATCTCAACACCGAGCTCACCTTCACCCTCGCCGAACGGCCCGCGAGCAGCGGCGACACCATCGACCTGCGGCCCTTCTCCCCGTCCGACGACGCCGACCTGTTCACCGTGCGCACCGAGGAACTCGGCCTGGCCGGCGACGGGTCGGGCGCCCCGGCCTCCGCGGTCAGCGAGGAGATCGCCAAGGGCAGCGACCGCGTCGAGAGCGAAGAGGCCGTCTGGCTGGTGGCCACCGAGGGTGAGGCCAAGGTGGGCATCGTGTTCGGTGAGCTGAAGTCCGGCGAGGTCGACGTCCGCATCTGGATCCACCCGGAACGCCGCAAGCACGGCTACGGCACCGCCGCCCTGCGCAAGTCACGGTCGGAGATGGCCGCGTACTTCCCCGGCGTCCCGATGGTGGTGCGCACCCCCGGCGCCTAGCCGACCACGTGGTCCGACTCGGTCAGAGACGCCGACGAGGAAGGCCGAATCTCGCCACGATGGTGCGGATTCGGCCTTCGTCGTCCACCACGAACGTTTCCGAGACCGGGGCGGCGAGCCCGACGAACTTGGGCCGCACGTGAACCCAGTATCGAGTGGTCACGGTGTGGCCGGCGACCTCGGTGGTGAGGTCACCGACCGCGTGGATGATCCTGAACTGCGGTCCGCGTGCGAGGCTGCGTGCGATGTGGTCGCCGTTGCGGCCGGTCTTGATCCCGAATTCCACACGCGTACAGGCGGGATGCAGCGACACCGACGAGGGGTCGTGGGTCACCAGTGCATCGATGTAGGCCTTGGCCGCCGCACTGCGCCGGTCATCGACGGAATCGCTCATCCACCACTCTTCTTCATCTGCGGTCCCGGGTCCACGGTCCCGGAGCACACGAGATGCTCAGCGGGCCCCGTACACCGGCATCGGGACCGGCGCCTTGGCGAGGATCTCCTCGATCACCGGGCCGAGTTCGGCCGGTTCCCAGCGAGATCCCTTGTCGCGTTCGACACTACGCTGCCAGCCGTCGCTCACCGAGACCTTTCCGCCCTCGACCTCGAACACCCGGCCGGTGACGCCGGCGGCCTCCGGCGAGGCCAGCCACACCACCAGCGGCGATACGTTGGCCGGGTCCATCGCGTCGAAGGAACCGTCGGCGGGGGCGGCCATCTGCGCCGCCATCGCCTCCCCGGCACCCATGGTCATCTGGGTACGGGCGGCGGGCGCGATGGCATTGGCGGTGACGCCGTAGCCGCCCATCTCGGCGGCGGCCTGCACGGTCAGCTCCGCGATCCCGGCCTTGGCCGCCGCGTAATTACCCTGTCCGACAGAGCCGTACAGTCCGGCGCCGGATGACGTGTTGATCACGCGCGCCTGACGCGGGGCACCCGCCTTGGCCTGCGCGCGCCAGTACTCGGCGGCATGCCGCAGCATCACGAAGTGCCCCTTCAGGTGCACCCGCACCACCGCATCCCACTCGTCCTCCGACATCGACACCAGCATGCGGTCGCGCACGAATCCGGCGTTGTTCACCAGGATGTCGAGGGCACCGAACTGCTCCACCGCGGTGGCCACGATCGAGGCGGCGGTGTCCCAGTCGGCGACGTCGCCGGGTGCGGCCACCGCTTGCCCTCCGGCCGAACGGATCTCGCCGACCACGCCGTTCGCGGCGTCGGCGACGTAGTCGTTGACCACGACCCGGGCGCCGTCGGCGGCGAAGGCCAGTGCATGCGCCCGGCCGATTCCCTGACCGGCTCCGGTCACGATCACCACGCGGTCGGTGTTCAAGGCACTCTCACCCACAGTTGTTCTCCCTTTCAGATGGTCCGGAGCGATCCGGTGTCAGGCGTCGTTTCCGGCATTGGCCGCGCTGAGGAACGCGGGCTTCTCACCGCCGCCGTGAACGGTGAGGGTGCTGCCGGTGATGTAGGCGGCCAGTGGCGACAGGAAGAACGCCACGGCGGCACCGATGTCGGCCGGTCGGGCCATTCGGCCCATCGGGATGGTGGCGTCGACCGCCGCGATACCCGCGGCGTCACCGTAATGCAGGTGTGCCAGTTCGGTTTCCACCGGCCCGGCCACCACACTGTTGACCCGCACGCGCGGCGCCCACTCCACGGCGAGGGTGCCGGTGAGGTTGTCCAGGCCGGCCTTGGCCGCACCGTAGGCGCCGGTCCCGGGCGACGGTCGGTGACCGCTCACGCTGGACACGTTGACGATCGCACCGCCCCCGCCCTGGTGCACCATCACCGCATGGGCGGCCCGTGCGACGAGCAGCGGTGCGAGCAGATTGAGTTCGACGATCTTGCTCGCGAAACGGGGCGAGGCATCGGCGGCCAGGGCGAACGGTGAACCGCCGGCGTTGTTGACCACGCCGTCGAGACGACCGTGGTCGGCGACGATCGACCCCATCATCGCGGTGACCGCCTCCTCGTCGCGGACATCGCAGGCGATGAACCGCGCGCGGGGCACCGTCGACAGTGCATCACCTGCATGACGGGCGCAGGCGATCGGCACCGCACCGAATTCGGAGAGCACGCGCATGATCCCGAGACCCACGCCGCGTGCCCCGCCGGTCACGAGGACGATCTTTCCCTCGAGTCCCAGGTCCGGTCCGCGATGGTCGGGATCCGCATTCGCGGGTACCTGTGCCGATGTCTTCATGGGTGCTACCCTACCAAAGAACCAAGCAATTGCTTGGTTGGTTTCCCGGACGTTTCCGTACCCGACGTTCGGCGAGTACAGCCGAGAGGAGCACGCGTGCCGATCACCACCTCACGCACCGACACGGGGGTTGTCACGGTCACCGTCGACTTCCCGCCGGTGAACGCCCTGCCGTCGGCGGCCTGGTTCGAACTGGCCGAGGTGATCACCTCGGCCGGTGACGACCCCACCACCCACGCGGTGGTGTTGCGCGCCGAGGGCCGCGGATTCAATGCGGGCGTCGACATCAAGGAAATGCAGGCCACCGAGGGTTTCGACGCCCTGATCGCCGCGAACCACGGCTGTGCGGCCGCGTTCAGTGCGGTCTATGACTGTGCGGTCCCGGTGATCGTCGCGGTCAACGGGTTCTGCGTCGGCGGCGGTATCGGTCTGGTCGGCAATGCCGACGTGATCGTCGCGACCGAGGGTGCGGTGTTCGGCCTGCCCGAGGTCGATCGTGGAGCACTCGGTGCCGCGACGCATCTCGCACGTCTGGTGCCGCAGCACATGATGCGCACCCTCTACTACACCGCGCAGAACGTCACCGCCGAGCAACTGCTGCACTTCGGTTCGGTCTACCGGGTGGTGCCGGCCGGCGAGCTCGACGCCGCGGCCACCGAGGTCGCCGAGAAGATCGCCGCCAAGGACACCCGGGTGATCCGGGCGGCGAAGTCGGCGATCAACCACATCGATCCGGTGGACGTGAAGGCCAGCTACCGCCTCGAACAGGGCTACACGTTCGAGCTCAACCTCAGCGGCGTCGCCGACGAGCACCGGGACGAGTTCGTCGCGACCGGCCGCGCACTGACCAACAGCAAGGCACTCAAGACAGGGGGACGTGGCTGACATGGGCGCCACACCGACCGACAAGACCAGCACCCTCGACGAGGTCATCGGCGAGCTGCGGGACGGCATGACCATCGGCATCGGCGGCTGGGGATCACGGCGCAAGCCGATGGCCCTGGTCCGCGCATTGGCCCGCTCCGAGGTGACCGACCTGACCGTGGTGACCTACGGCGGGCCCGACCTCGGATTGCTCTGCGCGGCAGGCAAGGTCCGCCGCGCCTACTACGGCTTCGTCTCACTCGACTCCGCTCCCTTCTACGATCCGTGGTTCGCCACCGCACGCACCTCCGGCGCGATCGAGGCCCGCGAGATGGACGAGGGGATGATCAAGGCCGGCCTGCAGGCCGCCGCCGCACGTCTGCCGTTCCAGCCGATCCGCGCCGGACTGGGCTCCGACGTCCTGACGTTCTGGGAGGGCGAGCTCAAGACCGTCACCTCCCCCTACCCGGACGCCGACGGCCGCACCCAGACGCTGATCGCGATGCCGGCGCTCAAGCTCGACGCGGCATTCGTCCATCTCGATCTCGCCGACAACCGCGGCAATGCCGCCTACACCGGTGTCGACCCGTACTTCGACGACCTCTACTGTGCCGCCGCCGATCGCCGTTACCTCGAGACCGATCAGTTGGTCTCCACCGAGGTCCTGGTGAAATCGGTACCCACACAGCGACTTCTGCTCAATCGGATGAACGTCGACCGCGTGGTGCACACACCGAACGGTGCGCATTTCACCTTCGCAGGTACTGCGACCGAAACCGGGCCGAACCCCACTGCGGACTATGCCCGGGACGAGGCGTTCCAGCGGTTCTATGTGGAGTCGGCGAAGGACCCGCAGACGTGGCAGGCGTTCTCGCAACGGTTCCTCGAGGTGGACGAACCGACATATCAGCGCGAGGTCGCCGCATGGCGTGCCGAGCAGGAGGAGGCAGCGAAGTGACCACCACCGAAGCCCCCGCGGATGTCACCCGCGCCGAGATCTGTGTTGTCGCATGCGCCGAGATATTCCGTGGCGCAGGCGAGATCATGGCCTCGCCGATGGCACCGGTCCCCCTTCTGGGTGCGCGGCTGGCGCGCCTGACCTTCGAGCAGGACCTGCTGATCACCGACGGTGAGGCGCTGATCCTGGCCGACACCCCGGCGATCGGCAAGACCGGTCCGATCGAGGGCTGGATGCCGTTCTCCAAGGTGTTCGACGTCGTCGCGTCGGGTCGTCGCCATGTGGTGATGGGCGCCAATCAGATCGATCGCCACGGCAACCAGAACCTGTCGGCATTCGGTCCGCTGCAGCAGCCGACCCGCCAGATGTTCGGTGTGCGTGGCGCGCCCGGTAACACGATCAACCATCCGACCAGCTATTGGGTGGGACGGCATTCGTCCCGAGTGTTCTGTGACACCGTCGACATCGTGTCCGGAATCGGTTACGACAAGGTCGATCCCGACAATCCGGCATTCGACGATCTCGACATCCACCGGGTCATCACCAATCTCGGCGTCTTCGACTTCGGCGGTCCCGACCACACCATGCGGGCAGTGTCGTTGCATCCGGGGGTCGGTGCCGACGAGGTCGCCGAGAACACGTCCTTCGAGGTGGCCGGACTCGCCGACGCGCCGGTCAGCCGTATCCCGTCGGAGTCCGAACTGGCGCTGATCCGGGATGTGCTCGATCCCAAGGGTGTTCGGAATCGAGAAGTGAAATGACCGCACAGGGACGGGCTGCGGCCCTGTCGACCCGGTTCACCGATCTGGTCGGCATCGAGTATCCGGTGGTGCAGACCGGCATGGGCTGGGTGTCGGGGCCGTCGCTGACCTCGGCCACCTCCAATGCGGGCGGTCTGGGCATCCTGGCCTCGGCGACGATGACCTATGGCGAACTCGAGGCCGCGATCGCCAAGACCAAGTCGTTGACCGACAAGCCCTTCGGCGTCAACATCCGCGCCGATGCCACCGATGCACCCCAACGGATCGACCTGCTGATCCGCGAGGGTGTCAAGGTGGCGTCGTTCGCCTTGGCCCCCAAGAAGGAGCTGATCGCCAAGCTCAAAGACCATGGTGTGGTGGTGGTTCCGTCGATCGGTGCGGCCAAACATGCGGTCAAGGTGGCTTCCTGGGGTGCCGACGCGGTGATCGTGCAGGGCGGTGAGGGCGGCGGTCATACCGGTCCGGTCGCCACCACCCTGCTGTTGCCGTCGGTGCTCGACGCGCTGGCCGCCGCGGGTTCGGATATGCCCGTGGTGGCGGCGGGTGGGTTCTTCGACGGTCGGGGCCTTGCCGCTGCGCTGGCCTATGGCGCAGAAGGCGTCGCGATGGGGACCCGATTCCTGTTGACGTCGGACTCGGCGGTGCCGGATGCGGTCAAGCAGGAGTACCTTGCGCGCAGTCTGAACGACACCGTCGTGTCGGTGAAGGTCGACGGCATGCCGCACCGCGTGCTCAAGACCCCGCTGGTGGAGGCCCTCGAGAGCGGTAGCCCCGCCAAAGCCCTGGTGGCCGCGGCCCGCAATGCCAACGAGTTCAAGCAGTTGACCGGCATGAAGTGGACGACGATGCTGCGAGACGGGCGTGCCATGCGCAAGTCCGGGGAACGCACCTGGCAGCAGATCATCATGGCCGGCAACACCCCGATGCTGTTGCGCGCCGGACTCGTCGAAGGTGACACCCGGGCCGGGGTGCTTGCATCAGGGCAGGTGGTCGGCATGATCGACGACCTGCCGAGTTGCGACGAGCTGATCCAGTCGATCATAACCCGGACACATGAACGACTGAAGACACTCGGTTCACTCGGCTGAGTGCCCACGACACGGAACACCGTCTGCCGGTTGAACGTCACCGAGTCGTGTCGAAACCTCCGTCGGCCGAGTTGCTGACGTGACCGCTTTCGAGGTGGTCACCACCCGACGTACGCTGCGGAGATTTCGACACGTGTCCTCGCGATGCTCGGTCCCGGCTCAATCAGCAAATCCCCGTTGATGGTTGAGCCGACAAGGAGCGAAGCGACGAGA
>NZ_BCNF01000053.1 GCF_001485495.1 Gordonia desulfuricans NBRC 100010 | reverse complement strand
CCACCTCCGGTGTGGTCACCACCCAAAGTAGGCTACGCAAATTTCGACACGGGTCCTCGCGATGCGGGTCCCGGCTCGATCACCAACTGTCACAACCGCCGGCCGATCAGATCAGCTGCTCAGGAACGCCTGTAGCGCAGCCGAATACATCCGGACGTCGGCGGCGCCCATCAACTCCCGCGCGCTGTGCATGGCCAGCTGCGGCGCACCAACATCGATGGTCGTCAGGCCGGTGCGGGTGGCGGTGATCGGACCGATCGTGGAACCGCACGGCAGATCGGCACGATGGGTGTAACGCTGCATCGGGACCCCAGCGGTGTCGCAGGCGAGCGCGAAGATCGCCTCCCCCACCGCATCCGAGGCGTAGCGCAGGTTCTGGTTGACCTTGAGTACCGGCCCGCCGCCGATCGCGATGCGGTGCGACGGCTCGTGCCGATCCGGATAGTTGGGATGGGTGGCGTGTGCCATGTCCCCCGACAGACAGATACTGGAGGCCATCGCCTGCAGGAAGTCCGAGCGATCTCCACCGCGCGCCAACACGATTCGCTCGAGGATCGTCGGCAGGAACTCCGACGCCGCGCCGCGCTCGGACCCGCTGCCGACCTCTTCGTGGTCGAACAGCGCCAGTACCCGGGTGTGGATCGACGGGGCACCGTCGAGCAGTGCCCTCAGTCCGGCATAGCAGGTGCCCTGGTTGTCCAGCCGTGGCGCCGACAACAGATCCTCGTCGGCACCGAGCAGCCGCGACGGGGCGACGTCATGGGTCATCAGTTCCCAGCCGAGCAGGGCGCCGGGATCGATGCCCGCATACTCGGCAACCCAGTCGAGGACGCCGGGGACGTCGTCGCCGATCCCCCACAGTCCGTCGACATGACGTTGCGGGTCCAGGGTCACGCCCTTGCGGTCGGCGGAGAGGTGGATCGCCAGCTGCGGCACCCGGACCACCGGCTCGGTGACGTGCACCAGCGTGTGCGCCACGGCGCCGCCCTCACGGTAGGCCAGCCGCCCCGACAACCCGAGATCACGGTCGAGCCAGGAGTTCAGCCACGCCCCGCCGTACGGTTCGAGCGCCACCATCGACACCCCGGCCGAGGTGCGGTCGGGATGCTGTTTGAGTCGCAGATTGGGGCTGTCGGTGTGCCCGCCCACGATGCGGAAGTCGTCGGCCTCACCGAGGTCGAAGGCGATGATCGACCCACCACGGATCACATAGAAGCTCCGCGGACCGCCGTTGCGGGCGGCCGCGAAAACCTCTGTGGCCCATTCATGTTCCTCGTGAAGTCGCTGATAGCCGGCAGCTTCGAGGGCGGCGGCCACCGTGACACACACGTGGAACGGCGACGGCGAGGCGTCGACGAACTCGCCGAGACCGGTCGCGGTGGCCGACGTCGGCAGCGTGGGGGTGCTCATCGGATCCAGGACCCTCAGGCGTTCGCGAGCACCGCGTCGATCGCGGAGTAGAACAGTCCCAGTCCGTCGTCACTCGGGCCGGTGAGGGCCTCGGTGGCGTGCTCGGGATGCGGCATCAGACCGACGATTCGCCCGTCGGCACTGGAGATCCCGGCGATGTCGAGCGCCGAGCCGTTCGGGTTGTCACCGGCATAGGTGAACACGATCCGGCCCTCGCCCTCGAGTTCTTCGAGCTTGCGCTGCGGGGCCACATAGCGCCCCTCACCCGACTTGAGCGGGATGAGGATCTCCGCACCCCGCTCGAACCGGGTGGTCCAGGCGGTGGTGTTGGACTCGACGCGCAGCCACTGGTCGCGGCAGATGAAGTGCAGTCCCTCGTTTCGGGCCAGTGCGCCCGGCAGCAGGCCCGCCTCGCAGAGGACCTGGAAACCGTTGCAGATACCCAGAACCGGCATACCCTTGCCCGCCGCCTCGATGACCGACCCCATCACCGGTGCGAACTTGGCGATCGCACCGGCGCGCAGGTAGTCGCCGTAGGAGAAACCGCCGGGGACGATGACGGCGTCGACACCCTTGAGGTCGGCGTCACCGTGCCACAACTCGACGGCCTCGGCACCGGCGATCCGGGCCGCACGGGCGGCGTCGACGTCGTCGAGGGTGCCGGGGAAGGTGATGACCCCGATACGTGCTGTCATCTCGCGCGACCTACTCCGCGACCCGGGAGACGTTGAAGTTCTCGATCACCGTGTTGGCGAGCAGCTCCTCGGCGATGCGCTCGAGAGCGGCGTCGTCGACGTCGTCGTCGACCTCGAGCTCGAATCGCTTGCCCTGCCGGACGTCGGCGATCCCGGAGAATCCCAGGCGCCCCAGCGCACCGACGATGGCCTGCCCCTGCGGATCGAGGATCTCGGCCTTGGGCATCACGTCGACCACCACACGTGCCATCGGCACACGCTCCCATCTCTGTCCCCACTCCCCGGAGGTGGGGGCGGAGGTTGGCTGAACACCGAACACCTTACCGCCTGCGATGTGCGCGGATGAGATCGCGTGCTGGGCCGCCGGCCGCCACGGAATCCGAGCGGACCGCCGGCCCACGGCGCCGTCCCGCAGGGTTGTCCTGCGGCGCCGCCTACAGTGCGGACTCGATGGCCTCGATCACCTCGGGTGCAAGCGGCTCGGTGCGCGGACGGAACCGGCCCAGCACCGCACCGTCGGACCCGACCAGGAACTTCTCGAAGTTCCACTGGATGTCGCCGGCCTCGCCGGTGGCGTCGGGGGTCTTGGTGAGCTCGGCGTACAGCGGGTGCCGGTCGTCGCCGTTGACGTCGGCCTTCGCCAGCAGCGGGAAGGTGACACCGTAGGTCGTCGAACAGAAGGTGGCGATCTCCTCGGGCGAACCCGGCTCCTGTCCCATGAACTGGTTGCACGGCACGCCGACGACGGTCAGGCCACGGTCGGCGTAGGTGGTGGCGATCTCCTCGAGGCCCGCGTACTGCGGGGTGAGGCCGCACTTGCTGGCGACGTTCACCACCAGCAGCGGTCCACCGAAGTCGGCGAGGTTCAGGGCGGAGCCGTCGAGGGCGGAAACCGGGATGTCCTTGATGTTGGTCATCTTCCGAGCCTATCGACGGCACCCCCGCACATCCGTGTGAGCCACTTCACAACCCGGGGAGCCCCGCCTCCATGTCACCAATAATTGCGTGGACGAGATAGTTGCATCGGCGTTAGTATCTTCCGGTGTCCACCCCAGAGTCCTCCGAAGAAGCGTGCGCTGTCCTGCACGGATTCCTCGACCGACTCGCCTGTGTTGCCAAGACCGACACGATGGATTCGATGGCCAGTTCCGATCTCACCTTCACCCAGTTCCGGGTGATGTGCGCGGTCGGGGCCAGCGAGGAAGCCATCTCCGTCCACGAGATCGGCGACGCCATCCGTCTGTCCTTGGCCGCAACCGGGCGCACCGTCGACAGTCTGGTCCGTCAGAACTTCCTCGACCGGCGTGAGGACAGCGCCGATCGTCGGGTCAAACGGATCACCCTCACCGAACTCGGTCAGCGATTCCTCGACGAACAGCTGGCGGTCAAGAAGGATCTGGTCACCGCGTTCCTCGCCGGCCTCCCCGATCAGTTGCGCACCGGACTCGTCCGGGCATTGCGTCCGATCGTCGACGCCGACGTCGACTTCTTCGACCTCACTCCTGCCACCTGCCGGCCGGCCCACGAGTAGAAAGTCTCTTCATGACGAAATCTTCCACCGGTGGTGAGCTCCACGAGGGGCCACCAGACACCAAACTCGACAAACACGTCTTGTCCGTCGCGGGCGTGGTCGTACTCGGTGCGATCATGTCGATCCTCGACGTCACCGTCGTGTCGGTCGCGCAGAACACCTTCCAGGAGACCTTCGACACCAACGCCGCCGGTGCCGCCTGGACGATGACCGGCTACACGCTGGCGCTCGCCGCGGTGATCCCGCTGTCGAGCTGGGCCGCAGCCCGTTTCGGCACGAAGAAGGTGTACCTGACCTCGCTGGTCCTGTTCGTGATCGGTTCGGCGCTGTGTGCGCTGGCCTGGAACATCGGGTCGCTGGTCGCCTTCCGCGTGGTCCAGGGCCTCGGCGGTGGTCTGCTCATGCCGATCGGCATGATGATCCTGACCAAGGCCGCCGGCCCCGAGCGGGTCGGTTCGGTCATGGCCGTGCTGGGTATCCCGATGCTGCTGGGCCCGATCGGTGGCCCGATCCTCGGCGGCCTGCTGATCGAGAAGGCCAGCTGGCACTGGGTGTTCCTGATCAACGTCCCGATCGGCATCGTCGCCATGATCTACGCGTGGATCGTGCTGCGTGACGACGGCGAGACCACCCGCCCGACCATCGACTTCGTCGGGCTGCTGCT
The DNA here is from genome assembly GCF_001485495.1 of Gordonia desulfuricans NBRC 100010. Taxonomy (GTDB): domain Bacteria; phylum Actinomycetota; class Actinomycetes; order Mycobacteriales; family Mycobacteriaceae; genus Gordonia; species Gordonia desulfuricans. The sequence continues at coordinate 32,524 of NZ_BCNF01000053.1, read as the reverse complement.
GCTCTCCCCGGGTCTGGCACTGTTCCTGTACGGCATCTCGTCGTCGGCGGAGGCCGGGACCTTCATCGACGCCAAGGTGTTGTCCACCGCGATCGTCGGCGCCCTGCTGATCGCCGGATTCATCTTCCACGCGCTGCGTGCGAAGAACCCGCTGCTGGATCTGCGTCTGTTCAAGAACCGGACGCTGACCATCGCGGTGATCACCATGACGCTGTTCATGATCGCCTTCTTCGGTGCATCCCTGCTCTACCCGCAGTACTTCATCGGCGTGCGCGGTGAGTCGACGCTGATGGCCGGTCTGCTGCTGGCCCCGCAGGGTCTGGGCGCCATGCTCACCATGCCGATCGCGGGTCAGCTGACCGACAAGATGGGCCCGGGCAAGTTCGTCCTCAGCGGTATCGTGCTGATCTTCCTCGGCATCGGATACTTCGTCTTCCTCGGCGCCGACACCCCGTACTGGGCGGTCTGCATCGCCCTGTTCGTCCAGGGTCTGGGCATGGGTATGACGATGATGCCGATCATGTCGGCCGCGCTGGCCACCCTGTCGAACAAACAGGTCCCCGACGGTTCGACCCTGGTCAACGTGGTCCAGCAGACCGCGTCGTCGATCGGTACCGCGGTGATCTCGGTGGTCCTGGCCACCATGTTCAACAAGCATGCCGAGTCGCTGGTGGCGATCGGTTCCAATGCGGCACCGGAGAAGTACGCCGAGGGCGTCAAGGCCGGACTGCTGCCGCCGCAACCGCCTGCGCAGTGGTTCGACTGGGCCGCCGAGGCATTCGGCACCACCTTCATCGTGGCGACCGTCCTGATCGCGCTGACGATCATCCCGGCGTTCTTCCTGCCCCGCAAGAAGATCGAGTCGCCGTTGGTCGAGGAGGACGTCGACCGCGCACCGACGTTCATGCACTGAGCTCGTCCCGGCTGTAACGCAGAACCCCCGGAATCTTCTGAGATTCCGGGGGTTCTGCGTCTGTGTGCAGGCTTTGTGCGTGCCTATTCCGCCGGTGCGGTGTACGCCCCGGTCTGCGCCAGGATCCAGGCGATCTCGAACGACGCCTCTTCCCACTGCTTGTACCGGCCGCTGACGCCGCCGTGGCCCGCCGACATCTCGGTCTTGAGCAGGATCGGGTTGTCCGACGTCGACAGCTCCTGCAGCCGCGCAACCCACTTGGCGGCCTCGGTGAACAGCACCCGGGTGTCGTTGAGCGAGGTCTGCGCCAGGATCGGCGGATACGGCTGGGCGGTGACGTTCTCGTACGGCGTGTAGGACCGCATGTACTCGTAGACCACCGGGTCGTGCAGCGGGTCACCCCATTCGTCCCACTCGATCACCGTCAGCGGCAGTGACGGGTCGAGGATCGAGTTGAGCGCGTCGACGAAGGGCACCGACGCGAGGATGCCGTTGAACAGTTCCGGTGCGAGATTGGCGACCGCACCCATCAGCAGACCGCCTGCCGAACCGCCCTCGGCCACCATCTGACCCGGCGTGGTCCAGCCGCGGGCGACCAGATGCCGTGCGGAGTCGACGAAGTCGGTGAAGGTGTTCTTCTTGGTGAGCGTCTTGCCGGTCTCGTACCAGTGCCGGCCCATCTCGCCACCACCGCGGACGTGGGCGAGGACGAACACCATGCCGCGGTCGAGCATAGACAGCCGCGACACCGAGAACCCCGGGTCATAGCTGGCCTCGTAGGAGCCGTAGCCGTAGATCAGCAGCGGTGCGGGTGCGGCCCCCTCGGTCCCCGGTGCGGCGACGTCGCGGTGCCGCACGATCGACAACGGGATCTGCGTGCCGTCGGCGGCGGTCGCCCATTCGCGGGTCTGCACGTAGTCGCCCGGGTCGTACCCGCCGAGTACCGGCTGGCGTTTGAGCAGGATGCGCTCGCCGGTGGTGACCTCGAGCTCGAACAGCTCCGACGGTTCGATGAAGCTGCCGTAGCCGAAACGCAGTCGTGGCGTCGTCCATTCGCGGTTGCCGGCCAGCCCCAGCGAGAACAGTTCCTGGGCAGCGGCCACCTCGATGAAGTCCTCGGCCACCGGCATCCCGTCGATCCGACGCAGGTCGGCGATCGACACCCGCGGCAGGGCGTCGGCACGGTAGCTGAGCACCAGGTAGTCGCGGAAGGCGTCGACGTCCTCCACCCGCACACCCCGACGGTGCCCGATGAACTCGGTACGGTCCGACGGATCGTCCACCGGGGCGATGTCGACGGCGAAGTCCTCGTACTTGACCCCGTCACGTTCTTCGTTGTGGACGATCAGGAAGTAGTCGCGACCACCGATCTCGGCATGCTCGACCGTGTACTCCACACCCTCGACACGTGGTGCCACACTACGGAATTCGCCGGTCGGGTCGGTGGTGTCGAGCACATAGCACTCGGAGGTGATCTTGGAGCCGACGGCGATCATCAGGTACTTGTCGCTGCGGGTGGACCCCATGCCCACCCAGTACCGCTCGTCCGGCTCGTGGAAGACCTTGACGTCGTCGGTTCCGGCACCGATGTCGTGGCGCCACACCGTGTCCGGGCGCCACGCCTCGTCGACGGTCTGATAGAAGACGTGCGCGCCGTCGGCCGACCAGACGGCGCCGCCCGCGGTGTCGGCGATGACGTCGGGCAGCAGCTCACCGGTGCGGAGGTCCTTGAACCGCAAAGTGTATCGCTCGTCACCGACGACGTCGGTGCTGTAGGCCAGCCAGTTGCCGTCGTCGCTGACCGAGAGTGCACCGAGACTGAAGAAGTCGTGTCCCTGCGCCTCCAGGTTGGCGTCGAGCAGGACCTGTTCCCCCGACAGCGGGGTGGTCTCCGAGACCTCCGGCGGGGTCCAGTCGTCGGCGTCACCGATCGGGCAACGACAATGCGCCGCATACTGTTTGCCCTCGGTGGTGCGGCCGTAGTACCAGAATCCGCCGCGGCGCGACGGCACCGACATGTCGGTTTCCTTGGTGCGCGACTTGATCTCACCGAAGATGTCGGCGCGCAGACCGGCGAGCTGCGCGGTGTGTTCCTCGGTGTAGGCATTCTGGGCCTCGAGGTAGGCGATCACCTCGGGATCGTCCTTGTCGCGCAACCATTCGTACTCGTCGATCACGGTGTCGCCGTGGTGGGTGCGCGGGAGCGGCACCTTCTTGGCAACGGGGGCACCGTTGCGGCCGGCTGCTGGGGTGGACGGCGTCGCGTCGCTCACAGGACTCCTTTGCCCGGTTTCTGGTGGACCCGGTTGTGGTACCCGCCCGGTCAGGCCGGGCCGGGCCAATCGTCGAAGGACTTCTGCGAAATCCATTCGTAGGCTTCGATGTATCGCGCCCGAGTGCGGTCGACGACCTCGGCGGGCAGCGGGGGCGGGGTGGTGTCGGAGGCCTTGTCCCAGCCGGATTCCGGTGAGGTGAGCCAGTTCCGCACGATCTGCTTGTCGAAGCTCGGCTGCACCTGTCCCGGCGTATAGGTGGCGGTCTCCCAGTAGCGCGACGAGTCCGGCGTCAGCACCTCGTCGGCCAGGACGAGGCCGCCGTCGGCATCGCGACCGAACTCGAACTTGGTGTCGGCCAGGATGATTCCGCGCTCGGCGGCCAGTTGCGCACCACGCGAGAAGATGTCGAGGGTGGTGTCGCGCAGCGCGGAGGCGAGCTCCTCGCCGACCTGTGCGGCCACCGCGTCGTAGCTGATGTTCTCGTCGTGGTCGCCCTGCTCGGCCTTGGTGGCCGGGGTGAAGATCGGTTCGGGCAGCTTGTCGGACTCACCGAGACCCTCGGGCAGTGCGACGCCGCACACCGCGCCGGTGGCCTTGTAGTCGATCAGACCGGAACCGGTGAGGTAACCGCGGGCGACACATTCCACCGGCACCATCGGCAGCTTGCGCACCACCATCGAACGGCCGACGGCCTCGGCCGGGATGCGCTCGTCCTCGGGCCCGCCGGCAAGGTGGTTCGGCACGCCGAGGGCGTCGAACCAGAAGAAACTCATCGCGGTGAGGATGCGTCCCTTGTCGCCGATCACCGGGCTCAGGACGTGGTCGTAGGCCGAGATCCGATCGCTGGCCACCATCAACAGGGTGTCGTCGTCGATCGCGTAGATCTCACGCACCTTGCCCGAGGCGATGTGCGTGTATGACTCAAGTGCCGGGCGCATGGTGTCGACCTTAGTGCGCGGCGTCGTGATCTGGCAGTCTGGGTGGCCATGACCGCTCCGCACATCACGATCACCTACTGCACCCAATGCAACTGGCTGTTGCGGGCGAGCTGGATGGCGAGCGAACTGCTGAACACCTTCGGTGCGGATCTCGGTGCGGTGACGCTCAAGCCGGGTACCGGCGGGATCTTCGTCGTCGACGCCGACGGCACACGGATCTGGGAACGCAAGGCCGACGGCGGCTTCCCCGACGCCGCCGAACTCAAGCGCCGCGTCCGCGATGCGGTACTGCCCGACTGGGCCCTCGGCCACGCCGACAAGGCGGCCGAGTAGCACCGCGGGCCTTCGAGGGAGCAACCGACAAACCCTCCACACTTACGCAGAGACCCCGGGTATTACCCCCGTGGGTCTGCGCAAGTGTGGAGGGTCTGGGTGGGCCGACGCTCAGAGCAGTCCCGCGGCCCGCATCCCCTTGCGCAGGACCGCCCGGAACCGACGCGGATCGAGCAGGTCCTCCCATGTCCACCGGATGACGACATAGCCTTCTGCCCGGAGCGCGTCCTCGCGGATCTTCTCCTTGACGACCACCTCCGACGGCGGGTCGTCGCCGAGGGTGCCGCTGTACTTGACCTTGCCGTCGAACTCGCCGACCAGGACGCCCCCGATCAGGAAGTCGACGCGACCGATCGACCGGCCCGCCGCGTCGCGGATCTCCACCTGCAGCTCCGGCGTCGGGACATCGGACATACCCGCCATGAGCGCACGGCTGAACGACTCCCCCACGCTCTCCGACCGCGCATCGGCGAAGCCGTTGGCATACCGGAGCCGCTCGACGCCGACGTGACCGCGGAGCCGTTCGATGGTCGCGTCGATGAGCACGGGGTCGGCGCCGGCCCGCAGCCCGGCGTCGAGCATCGCCACGGCCTGCTCGAAGGTGCCGAGACGAGCGGCGTCGCACAGCGCTCGTTCACGTGTCGTGACCCAGACACCCTCGACCTGCTCGCGCTCGTCGTCGAGGAGGATTCCGTTGTGTCGCGAGACCCGGGCGGTGTGCCGGGTCGGTGCGGAGGCGATGTAGTGCACCCGGCGCAGATCGGGTCGCAGCATCGGGACGTGGTGGACGGCGAGTGCGGACACGTGACTGAGCGTGCGGTTCGGTCCGCCCTTGCGCGCGGACTCGATCGCGGTGATCCGGTACCGCTCGGTTGTGCTCAGCGCGTCGTGGTCGGGCCAGTCCATGAAGGTCCCCGGCCAGAGCCGGACGCGTTCACCGTCGCGGACGACGGCCTGCAGCACGCGATCGGTGGCGACGCGACCGAGCACCTCGGCGCGGCGTGTGATCTCGGTGGACTGATCCATGCCGAGCAGCGTCGCACGATCCGACGTCGACGCCGGATGGCCATCCACAGAACCGACAAACCCTCCACACTTACGCAGATACCCCGGGTTTTACCCCCGTGGGTTTGCGCAAAAGTGGAGGGTCTGGGGTGACCGAACGGCCTAGAGGATCGGGGCGGGCGTGTAGGCGGCGGCCTCCGGGCTGGCGGCGAGGACCTTCTCGGCGGCGGCGATGACGTCGGCGACCTGACGGCCTGCGGCACCGACGAAGGCCTCCTTGTCCTCGAGCAGCGCATCGAGCTGCACGCGGTCGAGCGGGATACGGTCGTCGGCGGCCAGCCGGTCGAGCAGATCGGGCTCGCGGCCCTCCTCGCGCATCGCCAGGGCGACGGCGACGGCGTTCTCCTTGATCGCCTCGTGGGCGGTCTCACGGCCGACACCGGCACGCACCGACGCCATCAGCACCTTGGTGGTGGCCAGGAACGGCAGGTAGCGGTCGAGCTCGTTGGCGATCACGGCCGGGTAGGCGCCGAACTCGGCGAGCACCGTCAGGAAGGTCTCCATCAGGCCGTCGATCGCGAAGAAGGCGTCGGGCAGTGCCACGCGGCGCACCACCGAACAGAACACGTCGCCCTCGTTCCACTGGGCCCCGGCGAGTTCGGCACCCATCGACGCGTATCCGCGCAACACCACCTGCAGGCCGTTGACCCGCTCACAGCTGCGGGTGTTCATCTTGTGCGGCATTGCCGACGACCCGACCTGGCCGGGCTGGAAACCCTCGGTGACCAGCTCGTGACCGGCCATCAGGCGGATGGTGTGGGCCAGCGACGACGGCGCGGCGGCCACCTGCACCAGCGCCGACAGCACGTCGTGGTCGAGGGACCGCGGATAGATCTGGCCGACCGAGGTCAGCGATCGCGCGAATCCGAGGTGGGTCGCCACCCGCGACTCGAGTTCGGCCAGCTTGCCGGCGTCCCCGCCGAGCAGGTCGAGCATGTCCTGGCTGGTCCCCATCGGGCCCTTGATCCCGCGCAGCGGGTAGCGGTCGATCAGCTCCGACAGCCGGGTCAGGCCGATCATCAGCTCGTCGGCGGCCGATGCGAACCGCTTGCCGAGGGTGGTGGCCTGGGCGGCGACGTTGTGGCTGCGGCCGGCCATCACCACCGTCGAGTACTGCGCGGCACGCTCGACGATGCGCGCGAGCACGGCGACACCGTGGGAGTGCACATACCGCAGCGACTGCAGGATCTGCAGCTGCTCGACGTTCTCGGTGAGATCGCGGCTGGTCATACCCTTGTGGATCTGCTCGTGCCCGGCCAGCGCGTTGAACTCCTCGATGCGCGCCTTCACGTCGTGGCGGGTGACGCGTTCACGCTCGGCGATCGACGCGAGGTCGATCTGGTCGACGACCCGCTCGTAGTCGGCGATCGCGCCCTCCGGGACGTCGATCCCGAGGTCGCTCTGGGCCCGCAGGACGGCGATCCACAGGCGGCGTTCGGTGGCGATCTTGTTGGTCGCCGACCAGATCTCGACGAGATCGGCCGAGGCGTAGCGGCTCGCGAGGACGTTGGAGATGGCAGGTTTCGGCACGTGAACAGTCTAGTGGTGCGCCCGCGACGCCCTCACCCAGATCACCGACAGGCGCACCGGGCCCACCGGCGGACCGCCCGCGACCGGAGGTCTAGAGGGCAAAACACACTCCGCCCGAGCCGTATCCCTGGTGGACGCGGGCCACGATCGACGGCCCGCGCACCCCGTTCTGCTCGGCGTAGAGGATGCGGTCACCGATCCGGCGCGGAGTCCACCACACCGTCGCGACCAGCTGGTAGGCCTGGGCTCGCCCGATCAGGATCGGCGGGTATCCGCGACGCTGCTCGTAGAAGCTGACCAGCCCGCTCGCATTGACCGGCGAGACCAGCGAATACGTGCAGCCGGTGCCGTAGACCACCGAGGAGAACGGCACCCCGGGATCCACCGGTCCGCTCGGCGCCGCCTGCGCCGGCCCCGCCCCGATCCCGGCCAGGCCGATCCCCGCACCGACGATCACGGTGGTCAGCCACCGTCGAATCCGCCCCGTCATCTGTTCTCCCCCGTCATCTGTCTGCGGTCGTCTGTCCGCTGCCGTCTGCCCGCCGGCGCCGTGGTCGCGCCGATCGGTCTCCGTCCGACCGCGGATCATCGGCGGGGTGCGAGTACGTCGATCACGCCGTCGAGTGCGTCGCGCGTCGCATCGTAGGGCGAGCCCGCCCCGCAGCCGAGTGCGCCGACCACCGCACCGTCCTCGACGGCGATCAGGCGGGCGACGTCGTCGGGGCCGCAGTCCCGGCCGGACTTCTCGAGCACCTCGGTGTGCACCGACGACACGAATCCCCGCCGTTGCTCCACCACCTGCCGCAGCCGCGGATACCGGGGTGCGAGCGCGATGAGCTCGTAGTGGGCGGCGAGCGCGGTGATCGGCGTCCGCGAACCGACGAAGACCTCCGACAGCGCCTCCGCGGTGGCGTGCCCGCCCCGCTTGCGGCGGGTGAGCGCGGCGCTGCGGGTGGCGATGGCCTCCTGCTCGTTGTGGGTGACATAGGCGGCCGCCTCGGCCAGCAGATCCTCGAGGGAGGCGAAGTAATAGGTGGTCGAGGCCAGCGGCATCCCGGCCCGGTCGGCCACCGCACGGTGGCGGACGGCATCGAAGCCACCCTCGAGCAGAAGGGTCCCGGCGGCCTCGATCAGTTGCGACCGACGCCTCGTGCCCTTGGGGGTCGCCGCCGATGTCATGCCGACCATGCTGCCAGGGTGATCTCGGTCACCGGCCGGTTTTCGTGGGATTCTCTCCCGCCCGCGGGCGGTCGTTCGGACACCTGACACACGCCCGCGGACCGTCCAGGACGGATTAGCGTGAGCCGCATGCATCTGGACGGCTTGCGTGCCGCCGCCGACTGCGGCGCCTGGTACGCCGCATTGCGCCGCGACGCCCTGAACCGGCGCCTCGCCGGCGACCTCGGCGAGTACACGACAGTGGTGGACGGTCCGCGAATCGTGTTCTCGGCGAACGCCGATCCGACTCGGCGGATCGAGGCACATGCATGGCTGGTGGCGTCGATCGACGCGTCGGTGACCGGCCTGCGATGGGGCTGGGCGGAGCCATCGTCGGCCGGTTCACCCGCCGACCTCCGGGGCGTCGAACTCCGCCGGGCGGGTGAACGTCTGGGGCTGCGCGAACTGCTGGAACCGACGATCCCCCTGACGGCGGGCACCGACGTCACACGCACCCTGGAGACCATCGGCGCGGTGGCGGTCCAGATCGTCGGGACCGGCCCCTACCACTGCGTCGACCTCGACGACGGCCGTCACGGGGTGTTCCTCCTGTCCGGCCCCGACGTGTCCGGCCCCGGCGCCGACACGGGCCGCCCGGAGGCGGGTGAACCCACACTCTCCGAGGTCGCGGCCTGTCTTCCGGGCCTCCTGGCCGGCATCCCGGTGGGCGATCACCGAGTGGCCGTCCACGGGCTCGCGGTACGGACCGGCTGGCACATCGTGTGGCGGGCCGACGGTGCCGTCGCCGCGGGCGCATCGTCGTGCGTGATCACCGACGGTGTCTCGACGGTGGCCCTCGCCTTCGACGGCAAGGGACGGCCGGTCAGCGCTCCCCGGCCCGCCTGATCCCGGCCCGCCTGATCCCTCTCCCGGCCTGATCCCTCTCCCGGCCAGATCCCGGTCGGACCTCGACGCATGCTTGCATCCGGCATACCCCCGGGGGTACATTCGCCTCATTGCATACCCCCCTGGGTATATTTCGGCGTGAATCCCGAGGAGACACCGTGACCGCGACATCCGACCGCGACCTATCCGGCAGCGACAGAACCGGCAGCGACAGCGACAGAACCGGGAGCGACGGGCCACCTGTCGCACCGTCGCCCGAGACCACCCCCATCACCGGCGGGCCGCTCGCCCGCCTCGGCACCTGGACCGCCACACATCGCCGGTGGGTGTTCGGGATCTGGGCGCTGCTCGTGATCGGCCTCGGCGCCGCCGCGCCGACCGTGTTCAGCTCCCTCGCCGGTGCGGGCTGGCAGGCGAACGGATCGGAGTCGGTGGCGGTTCGCGAACTGGCACAACAGCATTTCGGGGGCAACGCGTCGTCGGCGGTACAGGTGGTGATCCACTCCGACACCGAGACCATCGCGAGTCCGGCGGTCGCACACGTCGTCGACGAGATCACCGGGATCGCTTCCGGCGACCCACGTTTCGGGGCGGTGATCGCCCCGCAGCCCGGGATGACGATCAGCCCCGACGGCCACACCGGGATCGCGATCATCGGCGCCGCCGCCGACCCCGACGACATGGTCCGCGCCGTCGACGAGCACAAGGAGACGCTGACCGGCTTGTCCGGCAACGGGATCGAGGTCTACCCCACCGGCGCGTCGGCGCTGTGGAGTGACTTCAACGAGGCCAACCACACCGCGATGATCTCCGCGGAGATGGTGTCCTGGCCGATCACCCTGGCGATCATGATCGTCGCCTTCGGTTCGATCGTGGCGGCGGGACTTCCGCTCCTGCTGACCATCGCGGGTCTGGTCACCTCGGCGGGCGGTCTGGTCCTGCTCAACACCGTCACCCCGATCTCGGTGTGGGCCATGAACTTCGCGATGATGTTCGCCCTCGCGCTCGGGATCGACTACGCACTGTTCATCGTGTCGCGGTTCCGCGCCGCGGTCACGGCCCATGATTCGCCGCGGCATGCGGTGGCCGAGACCATGGACACCGCGGGCAAGGCGGTCCTGCTGTCGGGTCTGACGGTGCTGGTCAGCCTGTCGGCGGTGCTGCTGGTGCCCGCACCGGCGGTGCGCACCATGGCGATCGGCATCATGGTGGCCGTCGCGTTCGTCCTGGCCGCCACGCTCACCCTGCTGCCGGCGGTCCTGTCCGCGCTGGGCACCAAGGTCGACGCCGGGACCCTGCCGTGGGCCCGTGGGCAGCAGCACCGGTCACCGGTGTTCGCCCGCTGGGGCCGACTGCTGCACCGTCATCCGTGGCCGTTCGCACTCGGATCGCTGGCCGTGCTGATCGCCCTGGCCCTGCCGGCGATCGGGATCAAGGTCGCGATGCCGTCGATCGGCGTCGTCCCCGACGACGCCCCGGTCCGCCAGGGCTATGCCGTGGTGGCCGAGGCGATGGGCCCCGGCGCACCGGGTGCCCTGCAGATCGTGGTGCCGCAGGCCGACGCCGCGACGACCGCCTCGGCCGCCGCACAGGTGCCCGGGATCGCCATGGTCACCCCGCCGCAGCAGGCCACCGACGGATCGGGACATGTGCTGCTGCAGGCGATCCCGGACGTCGACCCGTCGGATCCGCAGATGTCGACGATCCTGTCCACCCTGCGCGATGACCTTCCGGCCACCGCCCTGGTGGGTGGTGCGCCGGCGGAGAACATCGACCTGCAGCAGGCCCTCGACGACTGGTTCCCGATCATCGTCGCGGTGATCCTCACCCTGGGGTTCCTGCTGCTGCTCGTCGCCCTGCGCGCCCCACTGATCGCCCTGCTGGGCACCCTGGTCAGCCTGCTGTCGACGGCCGCGGCCTTCGGCGTGGCCCGGCTGATCTTCCAGGACGGCCACGGGGCGTCGCTGCTCGGCATCGATCCGCAGGGTTTCCTGGACGGCTGGGGGCCGGTGTTCTTCTTCGCGATGATCTTCGCGATCGCGATGGACTACACGGTGTTCCTGCTGGCCACCGCCAAGGAGCACTACGAGCACACCGGCGATCCGCACCACGCGCAGATCAACGGGCTGGCCTACTCGGGCCGGATCATCTTCGCCGCGGCGGCGGTGATGGTGGCGGTGTTCTTCACCTTCGCCCTCGCCGACCCGCTGCCGCCGAAGGAGATGGGCATCATCCTGGGTGTCGCGGTGCTGCTCGACGCGACACTGATCCGACTGGTGTTGCTGCCGGTGCTGCTGCGGATCACCGGGCATGCCGCGTGGTGGAGTCCGCGATGGCTCGACCGGATGTTGCCCGCGATCTCGTTCGGTCACTGAACCGATTACCGTGAGCCGAACGCCCTGGTCCCGACCGGCCTGGTCCCGACCGCGCCGCCGCCGGAAGACACCGGCCGTCATACCCCGAGGGGTATGGTGGATGACAGTCGGTGGGAACCCATCACCACCCGAGCCCAGGAGGTCTCACATGGTAGGCGACCAGGAATCGATCACCGTCGTCCTCAACCGGCTGCGCCGTGCGCACGGCCAGCTGGCCGGCGTCATCTCGATGATCGAGGACGGCCGTGACTGCAAGGACGTCGTCACCCAGCTGGCTGCGGTGTCCAAGGCGCTCGACCGCGCCGGCTTCAAGATCGTCGCCACCGGCCTGCGTGAATGCCTCGCCGGCGACGACACGAGCAAGGAACCGATGACCCAGGAAGAGCTCGAGAAGCTGTTCCTCGCGCTCGCCTGAGCGCACCCCGGCCCACCCGGGCACCCACCGAAAGGACACCCACCATGGACCTGGCGATCGCCACCACCCTGACCGAGACCACCTTCGACGATGCCGTCGCCAGAATCCGGGAGGCGCTGGCCGGGCAGGGATTCGGCGTCCTCACCGAGATCGACGTGACCGCGACGCTGAAGAAGAAGATCGACGCCGACATCGAGAACTACCTGATCCTCGGTGCCTGCAACCCGCAGCTGGCACACCGTGCCCTCGGCGTCGACCGGCAGATCGGCCTGCTGCTGCCGTGCAATGTGGTCGTCCGCGACAGCACCGAGCAGCCCGGTGCGGTGATCGTCGAGGCCATGAACCCCGACATCATGGTGCAGGTCGCCGACGCCCCCGGCCTGCCCGACGTGGCCGCCGACGCCGCGACCCGGCTGCGTGCGGCAATCGATTCGCTGTAGTCCGTTCGGCCACAGCGCACGTCCCCGTGGTGCTCGGGCGACTCGATCGGCGGCGCGACACCCACTACCCTGTGAACTCGATGTCCCGCCACCGATCGCTGCCGCTCCGCCGCACCGCCTCCTCGCACCCGGCTGCCGACCACCCGTCGGGACCCGCCCGGGTCTCGCGGCGCGCGGTGCTCACCTCCGGGCTCGGGCTCACCGCCCTCGGACTCGCAGGCTGTGCCGCCGACGACGACACCGTCACGGTGGAGAACCGCCGCGTGGAGTCCGCCGCCGACGACCTGCTCCCGTCGGAGACGTCGGCGGCCCCGGTCACCGACGGCCCCCCGCTGATCACCGGCAGTTTCGACTCCACGCACATGGGCGGTCGGCCCACCCGCTGGGCCGTCGCCCGGCCGACCGGGGTGACCGGCACCCTGCCCGTCGTGGTGGTGCTCCACGCCCTCACCACCAACGAACACACCATCTTCAGCTCGCAACTGGGCATCCAGAAGGTGCTGCAGACCTACGTCGACGCCGGCAACGCACCGTTCGCGATCGCCGCCGTCGACGGCGCGGCCAACTACTGGCATGCACGCGCCGACGGCACCGACGGTGGCGCGATGGTGCTCGACGAGTTCATCCCGATGCTCGGGTCGAATCCCGATCTGGACCTGTCGGTGGAGCGGATCGGCCTGTTCGGCTGGTCGATGGGCGGCTACGGTGCCCTGCGCCTGGGTGCGCTGCTGGGCGCGCCGCGGGTCACCGCGATCGCGGTGAGTTCGCCCGCGCTGTGGGCCGATCCGCGGAACTTCCCGGCCCGCGCCTTCGACGGATTCGACGACTATCAGCGCAATTCGCTGTTCGGACAACAGGATGCGTTCCGCCGTATCCCCCTGATGATCTCGATCGGGTCCAGCGACCAGTTCTTCACCTACACCCGGCAGTGGGTGGCCGGGGTGCACCCGCCGCCGGTGTTCAGCACCGGCCCCGGCGGACACACCAACCGGTACTGGCGCGGCGTGCTGCCCGATCAGGTGGAGTTCCTGGGCCGCAACCTGGCCCGCTGAGCAGTCCTCCGCCCACGGCCCGCAGACGACACCACCCGCCGGCCCGAGGGCCGGCGGGTGGTTCACGATTCACCCTGTGTTACAGCGAGATCCGGCCTTCCAGGGCGGCCTTGCCGATGTCGGTGCGGTGGTGCGAGCCGGGCAGCTTCACCGCGGCGACCCGCTCGTAGGCCTGGGCGCGGGCGGCCTCGAGGTCGGCGCCGACGCCGATCACGCCGAGGACACGGCCACCGGCGGACACGATCTGCCCCTCCGCATTGCGCTTGGTGCCGGCGTGCAGGACACCCTCGGCGTCGGCCCCGGCGATCACATCTCCGGTGCGCGGGGTGCCCGGGTAGTTCTCGGCGGCGATCACCACGACGACGGCCGAACCGTCGGTCCACTCCAGCGGCGGCAGGTCGCCCAGCGTACCGACCGCGGTGGCGCCGAGCGCCTGTCCCAACGGCGACTCCAGCAGCGCCAGCACCGCCTGCGTCTCGGGATCACCGAAGCGGCAATTGAATTCGACGACGGCCGGCCCGTCGGCGCCGATCGCGAGACCGGCGTAGAGCAGACCGTTGAACGGGCAGCCGCGACGCACCATCTCGGCGGCGACCGGCTCGACCACCTCGGTGACGATGCGGCGGGTCATCTCGTCGGAGAGCCACGGCAGCGGCGTGTAGGCGCCCATGCCGCCGGTGTTGGGACCGGTGTCGCCGTCGCCGACCCGCTTGTGGTCCTGCGCCGGGATCAGCGGCACCACGGTCTCACCGTCGACGAGGCAGAACAGGGAGACCTCGGGGCCGTCGAGGAAGCTCTCCAGCAGTACCGGGTGGCCGCTCTCGAGGCATTCGGCGGCGTGATCGCGGGCGGCGGCACGATCGGTGGTGACCACCACGCCCTTACCCGCGGCCAGCCCGTCGTCCTTGACCACCCAGGTGGGTCCGAAACGATCGAGGGCGGCGTCGAGGTTGGCCGGGTTGTCGACCACCTCGGCGTGCGCGGTACGCACCCCGGCAGCGGCCATGACGTCCTTGGCGAAGGCCTTGGACCCCTCGATCCGCGCGGCATCCTTGCCGGGACCGAAGGTGGCGAAACCGGCGTGGCGCAAGGCATCCGCCACACCGAGCACCAGCGGGACCTCGGGTCCGATCACCACCAGGTCGGCGGCGAGCGATGTCGCCAGGGCCACCACCTCGTCGGACGAGGCGACGTCGACGGCATGGTTGGTGGCCACCGCGGCGGTGCCGGCGTTACCCGGGGCGACGTGGAGGTCGGTCACCGACGGGTCCTTGGCGAGACCAAGCAGGAGGGCATGTTCGCGGCCGCCCGAGCCGATCACGAGTACGCGCACGTCCACGACTCTAACGGTCGGGCCGTGGCGGCCGCGCGACTACTCCGTCCCCGACAGCCCGGCGACCGCCCGGGCGCGGCGGGGCGCACCGAGAAACTCGTCGACGACGACCAGGAACAGTGGCGCGAGCGCCACCACGACGACGGCAAACGTCAGCGACACCCCCGCCGACGCCGACCACACCGCCGCGGCGAGGATCGCGATCACGCCGGCACCGCCGAAGAGCGTCAGCCGGTCGAAGCCGACCAGATAGTCGTAGAAGGTGAGCATGCCAAGGCAGTAGACACCGAGTGGGACGGCCACACAGGCGATCACCGCACCCGCCCCGATACTCGCGTGATGCTCGCTCCACAATGCCGCCACCTCGAGTCCGGCACCGGTGGCCGCGGCGGCCATGAAGATCAGGGTGTGCCCGTACCCCCAGGGGAAGCACTTCTCCGGGTGCCGGTGCAACGCGTCGCCGGTGGGCACGATGAAGTACAGCCACCACATCGCGAACGGGATGACCATGGCGGCCAGGCCGAAGATCGCGGTGTCGGTGGTCCAGCCATCCTCCTCGACGAGCGCCTGCATCACCGCGACGACGCCGACCACACCCTCACCGAGGGTGATGATGGTCAGCAGTGAGTAGCGCTCGGCGATGTGATGCGGATGCCATGGGGTGGCCTTGACGCGGGTCTCGGCGACAACCGGGCCGAGCAGTTCCACGGCGGCACAGATCAGGATGCCGACGATGGTCGGCCACAGGGCCAGGTCGATCACCGCCACGACCACCCACAGCACCTGGGCGACGATCACGGCGATCGCATAGGTGAAGCAGGTGCGCCGGAATTCCGGGCTCTGTAGTCCGGCCCGGATCCACTGCGTCAGCAGGCCGACGCGCATCACCACGTAGCCGATCACCAGGACCCGGATGTCGACGTGCTCGTCGGCGTCGATCGAGGCGAAGACGTCGTTGACACCGAGCGCCAGGATCGCCACGCCGATCATCTGGACCAGCACCACACCCCGGAAGAACCAGTCGTCGGTGTCGAAGGCGGAGGCGAACCAGCTGAAGTTGATCCACGCCCAGATCGCCGCGAAGGTACACAACACGTATCCGAAGACCGCGGTGCGATAGTGCCCCTCGGCGAGATAGTGCGCGACCTGGGTGCCCGCGACCGAGAAGACCACGACGAAGACGAGATCGTAGAACAGTTCCAGACTGGTGGCGGCCCGCTCGTGCTGATGCGGGTCGCGACCGGTCATCCGGGTCAGCCGATGGCCGATGCTCGATGTCACGCGGGCACTTTAGCCCCTCATTTGGGGGATGTCAGGTCATACAACGTCACATTGTCGATCGTCAATGACGTGAAGTTCTGCTCCACCCATTCGGCGATCTGTCCCGACGTCCCACGCGAGTCGCCACCCATCATCCGGCCACCGCCGATGAAGTAGTGGATCTTGTGCTCGGACACCAGTGTCTGGAACTCCTCGAGGGTCGGCGACGGGTCGGTGCCGTTGAACCCGCCGATCGGCATCACCGAGTAGCCGGTGTCGAGCTGATAGCCCGATGCGGAGTTGGACCCGATGGCCGCGGCGATCCAGGTGTACCGATCGGCATCGGCGGTGAGTTTCTCGATCATCTCCGCACTCGGCCGGGACCCGTTGAGCAGGCCACCGGGGCCACCGCCCATCTCCATCATCGCGCCGAAGCCGCCCATACCGTCGTATCCGGTACCGCCACCCATGCCGCCGGGCCCCATACCCGGAAAGCCCTGCGGGAACTCACGGTTGCGGTCACGTCCACCGCGACCACCACCGCCGAAACCGCCGGGGCCACCGTTCTCCACGCGCGGGCCCGCGCTGATGATCGAGCCCTCCTTGGCGGTGGTGATGGTGTCGGCGGTGTAGGCCAGCGGACCGGCCAGGCCGGCCGCCACCGACAACCCGAGCGCCAGCGCCCCCAGGTACTCGCGGTGGGCCAGCAGCATCACCGCGCCGCCGACCAGGCCGACGAACAGCACGATCGGTGCCAGCCACGGCACGAAGTCCGGCGACCGCTGCAGCAGGACGTATCCCCAGATCGCGGCGAACCACACGGCCGCGGCCAGCAGGACGCGCACCCACAGGCTGTCCCGGTGATACCAGGCGACGGCCGCACCGCCGGCGAGCAGACCGGCGACGGCCGGTGCCAGGGCTGCGGTGTAGTAGCTGTGGAAGATCCCGGCCATGAAACTGAACACGCCCATGGTGAGGATCAGCCACAGTCCCCACACGCTCAGGTGTGCCATCGGACGACGCACCGCGTCACGTCCGGCCGCGCGCCACGCGAGGGCCAGCAGCACCAGTGCGCCGATTCCCAGGATGAGTGCGGTCGGGATGAGCCAGGCGATCTGCCCGCCCTGCTCGGCGGTGAACATGCGCAGGATGCCGGTCTGGCCCCACATACCGCCACGCCCGCCGGGACCGCCTGGGCCACCGGGGAACTCACCGCCACCGGGCATGCCCGGGATCTCCGTCGCCCCATAGCCGCCGCGGCCACCGCCACCGGGGACCACGCTGCCGGTCTCGTTGCCGTTGAGCCGGCCGAGTCCGTTGTAGCCGAGGGTGAGTTCGAGGATCGAATTGTTCTGGGAGCCACCGATCCACGGCCGCGACGACGCAGGCCACAGTTCGACGGCGAGAATCCACCAGCCGGCGCTGACGATCATCGCGCCGAGTGCGGCGAAGCACTGCGCCAGACGTTTCGGCCACGAGTGCGGGCCGAAGGCGAAGTAGGTGAGCGCCAGCGGCGGGACGATCAGCATCACCTGCAATTGCTTGGTGAGGAAACCGAATCCGACGAACACGCCGGTGAGCACGAGCCAGCGGGTGCGGCCGTCCTCGACCGCCTTGAGCATCGCCCACACCGCGGCCACCATCAGCAGGATCAGCAGCGCCTCGGGATTGTCGAAGCGGAACATCATGGCCGCCACCGGCGTCAGCGCGAGGACGGCGCCGGCACCGATCGCCGCCCAGTGCCCGAAGCACTTTCGGGCGATCACGTACATCAGGGCCACCGTCGCCACACCCATCAGGGCGTTGGGCACCAGGACCGACCAGGAGTTGAGGCCGAAGATCCGCACCGAGATCGCCGG
This sequence comes from Gordonia desulfuricans NBRC 100010, assembly GCF_001485495.1. GTDB lineage: Bacteria > Actinomycetota > Actinomycetes > Mycobacteriales > Mycobacteriaceae > Gordonia > Gordonia desulfuricans. Next base: position 14,671 of record NZ_BCNF01000053.1, on the reverse strand, counting down.
AAGCCACAGCGAGGCAGGCGGTTTGTCGACGGTGATCGAGTTCGCCATGTCCGACGACGCGAAGAACCACGCCTTCCACGACTGCGAGCCGGCCTGGATCGCCGCGGTGTAGAAGGAGTTGGCCCAGCCGTTGATCGACAGATGCCACAGGTCGATCACCGCGGTGCCGATCAGGAGAACCGCCAACGACGACCATTTCCATCGCGGGGAAGGGTCGGCGGGGGGTGTGAAGACAGGGCCACGGCCCCGGGAGGAACTCTCCGGGGCCGTCGCCGATTCGGTTGTGCTCGAGGTCATCATCTCTCTCTGATGGTCGACGTGGCGGTGCTGATCAGGGGGCTGATCGGGTGGCTGATCGGGCCGGGGCCCGGTGTCCGGGCGAGGTCTCGGTCACTGGGCGGTGGCCGCCTCGGTCCGGTCCTTGTGGACGCCGAACACCCACCGTAGCCCCACGAATCGGGTGGCCGTCGCGACCAGGTTGGCCACCACCAGGACCACCAGCTCGATGTTCTTGCCGGCGTCGGGTGCGAACTGGTGCAGGGCGACCAGCGATCCGGCGGTCACGATCCAGCCGAACAGGAACACGCCCAGCCCGAAGAACTGGTGCCGCATCGCATCCTTGCGGCCGCGGACACCGAAGCTGAAGCGACGATTGGCGGCGGTGTTGAGGACCGCGGTCACCGCGAGGGCGACGAAGTTCGAGACCTGTGCTCCCAGAAAGGAATGCAGCAGCAGGTAGAGCACCGCATAGGCGATGGTGGAGGCCACGCCGACCACACAGAACCGGGCGAGCTGTCCGACCATGCCGTGCGGCACACCGTCGATCGCGGGGCCCGGGGCACGGTCACGGCCGATGGTGGCGCGCAGGTCGGCGATCGGCAGGCGACCGCTTGCCAGCGCGTAACCCACACGGGCACAACCCTTCAGGTCCTCGACCGCGGTGGAGACGATGTCGACGGTGGAGTTCGGGTCGTCGATCCAGTCGACGGGGACCTCGGCGATCCGCAGGCCGATCCGCTCCGACAGCACCAGCAGCTCGGTGTCGAAGAACCAGCCGGTGTCCTCCACGTACGGGAGCACCTGGCGGCCGATCTCGGTGCGCATGGCCTTGAAGCCGCACTGGGCGTCGGAGAACCGGGCCCGCATCGCGGTGCGCAGGATCAGGTTGTAGGAGCGGGAGATGAACTCACGCTTGGGGCCGCGGACCACCCGCGACGAGCGGGACAGCCGGGTGCCGATCGCGATGTCGGAGTGCCCGGAGATCAGCGGGGCGATCAGCGGCATCAGCGCGTTGAGGTCGGTGGAGAGGTCGACGTCGCAGTAGGCGACGATCTCGGCGTCACTGCGCGACCACACCGCCTTGAGCGCGCGACCGCGGCCCTTCTCTTCGAGGTGTGCCACGCGGATGCCGCCGATCTCCTCGGCGACCGCGGCGGCGATCGCGACGGTGGAGTCGGTGCTCGCGTTGTCGGCGACGGTGATGCGCGCGGTGAACGGGACCTGCACCCGCAGGTGGGCGTGCAGTCGTCGCAGGCAGTCTGCGATGTCGTTCTCTTCGTTGTAGACCGGGACGACGATGTCGAGGACCGGCGCGGCGGGAGAGGTGTCGGCGACCACCGCGATCGGGGCGGCGGCCTGTGGGAGCGCTTCTGTCGTCATGGGAACCAGTTTTGGCTGTTCAACTGACCTCACTCTGCACTCGACCTGCCAGTTTCCTGTGAGCGGTCGCGCGCGTGCGGCGACGCTTCCCCACGTCGCTCCGGACCGGCCGGCAGATCCGCCCCGTACCTGGATCTTTGCCTGCCGCCGGACGGCCCGGGCGTATCCGGCGGAGTTGTCCACAGGCGATCGGTGCAGGTCGCGGCGATGTCGGTGAGCGGGACTAGATTGGTGCCCATGACCGGGGTGGATGTGCTCTCAGAGTCCGACGTCGCGGCCGCCGGTGCGGTGATCACCAACCTGGCCGGCCCGCAGGCGAGGCTGCGCGACGACCAGTGGGAGGCCGTCACCGGCCTCGTCGGTGTCGAGCGTGCCCGGGTGCTGGTGGTCCAGGCCACCGGCTGGGGCAAGTCGGCGGTGTACTGGTCGGCGACGGCCATCCTGCGCTCCCGCGGCGCCGGGCCGACGCTGATCGTCTCCCCGCTGCTGTCGCTGATGCGTGATCAGGTGGCCGCCGCGGGGCGTGCCGGGTTGTCGGCGGCCACGCTGAACTCGTCGAACATCGACGAGTGGGGTGAGATCGAGGCGGCGCTGCGGTCCGGCGATCTCGACGTGCTGTTGGTGTCGCCGGAGCGGCTGGCCAATCCGGGCTTCGGCCGGCGGGTGCTCGACGCGATGGCCGGCCGGCTGGGCCTGCTGGTGATCGACGAGGCCCATGCCATCTCCGACTGGGGACACGACTTCCGCCCCGACTACCGGCGCGTCGCCGACGTGCTGCGCACACTCAACCCGTCCACCCCGGTGCTCGCGACCACCGCCACCGCCAACGAGCGGGTGACCGCCGACGTCGCCGCACAGCTCTCCGCGGATAGCGACGGCACCGACCAGACCCTGGTGCTCCGCGGACCGCTGGCCCGGAAGTCGTTGCAGCTCAACGTTCTCGATGGGCTTTCCCCCATCCAGCGATATGGCTGGGTGGCCCAGTACCTCCCCGCCCTGCCCGGTTCCGGGATCGTCTACGTCCTGACCGTCGCCGACGCCGACCGGCTGGTCTCGGCCATCCAAGCCGTCCACGGGGATTCACTGCCGGTGGCCGCCTACACCGGACAACTCGACGCCGACCGGCGCCACGCGCTCGAGGACTCCCTGCTGCGCAACGAGGTGAAGGCGCTCGTGGCGACATCCGCACTCGGAATGGGTTATGACAAACCGGATCTGGGTTTCGTGGTACATGTCGGGTCACCGCCGTCCCCGGTCTCCTACTACCAGCAGGTGGGTCGCGCCGGACGCGCCCTCGACGACGCCGTGGTGATGCTGCTGGCGTCGGCCACCGACGACGCCGTGTGGGAGCATTTCGCGACGTCGACCATCCCCGACCCCAAACGGATGACCGCCCTGCTCGACGCCCTGGCCGCCGCCGACGCCCCGATGTCGGTGCCGACCCTGGAGGCCGAGACCGGGCAGCGTCGCGGACGGATCGAGTTGATGCTCAAGCAACTCGCCGTCGACGGTGCCACCGAACGCGGCCAGGACGGCTGGATCTCCACCGGCAGACCCTGGACCTTCGACGCCGCACACTACGACGGCGTGCTGGCGGTCCGACGCCGCGAGGCCGACATCATGCGGTCCTATGTCCATGGCCGGCAATGCCTGATGCAGTTGCTCACCGAATCCCTCGACGATCCCGACGCCACACCGTGCGGACGGTGTTCGGTGTGCCGCGGCCGGTTCAGCGAGGCCCTGTCCGCCGACGTCGATCCGGCGATCGTGCGGTCGGTGACGGTGAGCCTGCGCCGCTCCGCCCAGGTCCTGGAACCCCGAAAGATGTACCCCGGCGGCAGTTTCGGCAAGCGCGGCCGAATCCCGATGGAACTGATGGCATCACCGGGGCGGGTGCTGGCGCATGCCGACGCCCCGGAGTGGTCGGATCTGCTGGCAGCCGCACGCAATCATGATGAGCAGGCACTCGCCGATCTCGGCGAGGCCGCCGTGGCGACGCTGGCGGCATGGGGGCGTGAGGGCGGTCGGCGTCCCGATGTGATCTGTTCGCTACGCCTGACCGGCACCACTCTCGCCGAGGAACTCGCCGCACATCTGTGCCGGGTGGGCCGGCGTCCCGGTACCTCGATGCCGGTACAGATGGGCGATGCGCCGTCGCGGGATCTGCCGGGCGCCGCGGAGGCCACCCAGTGGCAGCAGCGGCTGGGCCCGGCACCCGACGACGTCGCCGGTCAGGCGGTGTTGCTGGTCGTCGACGAGAGCCGGTCCGGCTGGGCGGTCACGCTGGCCGCCGCCGCGCTCCGCGAGGCGGGCGCAACGGCTGTCCTACCGCTGCTGATCCACCGGACGGTGTAGACGACCCGTCGGTGGTTGCGACCCGACGTCGGCCGCCGGAGGTTTCGACACCACCATCGATGGTCGAGCCGCCAGGCGAGAACCCGAGTCGAGACCCGGCAACCCTTCGATGGTCGAGCCGGGACCGAGCCGCCAGGCGAGGACCCGTGTCGAGACCCGGCGAGACGCGATTGTCGGTGACCACCTCAGAGCGGGTCACCCCCCGACATCGGCCGACGGAGGTTTCGACACGCCTCGTCGCTCCGCTCCTCACCGGCTCAACCAGCCACAACAACCCGCAACCACCATGGATGGTCGAGCCGGGACCGAGCCGCCAGGCGAGGACCCGAGTCGAGACCCCCGCAACCACCATGGATGGTCGAGCCGAGACCGAGCCGCTAGGCGAGGACCCGTGTCGAGACCCCCGCAACCACCATGGATGGTCGAGCCGGGACCGAGCCGCCAGGCGAGGACCCGTGTCGAGACCCGGTGAGACGCGATTGTCGGCGACCACCTCAGAAGCAGTCACTCAGTCATCGACGTATTCGCGGTATCCGGTGGCGATGAGGGCGGCGCGGATCTTCTCGGCGTCGGCGTCGAGTTCTTCGGGGGTGATGTCCTTACGGGCGTTGGTCAGGTCGAAGGTCTCCATGGTGAGGGCGGGGAAGACGTGGACGTGCACGTGCGGGACCTCGAGGCCGGCGATCAGCATGCCCATGCGCGGGGCACCGAAGGCCTCCTTGACGGCGCGGCCGACCTTCTGGGCGACGTCGGTCAGGTGGGTGAAGGTCGCGGTGTCCATCTGCTCCCAGTGGTCGACCTCCTTGCGGGGCACCACCAGGATGTGGCCGGGGGTGACCGGCTCGATGGTGAGGAACGCGACGGCCTGGCCATCACGCCAGACGAATCGACCGGGCAGTTCTCCGTTGATGATCTTCGTGAATACCGACGACATGGGGACCAGTCTATGGGTCGCCGAGGGCGAGGTTCGCGGCATTCGTGCCAGGTTGCGACCAATGCCTCAGGCACACCATCGCGTGTTCACCGTGGTGTTGGGTAAATGTTGTCGGGGGTCCGTGACATCCTTTTCTGGTGAGTCGCCGAACCCCCAAGCCCACCCGCGCCCGCAGCGCCGCATCCACCGACGTCGTCGGCGCGGCGCAGTGTTTCCCCCGGTTGCGGTACATGGGCTCGAAGTATCGGCTGTTGCCGCACCTCGAGCGCACCTTCGCCGAGCTGGGCGGATCCACCGCGGTGGATGCGTTCTCCGGGTCGGGGGTGGTGTCGTATCTGCTCAAGGCGCAGGGCTTCGCGGTGGCCAGCAACGACTTCCTGAACTTCCCGCACATCATCACGCGGGCGACGGTCACGAACTCGTCGGTGCGGTTGGAGCCGGAGCTGGTCGAGGAGATCTGCGGTCCCCCCGCCGACGACCGGGACTTCATCTCGTCGACGTTCGACGGCCTGTACTTCGATGCCGAGGATCGGGCGTTCCTGGATTCGGCGTGGTCGCACATCGACCGGCTGCGCGGGTACCGGCGTGATCTGGCGATCTCGGCGCTGGTGTTGTCGGCGGCACGCAAACAGCCGCGTGGGGTGTTCACCTTCACCGATTCCAGCCGCTATGCCGACGGTCGCCGGGACCTGAAGATGTCGTTGCGGGACCATTTCCGGCTGCGTTCGGTCGCCGAGTACAACGCGACGGTGTTCTCCAACGGTCTGCGGCACCACAGCTCGTGTGGGGACGTGTTCGATCTGGACACCGAGCGGGCGCTGGGCGGCGCCCCGGATCTGGTGTACCTGGATCCGCCGTATGCCCCGCCGACCGACGACAACGACTACATCAAGCGCTACCACTTCCTGGAGGGCCTGTCGGCCTACTGGAAGGGCATGACGATCATGGAGAACACCAAGACCAAGAAACTGCCCAAGCGGTACACGCCGTTCGCGTACAAACACACCATCGAGGACGCCCTGGTGCGGACCTTCGAGCATTTCGAGGATGCCGGGGCGATCGTGCTGTCGTACTCGTCGAATGCGCTGCCCGGACCGGATCGGATCGTCGACCTGCTGGGCAAGGTGAAGCCGTCGGTGGAGGTGATCGCGATCGATCACAAGTACAGCTTCGGGACGCATGCCGCGGCCACCCGCCGCGACGTGAGCGAATTCCTGTTCATCGGACGGGACTGAGTCAGATGACCGCCGCCGACGCCGTCCCGGATTTCGACGAGTACCTGACCTCGTTGGGGCGCTTGACCGCTCACGTGGATCCCACCGAGACGACGCCGGAGACCGAACATCTCACCGCCGCGACCGCGAGCCTCGGCGACATGCTGGTGACCGATATCGCAGGTCTTTCGGCGTGGGTGCGTGACCATCCGGCCGATGTGCCGGTGCTGGGGCTGGCGATCGGGCTGTCGCAGGAGAAGCTCAAGAACGTGCTCCGCGACCGGTTCGGTACGTCGGGCTGGTACGGGCTGGCGCGCGCGAAGCCGGTGGAACTGGTGACGTGGCTCGACTCCGAGTTCGACCTGGTGCGTCTACTGGAGACGCAGATGCACCGCACCTACACCTTTGCCGACATCCTCGTGGCCCGTGCCGGTACCCGGGTGACCGCGACCCGGGCGGGCGCGTCGGGCCGGCGCATCGAGGACGAGATCGAGGACATCGCCCGCGATCTGGGCCTGTCCTATGTCACTCGGTCGCGGTTCACCGGCCGTAACGGTCGCACCGCCCCGGCCGACCTGATCGTCGGCGACGAGGCGTCGGCCGACATCGTGGTGGCCGCCAAGGGATTCGACTCCACCGGCTCCAAGCTGACCGACGCGGTGCGCGAGATCGAGGAGATGGCCGAGGTCCGGCTGCCGCGACAGGTGGTCCTCGCCGTCATCGACGGAATCGGTTGGAAGTCACGCCAATCCGATCTGCGTCGAATCCACCGGTTGTGGGAGGACCAGCAGATCGACGGCATGTACACGCTGGAGAGCCTTGACCGGTTCCGCACCGATCTGACCGAGTTCGCCCGGTTACGACGCCTGATCTGAACGGACACACCAGTCCGGGACGGAGCCCGGCCCACCGGCAGCGACAGTCCACCGGCAGCATCACTCCACCGGCAGCGTCACTCCACCGGCGGCGTCAGTCCACCAGCAGGGGCAACCGCACCCAGAACCGCGCACCCTGACCGGGCGCGGAGTCCACGCCGACCTGGCCGCCGTGGGCGCCGACCAGCGCCGACACGATCGACAGTCCGAGACCGCTCCCGCCGCCGTTCCCGCCGCGGGAGCGTGAACTGTCGCCGCGGTAGAACCGTTCGAAGACCTTGGCCTGTTCCTCGGCGGTGAGCCCCTGACCGGTGTCGGTCACGGTGACCACCACCTCGGGCCGGCGGGCGACCCCGGACGGACCGGGCGCCGGCGACTGGTCCACACCGAGGCCGATGGTGACCGACGCATCGGGCGGGGTGTGCACGACGGCATTGTTCACCAGGTTGCGGATCACCTGCACCAGGCGTGCGGCGTCGCCGAGCACCATCGGCGGGCAGTCCGACGGGCTGACCTGCAACCGGATGTCACGGTCGGGGGCGGCGGCACGGGAGGCCTGCACGGTGTCGGCGGCGAGCATCATCATGTCCACCGGCTCCGAACTCAGCGGACGCTGGGCATCCAGGCGGGCCAGCATCAGCAGGTCCTCGACCAGCAGCGTCATCCGCCCTGCCTCGTCGTCGATGCGGCGCATCGCATCCCCGGCATCGCTGACCGCACCCTGCCGGTACAGCTCGGAGAACCCCTTGATGGAGGTCAGCGGGGTGCGCAGTTCATGACTGGCGTCGGCGATGAAGCGACGCATCTTCTCCTCGGAGTGACGCGCCTGTTCCTCGGATCGCCGCGCCTGCTGTTCGGAGGCCGCGGTGGCGGCGAAGGCATGCTGGATCTGCACGAGCATGGTGTTCAACGACCCGGACAGGCTGCCCACCTCGGTGTTCGGCGGCCCCGGGTCGACCCGCATGTTGAGGTTGCCCGCCGCGATCGCGTGCGCGGTCTCCTCCACCCGGCGCAGCGGTCGCAGGCTGGAACGGACCAGCAGATAGCTGAGTATCCCGAGCAGGGCCACCACGCCGGCACCGATCCCGAACTGCAGCCACTCCAGCCGCGAGAGGGTCTTGTTCACGTCGGTCAACGGGACCGCCACGATCGACGAGCCGTCGGGGGACACACGTTTGAGGACCCGCCACTGCGGGCCGTCGCCGTCGGCGGAGTCGACGGTGATCGGTTCCGCGCTGCCGTCACCGAGCCCGCTGAGGTCGGGCTGGTCGGTGAAGTCCGAGGAGTTGGTGATGACCATCCCGTCATCGGCGGTGATCTGCACGAAGTACGACGACGGCGGGCGGCGCGGCCCGATGGGTGGGCCCGGCTGAGCCCCGCTCTCGGGGATGCGCGGCTTGGCCCAGGTGTCGACGGCGCTCACCAGCCCCTGGTCGGTGCGGTCGGTGAGGTTCTGCCGCATCGCCGAGGTCACCGCGATCCCGGAGACGAGCAGCCCGACGGCGACGAGCACCAGGGTCAACGCGACCAGCGAGATACGGAGTGGAACACCGCGGCGGATGCCGCGCACAGAGTTGGTCATGTCGATGTCGCGCTCAGCGCGGCTCTCGCATCACATAGCCGACGCCGCGCAGGGTGTGGATCAGCGGGGTGATGCCGGTGTCGAGTTTGCGACGCAGATAGGACACATACGATTCGACGACGTTGACCTCGCCGCCGAAGTCGTAGTTCCACACGTGGTCGAGGATGCGCGGCTTGGACAGGACGGTTCCCGCATTGACCATGAAGTAGCGCAGCAGGGTGAACTCGGTGGGCGACAACGAGATCAGCTGCCCGTTCTTCCACACCTCGTGGGTCTCGTCGTCGAGTTCGATGTCGGCGAAGGTGATTCGCGACGATTCCTTGGCACGCTCGTCGAATCCGCTGCGCCGCAGCAACACCTGCAGGCGGGCGACGACCTCTTCGAGGCTGAACGGCTTGGTGACGTAGTCGTCCCCGCCGATGGTCAGTCCGTTGATCTTGTCCTCCACGCTGTCGCGCGCGGACAGGAACAGCGCCGGGGCGGCGATGCCGTCGGCGCGGAGGCGGCGGAGCAGTCCGAAGCCGTCCATGCCGGGCATCATGACGTCGAGGATCAGGACGTCGGGTTTGAAGTTCCGGCAGCGATCGATGGCCTCGGGACCGCCGGCGGCGGTCTCGACCTCGTATCCCTGGAACTTCAACGACACCGACAACAACTCGCGGATGTTGACCTCGTCGTCGACGACGAGCACTTTCGCGCCTTGGCTGCTTCCCTGACCCTTGTCACTCACGAGAACCACCTCACACCCCCAATCTGCCACCGAACTGGGTTCAGGCTGGGAGCTTCCTGTGAACGATGACCAGGCCCGATACGTTCACCGGCTTCACTGTACTCAACTCCGGCTGCGCAGGGCCTGCATGAACGGTGGCGGGAAGCCGGGAGTGAACCGTACCTCCCCGAGCCACTCCCGGAGTTCGGCGACGCGGGCGTCGACGGCCCGCCGGGCAGATGCCGGCAGGTTCTCGAACAGTTGGGTCCCGATACCCGACTCCCCGCTCCCGGTATCCGTGCGATACCAGCCGCCGACGATCCGCCCGTCCCACCAGATCGTCTGGCCGCCGTTGCCGTTGCTGTCGAAGACATGTCCGGTGTGGGCACCGAGATAGAAGTCGCGGATCTTGTGGCCCATCGTGGTGGGATCGAGTTCGGGCAGCACCAGTGCCTGCGGGGCGACGTCGGCGTCGTCGGGGGTGTCGACGTCGTCGGCGAGGACCAGGCCGACGGAGCCGTCGTCGAGATCGACCTCGACGGTCTCGATCTCCGAGAGTGCTTTGCGCACTGCGGTCTTGGTGGAGCCGAGCCACCAGACCAGATCTGTCTCGGTACCCGGGCCGAAGGTGGCCAGCCAGCGCCGGATCAGGTCGACGTGGGCCACCGCCGGATCGGTCGGCGCGAGCGGCTCCCCGAGCCAGCCGGTCATCGACGACCAGCGGGGCCGGGACCGGTGCCACTCGGCGTCGTTGGTGGCGCGCACGATCTCGCCGCCGGCACTCATCAGGTTGAGGATGCGGGGCAACATCGGACTCGGTCCACCGTAGGACTTTCCGGGGCTGACGATCACGCTGCGATCGAATTCGGTGAGCTGTGAACGGATCTCGGCGGAGGTGAGGAAGTCACCGCCGTCGAGCACGCCGGCGACGGCGGTACGGGCGGCGTCGATCCACTCGTCCGGATCGCCGAATCCCTCACCGTCGCGCAGGTGCCGGCGCAGGTTGGTGCGCTCGGAGGCCACCACCCGGGAGCCTATGGCGCCCACCGCATCTCGCAGCAGTGGGCGCGGCACGACGAACAGGGTGCGGCGCATCGCGAGTTGTTTGACCAGGGTGCGGTCGGTGTAGAGGGCTGCATCGAGGTCGGCGGGGGTGAACCCGTCGGCCAGGCGCGCCCAGGCACTCAGGTACACCGTCGACGGTGTGGTGGCGTGCAGACCCACCATGTCGTCGGCGACGGTGACGACATCGGTGCCACGGTGGTCGGCGGCGAGATGGTGCCGACGCAGCAGCCGGTTACGACGCCGGCGGTCGGTGATGTGCGGGCGGGTCATCTGTGGCTCGTCTCGGCTCGGCGATGTGGGGTCTGGGCGATGTGGGGGTCTGGGCGATGGGGGGTCTGGGTTCAGCCCTGACCTATGCCACCGGCGGTGCGGCGACCGCCTCGATCTCGACCACCTGATCGTCGTAGGGCAGGACGGTCACCCCCATCATCATCGCGGGCGGCGGTACGGCGTCACCGAATCCGGCGGTGATCGCCTCCCAGGCCACGACGAGGTCGGCCTGCAGGCGTTCGGCGACGTAGACGGTGAGCTTGGCGATGTCACCGAGCGATGCCCCCTGCTCGGCGAGAACCGTCGTGAGGTTCTGCAGGCAGGCGCGGGTCTGTTCGACGACGTCGCCCGGGGCGATCACCGCGCCGTCGGCGTCGAGCGGAGAGATCCCCGCGGTGAAGATCAGCGGGCCGGCCGAGACCGTGGCGCTGTAGGGGAATCCGCCGTCGTGCAGGGCGGGTGAGGAGTTCAGGCGCACGCGGGACATGTCGCGAGTCTACGTGCGCCCGAACCCGATCGGGGTCGGGTACCGCCGATCAGCCCTCGAGGCGTGCCGACATCCAGTCGATGGTCTGCATGCCGAACAGGTCGGTCCCCCAGCCGTACATGTCGGTGAGGAAATGGAGCATGCTGCAGTCGGTCGGCTGATAGTCCACCCGGGTACCCCCGCGCCGGTAGGTGCCGGCCAGTGTGCGGGCGTCGGCGGCCGGGATCAACGACATCGGCGAGTCGTCGCGGGCGCAGGAGGCGATGAGCACCGGCGCGGCGGGGCTGCGGGTGCCCAGCCGGTTGTCGCGGTAGACGTGCTGGAACTCGGGGATGTCGGCGGGATCGCGGTTACCGGTGAACAGGGTTCGCAGCGGTACGAACGGGGTACCGAAGTAGGCCGGGGTCTGGCACTGGGTGCGGAAGACGTCGGCGAGCGCCTTGCCCGCCGGGGTGAGCTTGTCGTCGATACGCATCTCCGGATAACGCGGCTCCAGCCCGAGCAGGGTGGCGAAGGCGAACCCGGAACCGAGGGAACCGCCGGCGGTGCGGATGAAGTTGCGCTGGTCGACCACCATGCCCTCGAGCACGGTGCCCTTGATGTTCAGCTCCGGGGCGTAGCGGGCCGCATTCTCTGCGGCGAAGGCGGCACCCACCCCGCCACCGGCGACACCGAACAGCGAGATCGGGGTGGTGGCAGGCAGTTTCGCCGGCGCGTGGGCCAGCGCCGCGCGCAGACCGTCGAGCATCATGTTGGCGGCGGCCTTGCCGGCGAAGACGCCGTGCGGTTGGGGGTCACCGTCGTTGCCGACGTCGGAGACCATCACCGCATAGCCCTTGCCGAACATCTGGGCCAGCGGCCCGAGCGCGGACCAGACCGCGCCGTCCATCGGATCGCCGCCGGTCATCATGGTGGAGGGATGACAGTAGGCGCCCACACTGTCGTTGGCGTACTGGTAGCCGACCAGCTTGCGGTTGGTGCGGCCGTCGCGCGGGACCATCAGGATGCCGGTGGAGATGTCGGGCTCGTCGTGCAGGCCCCGGCTGACGTACATGAGTTTGTAGGCGTCGAGATCACCCGGGCGGAAGCCGGTGAACTGCACGTCGACCTTCTTGGCCTTGAGCAGGGTGCCGGGTTTCTCGTCGCCGCGCAGGGCGGGCTCGGTGTAGAAGGGATCACCGGAGACGAGCGGGGTGATGATCTCCTGCGGGCTCGCCATCCGCCCGGAGGTGAACGTGCCCACCACATAACCGTTGAACACCTCGCCGGGCTGCGGCGTGCGATTCGGCGGCGCGGCATCGGCCGTGGGTGCGACGGCCATACCGGCCGACACCCCTCCGACCAGCACCAGTGCCACGGTCGTGGTGAGCATTGCGAGCAGGCGCCGGGCCCGCGTCGTCGAAACGAGCGCAGCCGACAACGCAGCCGACAAGGGCAGGGACATCCCTGTGATCCACCTTCGTCCTCGGTGATCCCTCCCCCGACCGAGGTCACACAGTGTGTGTAGTGACAACCATTCCTTACCGAACAGTAAGGAATGGTTGAGACGGAACAGTAACTGTGTCTCAGTTCGGATGCAAGTCGGTCGGGTCGTCGCGTCAGCGGAAGCCCAGGGCGACCTCTCCCCACGTCTGCCGCAGCGCACCGTCGAGATCGTCGACGACGCGATCGGCCGCCCCGATGACCATCGTCGCCCGCCGTTCCGGTGTGTACGCGGGCCAGCTCACCCCAGCACTGTTCGGCCCAGTACTGTTCGGCCCGGATCCGTTCGCGCCGGACCCGTTCAGAGTGGTGCCGTTCATCCCAGACCCGTTCAGAGTGGCGCCGTTCAGAGTGGCGCCGTTCAGAGTGGTGCCGGTGACGTGATCTGGTGCCGCACCGCGCACGAAGGCACCCCAGCGGGCCACCATCCGTGCCGACAACGTCTCTGCCGTCCCCCGGCCGCCGAGACGATAGGTGATGTCGCGCTTGCCGATCGAGATGTTGCCCCACGTCAGACCCAGTTCGGCGGCATGGGTGGCGCCGAGCCGCATCACCCGGAACATCGGTGGGGCCCAGTCGAATCGGTACAGGTACACCGGCGCGATGCGCGAATGCGGTTCGGCCACCCACAATGCGGGCATCCGGAAGGCGAGGTCGCGGGCCATACCGACCCCGGCCGCGGATTTCCTTCGTGGATAGAGTGATTCGATGACGTGCTCGTCCGGGATGGGGAGGTCGGGACGCTCGTCGGCAAGGCGGAGGAACATCCGGCGCAGGACGTCGAGGTCGATCGGCATCAGCGGCGACTTCATGTACTTGAACACCGTTGCCTCGTCACGGTTGCTGCCGATCAGCAGCGGCACCGGCAACGACTCGCCCGCCGCGAAGACGTCCATCGGATGTCGCGGCAGCAGGTCGCCGTCAACCGTCGGGGTGTAGGCGAGGATGCCCGGACTCGCCTGCGGCACATCGGCGAACGCCGACATCCCGGCCTCGACGAGGTGCTCGGCGCTCGCATCGCGCAGCCCCGCCGGTATCCCCCGGTGCAGCAGATCGGCGACGACGGCCATCCGTTCGGCGGTGAAGATCGTACTGGCAGGGGAACTCTGGGAGATCGCCCGCGCGAACAATCCGGTCGCGGCGGGCATCGCGAGCAGCGTGGTGACCATCCCGCCGCCGGCCGACTCCCCGGCCACCGTGACCTGTGCCGGGTCGCCGCCGAACCCGGCGATGTTGTCCTGCACCCAGCGCAGGGCGGCGAGGACGTCGCTGAGCGCCGGATTCGACTCGGCGTCGTCGACAACCGTTCGCATGTCGGCGAATCCGAACGCCCCGATCCGATAGTTGACGGTGACCACGACGATCCCCGCCGTGCGCGCCAGCACGGTCCCGTCGTAGAGCGGCTGGCTGCCCGACCCGTAGACATAGGCCCCGCCGTGCAGCCACACCATCACCGGCAGCGCCGGGCCGTCGGACCCACTCGGCGACCACACGTTCAGGAACAGGCAGTCCTCGTCCATCACCGCATCCGGGCCCAGCCCCACCACCGGGATCACCTGCTGCGGACACACCGAGCCGGGACGGTCGGCCTCGACGATCTCGGTGTGCACCGGCGCCGGTTGTGCCCGGCGCCACCGGTTCTCACCGATCGGTGGTGCCGCGAACCGCATACCCCGCCACACCGTCACCGGCCCCTCGACCACACCGCGATAGGGCCCGGACGTGGTCTCCACCACCGCTGATCTGCTGTTCACCGGTCCATCATGCGGTACCCGGGTCGGTACCGCCGCCGGATCGAGCTTGTCGCAGTCGGGGTGTCGACGAGGAGCGAGCCGACGAATCGAGGCGACCATCACCGAGATGGTCACCACCGAGCCCTACCCACGGAGATCTCGACACGGGTCCTCGCCCTTCGGGCTCGGTCCCGGCTCGATCATCGTCGGGGGGGTGGCACTCAGAGATGCCCCGCCGATCCCGGCTCGATCATCGACGGGGCGGTGGCCACCACCCAGCCCAACCCACAGAGATCTCGACACGGG
>NZ_BCNF01000052.1 GCF_001485495.1 Gordonia desulfuricans NBRC 100010 | reverse complement strand
TCATCGATGGGGGGTGGCACTCAACGGATGCCCCGCCGATCCCGGCTGGACCATCGACGGGGGTGGCACTCAACGGATGACCCGCTCGATCGTCGGCCGCGTGAGCTCGCGCACGTCCCGGAACAACCGGCGCGCGCCACGTCGTTGGCCCTGCGGACCCCGACCCCGAGCGCCCCACCGCGCCGCCTGTTCATGCACAGTGTGTTGGAGCCCCCTGTCGGGATTGAACCGACGACCGCTCGCTTACAAGGCGAGTGCTCTACCACTGAGCTAAGGAGGCATTGCTTGCGCGAGTATATCCGCACGGCCGTGCGGCGCCTCACCGGCACCAGCACGGCGACGATCGACACGATCGAACCCGGCACCATCCGGATCGCGCCGCGCCGCCCCATCGACCGCTTCGACGTCGCGTCGATCACCGAGGTCCTCGACCTCGCCACCAAGATCGGTGCGGTCCTCCTCGATTCGGGAACCGGTGCGATCGACACCGCCGACCAGATCCGGTTCGTGGCGCGCGTCTACGGGCTCTCCGACCTCGACGTCGACGTCACCTACAACACGATCGTGGTGAGTGCCCGCCGCGGGCCGACGCTGCCGCCGATCACCGCGATGCAGACGGTGCGTTACCGGTCCCTCGACTTCACCAGGCTCGCCCAGGTGGACCGGCTCATCCGCAACATCCGCGACGTCGCGATCGCCCCGTCCACCGCGCACCGCATGATCGACAAGATCGTCGACGCCCCACACCCCTACCGCTATGTGGTGGCGACCGCGGCGTGGGGACTGATGGCGGCCGCGGTCTCGGTCCTGCTCGGCGGCGGTCCGCTGGTGGCATTGCTGGCGTTCGTCACCACCGGCGCCACCGTCACCCTCAACCGCTGGCTCAACCGGTTGGGGACACCACTGTTCTTCCAGCAGGTCGCCGGCGGTTTCATCGCCGTGGTCCCGGCCGCCCTGGTCTTCCAGATCGGTGGCGACCTCGGGGTGACCATCGCCCCCTCGCAGGTCATCGCCGCCGGGATCGTGGTGTTGCTGTCGGGGTTGTCGCTGGTCGGCTCGGTGCAGGATGCCATCACGGGCGCCCCGATCACCGGTGTGGCCAGGTTCTTCGAACTGTTGCTGATGACCGGCGGCATCATCGCCGGCGTCGGTATGGCCTTGCGGATGCTGGAGGCCTTCGGCATCTACCTGCCCACCATCACCACCTCCACCCAGTTCGCCGCGGTCGACGTCCCGATCCGGGTGGCCGCCGGCGCGGTCGCGGCGATGGCATTCGCGCTGGCCAGCTATGCCGAGCGTCGAGCACTGCCGGTGGCATTCCTGGCCGGGGCGATCGGTGTGGGCGTGGCCGCCGGGGCGACGTTCATCCCGGTCGGCGACGTGATCTCCGCCGGTGTGGCCGCGGTGTGTGTCGGCCTGCTCGGTGGCCTGCTGGCCCGCCGTGCGCTGACCCCACCGCTGGTCGTCGCGGTGGCCGGCATCACCCCGCTGCTCCCCGGTCTCGCGGCCTACCGCGGGCTCTACGGAATCCTCAACGAACAGACCCTCGAGGGCTTCACCTGGATGGCCAGCGCCCTCGCCATCGGATGCGCCCTCGCCGCCGGCGTCACCCTCGGCGAGTTCGTCGCCCGCAGCCTGCGTACACCCAAGCTGGTGCCGCCGAACTGGGGCCGATGGCGTCGCCGGTGAACGCATCGTCGGCGAACAGGTAGAATGGGATGTCGCGCGACCCGCATCCCGGGTCGCCGCGCCTCACCGGCGGCCCCGTCCGCCGTGAGCGCGTAACGACATCCGACCGACAGCGTCCGCCCCGCACCCGGGGCACCGACCGAGGGGACATGATGGCAGCCAAGACCACCGACATCGCCGATGAAGAGCTGAAGCCGGTAGCCGACGAGACCGCCAACTCGGCACGCCGCGTCGTCGCCGCCTACGCCACCGACGCCGAGGAATGCCGGATGCTGCTGGCCATGCTGGGGATCGCACCGGGCGAGAACGCCTGAGTCGTGACCTCGGACAGCCGAGCGGTTCCCGAGTCCACCGTCCCCGACGCCCCCGACACGGGCACCCCCACCGAGGACACCGTCGCACCCGTTCCGGGTAGCGGCATCCCCGAGGGCGGTGCCGAGTTCGTCGTCGTCGCCAATCGGCTGCCGGTCGACAAGGAGGTGGGCCCCGACGGCGAAGTCCACTGGCGTCGCAGTCCGGGCGGGCTGGTCACCGCCCTCGAGCCGATCCTCCGGTCGCACACCGGTGCCTGGGTCGGCTGGTCGGGCATCGCCGACTCCGACGACAACCCCGAGGTCGAGGGCATCGGTATCCAGGCGGTACCGCTCTCGTCGCAGGAGATCGCCGAGTACTACGAGGGCTTCTCCAATGCGACGCTGTGGCCGCTGTACCACGACGTCATCGTCAAACCCGAGTACCACCGCGAATGGTGGAACACCTACGTCGAGGTGAACCGCCGCTTCGCCGACGCCGCGTCCAAGGCCGCCGCCGAGGGTGCGATCGTGTGGGTGCAGGACTACCAGCTGCAGCTGGTGCCGAAGATGCTGCGGATGCTGCGCCCCGACCTGAAGATCGGGTTCTTCCTGCACATCCCGTTCCCGCCGGTCGAGCTGTTCATGCAGAACCCGTGGCGCACCGAGATCGTCGAAGGCCTGCTCGGCGCCGACCTGATCGGCTTCCACCTGCCCGGTGGCGCCCAGAACTTCCTCTACCTGGCACGTCGACTGGCCGGTCAAGCCACCAGCAAGGGCACCGTCGGCGTGCGTTCGCGCTTCGGCGTCGTGCAGGTGGGCTTCCGCACCGTGCGCGTGGGCGCATTCCCCATCTCGATCGACTCCGGTGAGCTCGACACCAAGGCCCGCTCCCGGGAGATCCGCAAGCGGGCCGCCGAGATCCGCCGTGAACTCGGCAACCCCAAGACCGTCATGCTCGGCGTCGACCGGCTCGACTACACCAAGGGTATCGACGTCCGGCTGCGTGCGCTGTCGGAGTTGCTGGCGGAGAAGCGGATCGACGCCGACGACACCGTCATGGTGCAGTTGGCCACCCCGAGCCGCGAACGGGTGGAGAGCTATATCCAGATGCGGGCCGGCATCGAGCAACTGGTCGGCAACATCAACGGCACCTATTCGCGGGTCGGCCAGCCGGTGGTGCAGTACCTGCACCGCCCGGTCCCCCGTGACGAGCTGATCGCGTTCTTCGTCGCCGCCGACGTCATGCTGGTGACCCCGCTGCGCGACGGCATGAACCTGGTGGCCAAGGAGTACGTGGCCTGCCGCAGTGATCTCGGCGGAGCCCTGGTGCTGAGTGAGTTCACCGGTGCCGCAGCCGAATTGCGGTCGGCGTACCAGGCCAACCCGTACGACCTCGACGGCGTGAAGGATGCCATCGAGGCGGCGGTCACCCAGACACCGCAGGAGGGCCGCCGCCGGATGCGGGCCCTGCGCCGGCAGGTGCTGACCCACGACGTCGCGAAATGGGCGGCGAGCTTCCTCGACACCCTCACCGAGACGGCATCCACCGAGTCGGAGGCCGATCGCGGTCTGCACCTGATGAACCCGCCGGTCGTCGACGAGCCCGGGACACCGCAGGAATGAGCCCGGACCGGTTCCCGGCGGATCGGCTCCCGGCCGATCTCGTTGCCGCCCTGGACCATGCGGCCATGGTCCCGGTGCTGCTGGTGGCATCGGACTTCGACGGCTGCCTGGCGCCCATCGTGTCCCGTCCCGAGGATGCCCGTCCGCTGCCCGAGTCGCGGGCCGCGCTGCTCGACGCCGCCGCCCTCGAGCGCACGCCGGTCGCGGTGATCTCCGGCCGGGCGCTGACCGACCTGGCCCGGCTGTCCGGGCTGGGCGACTCGGCGATCACCCTGATCGGTAGCCACGGCAGCGAGTTCGACACCGGTTTCCCTCAGGAGATCACCGCCGGCCACCGTGATCTGCTGGCCCGTATCGTCGGCGAATTCCGTTCCATCGCAGCCGATCACCCGGGCGTGACGGTGGAGACCAAACCCGTCAGCACCGCACTGCACGTCCGCAATGCCACCGCCGGCGACGCCGAGAGCGCGCTCACCCGCGCGCGGCGGGGTCCGGCGTCCTGGGACGGTGTGGAGGCCACCGAGGGCAAGGCGGTGATCGAACTCGCGGTGATCGAGACCAGCAAGGGCATCGCCCTCGACGTCCTGCGTGAGCGCTCCGGCGCCGACGTCGTGATCTATCTCGGTGACGACGTCACCGACGAGAAGGCCTTCGCGCATCTGCGCACCGGCACCGACCTCAGCATCAAGGTCGGCACCGGAAACACGCTGGCGCAGTATCGGATCGACGATCCGTATGCCGTCGCCGCGGTACTCGCCCACGTCGCGGCCCGCCGGGCCGAGGCCCTCGGCACTCGCTCCGTCTGACCCGACGCCCCGCCCGCTCCGCCTGACCCGACGCCCCGCCCGGGACGTCGGGCGGCGCCTCACACCACCAGCGGATCGGTGACCGGTACGCGCGCGGCGCTCTCGCGGATCACCCGGTGCACGAACCCGAGTTTGCGCACCACCGGACGCGGGATCTCGAACGGGTAGAGGGGCCGGCGGCCCATCGCCTGGTTGACGCGGTTGAACATGGTGGACAACCACTTCCAGTCGTACAGGAGACGTTCGACGGGCTGGTCGGCATAGGACTGCAACGGGACGATGTCGCGGTCCATCGCGAACCGCACCTGATCCTTCTCCAGCATCAGGCCGGATTCGCGTGCGGTGTCGATGGTTCCGGTGATGTGCAGATAGTGGGCGAAGCACTCGGCGAAGTCCTCCCACGGATGCATCGTCGCGTACTCGGAGATGAACGAGTCGTGCCAGTCCGCCGGTGGCCCCTGCCGGTAGTGCCGGTCGAGGGCGTCGGCATAGCTCGCCCGCTCGTCACCGAAGATCTGCCGGCACTTCTGCAGATAGATGTCGGCACCGTCGCCGGTCTCGACCAGCACGCGCTCGTAGTAGTGCCCCACCTCGTGCCGGAAATGGCCGAGCATGGTGCGGTACGGCTCACCGAGCTGCACCCGCAGACGTTCACGGTAGGCGTCGAGCGTCTCGGCGAGGTCCAGGGTGATCACGCCGTTTGCGTGGCCGATGATCACGCGGTCACTCGAGGAGAGACTCGACAGCAGATCGAAGGCCAACCCGCCCTTGGTGCGCCAGTGCGGCTCCACCGGCAGCCCGAGGTCGACGAGCTGATAGACCAGCAGCCGCAGATCCGACAGCGTCGGCGGGACCTTCTCCATCGCGATGGTGTCGGACCGGTCGGGCAGCCGCCGCACCAGGGCATCGGCGAAGCACAGCCCGCGCATCCCGGCGTCGGCGTCGGTGTACTCCGACGGCGTCATCCAGTTGCAGCCGAATCGTTCCCAGTTGGAGCAGCGTTCCCACCGCCTGCCGTCGATCTCGACGCCCTCCTCGGAGGCGACGACGAGCGAACGGCTCGGGAGGTGGACGCCCACGGTGGTCTCACAGTTGGGGCAGCTCTGGTTGGTGAAGCCCGACAGGGCATTGCAGATGGGACACGTCAGTGCGCGCACCCACTCAGCCTAGGTGAGCCCACCGGTGATGGTCGTCGGTGGGCAGGATTCCGTGCACCGACGCGTCCACCCGGTAGGAGTCCAGGGAGATCGCACCGCCGTGGTTGTCGAGGAAGGCGGTGTCGGCGGCGTCGCGTCCGGTGGCGATCCGCACCATCGTCTGCCGCGGTGCGAGCCGGGTGGCGTCGACCACCACCCATTCGTCGTCGACGAGCGCCTCGGCGACGGCGTGGAAGTCCATCGGGGAACATCCCGGCGCGTACACCGCCACCAGCCGGGCGGGGATGGTGAGCGCACGCAGCAGGGCGATCACCAGATGCGCATAGTCCCGGCACACCCCGGCGCCGGCGAGCAGGGTGTCGGCGGCGCCGTCGATGGGGTCGCTGGCACCGGGCACATAGCGCAGCCGCCGGGTGACGAAATCGGTGACCTGGGTGAGGAGTTCACGGGGCGGCAGACTCGCGTCGAACTGGCCGGCGGCGAAGCCGAAGAAGGTGTCCGATTCGGCATAACGGCTGGGCCGCAGGTAGATCGACCGGTCGGTGGCCCGCACCGCGACCGGCTCGGCCGGGGTGGTCACCGAGGCACGGTAGCCGATGACGAGCCGCCCCGCCTCCAGCATCACCCGGTGGATGCGGCCACCGTGGTCGTCGACGATCTCGGTCGGTGTGATCGGTGTGCCGTCGACGGAGATCTCGAGGGTCTCGGTCATGGTCAGACCGGGCAGATGTGCGACGGCGATCTGCATCTCGAGTTCGGTGGGTGCGTGCACGGTGATGTCGAGGTGCGCGCTCACCTCACGTGTGGGGGTCGACATGGCGTTCACCGTAGGCGTCGGGGGCGTGACCGGTGAACGCGGGGCGAACGTCCGGGCCGCCGGGGGCTGGCGGTCAGGCCATCGCCCCGATCGGGTCGGCGTAGATCACGCTGAGCGCCACCACGATTGCCGCGCTCTCCTGCACCCCGTGCCCGAATCGGGACGGGGTCAGCTCCAGCGGCCAGCCCGCGCACGACGCGGCGTCGAAGGCGGCCTGTACCGGCGCGAGCCCCTGCGGGTGGGCGGCGAAGGCATCCCCGGCCACGATCACCGTGTCGGGATTGAAGGCGTCCCGGAACCCGGCGACCACCTCACCCAGGATTGCGGCCCGCTCGTCGGCGATACACGACGCATCCGGCGACACCCCGAGCCGCTCGGCGGCCCGGGTCGCGGCGGCGACGCCGATCACCCCCTGCAGTGTCTCCGGGCCCGGACCGAGCACCGGGGCGTCGACCCGCACATGCGCGATGGT
The DNA here is from genome assembly GCF_001485495.1 of Gordonia desulfuricans NBRC 100010. Classification (GTDB taxonomy): domain Bacteria; phylum Actinomycetota; class Actinomycetes; order Mycobacteriales; family Mycobacteriaceae; genus Gordonia; species Gordonia desulfuricans. The sequence goes on along the minus strand of NZ_BCNF01000052.1, from coordinate 28,060 downwards.
GCCCGCGCCGCGGGCCGGGACCACCACCCGACCGTTGACCGTGACGGCCATGCCGGTGGTTTCGCGCGCATAGAAGAAAAGTCCGGACTCGTCGGTACTGCGGGGCGAACCGAGCAGCAACTCGGCCGCCGCCATCGCCTGCACGTGCTCGCACACCGACACCGGGACACCGAGCGTCTGCGCCAGCCGCTCACCCAACCCCACCTTGCGCCAGCCGAGGACCGGATGGTCGACGACGCCGGTCGCGGTGTCGACCCGTCCACCGATCGCCACCCCGCCCCACAGCAGCCGGCGCCCGGAGAACCGGTCGGCCAGCGTGCGCAGCTGGGCGCACAGTTCGTCCACGGCGGCATCCGGCGGGCCGTCGGGGGTGCGGACGGCATGGCTGTACAGGGTGCGTCCACCCAGGTCGGCCAGGGCGAGCAGGGTGCGGCGGGCACCGATGTGCATCCCGGCCACGCACAGACCGTCACGGTCGAGGGTGAGTGGGTTCTTGGGCCGGCCGATGCCGCCGTGATGCACCAGGTCGCGACGCTCGGTGACGAAACCGAGGTCGGCGAGGGCGACGATCTGACGATTGATGGTCGCCGGGGAGAGCCCCGTGTCCGCGGCGATCGTGTCGCGGGTGATGGGTGCACCGACCCGAATCGCCTGCAGCACCAACGCCGCCGGGGTCGAGGTGACCTGAAGCGTCGCCGGGACCACTGCCTGCATGCGACGAATGTATCAGCGAATCCGGGCATCCCGTCCCGTCCGAGGTCCGGGCGGGCGGCGCCGCTGGCCACGAGCCGTAAACTCTGAGACCATGACAGACTCCCCCGCTGCCCCGTCCGCACCGTCCTCCTCCGACTCCCGTCCGGTCGCCGTGGTGACCGGGGCCAGTTCCGGGATCGGCGCGGCCACCGCCCGTACCCTCGCCGCACAGGGCTACCACGTGGTCCTCGGTGCCCGCCGGGTCGATCGCGTTGCGGCCCTCGCCGCCGAGATCGGCGGCACCGGAAGGCAACTCGACGTCACCGACGAGGATTCGGTGACCGCCTTCGTCGACGGCCTGGACACGGTGTCGGTGCTGGTCAACAATGCCGGCGGCGCCAAGGGTCTCGATCCGGTGGCCACCGCCGATCTCGACGACTGGCGCTGGATGTGGGAGACCAACGTGATCGGCACCCTGCGGGTGACCAAGGCCCTGCTGCCCGCACTGGAGGCGTCCGGAGACGGCCTGATCGTCACCATCACCTCGATCGCCGCCCTCGAGGCCTACGACAACGGCGCCGGCTACACCTCGGCCAAGCATGCGCAGGGGGTGCTGCACCGGACGCTGCGATTCGAGTTGCTGGGCAAGCCGATCCGGCTCACCGAGATCGCCCCGGGCATGGTCGAGACCGATTTCTCGCTGGTGCGTTTCGACGGCGACCAGGAACGTGCCGACGCGGTCTACCAGGGCCTGACGCCGATGGTCGCCGACGATGTGGCCGAGGTGATCGGCTTCGTCGCATCCCGGCCGCCGCATGTGAACCTGGACCTGATCGTGCTCAAGCCGCGTGATCAGGCCAGCGCGCGCCGCAACGTCAAGACCGGATAGCCGTCACCGTCCGCACCCCGTCGAGGACGAGATACCTTGCGGGGTGCGGCGATCGGCCGGTTCCGCGACGCTCCGGTCAGCTCGGGCCGTGCACCGTCGACGGTGCCCCGCTGGGGGTCGCGGGCACCGACTGCGACTGCGGGGTGCCCTTGATCGCCGACATGCTCTTCCAGGTCTCCCAGTCGTAGATCCAGTCGAAGATGTCGCCGTCGGCCTCCGACAACGCGATCCGCGTGCCGGTCACCTCCACCGGGTCCCCGTACATCGCGGTGTTGAAGTACTGCTCGGCGTTGGCCAGCGACAGGTTGATACATCCGTTGGTGACGTTCGACGATCCTTGCACGCCAACGGTTTCCGGGTTGGCGTGGATGAACTCGCCGTTGTTGGAGATGCGCACCGCCCACCGTTCGCGGACGTTGAAGTACCCGGCCGCGGGGTTGGACATGTAGAAGTCCTCGTGCTTCTCGCTCACCACGTGGATACCCGAGCGGGTGACATTGCGGTCGAGGTCGCCCTCGCCGTAGCTGCACGGCAGTGTCATCAGGGTCGACCCGTCGCGCACCACGACGATCTGGTGCGACGACGCCTCGGCCTTGACGATCTGCGACCGGCCGATGACGAAGTCGCTGGTGACGTCGGCGGCACCGTAGGCGCCGTCGCCGTGGTCGAGACCGTAGAGCTTGGCACTCATGTGGATCTTGGTGCCCGGACGGTAGTACTCCATGGGCCGCCAGTGCACACGCGAGCCGTTGTCCTCGCCGAGCCACGCCCACGCCCCCTCGGTCTCGGGGGTGGTGGTGATCGTCAGCGCCTTCTCGACGGCTTCCTTGTCGGTGACGGTGCTGTCGAACTTGAGGATCAGGGGTGCGGCGATGCCCACCTCCTGACCGTCGGCGATGTTGACCACCAGATTGACCTGGGTCTCCGGATCGAGGGTGGTGAACGTGCCCTCGACCGGCACCGACATCCGGTCCTGGCCGACGGCGGTGCCCGCCCAGGTGTAGGTGGTGCCGTAACCGAGCGGTTCGGTGATGGTGAAGGTCTTGCGGTCCTCCGACAGCGTGCCGGCGACCGACTTGCCGTTCGGGTTGAGCAGCTTGATGTCGGGATTGAGGACGCCGCCGTTGGCGGTGACCTCGACCTTGGCGGTCGGGTTGGGGGCGTCCGGGGACGCGAGATCCGGCGTGTAGGTCACCGACACCGTCGGCGTCTCGGGGCCGTCGGAACCGGAACCGGAATCGTCCGAACGTCCGCAGGCCACCGCGACGAGCCCCGCGGCGGCGAGGCCGGCAGCGGCGAGGACGGTGCGTCGGGTGGGCGTGGCGTTCGTAGTCATGGCCATACCAGCGTACCGGCGCATTGCTGTGAACTGCTGCTCCACCTCCTGTGAGGACACCGAGTGAACGACAGCGCGGCGGTCCCGACGAGTGCCGGGGGCAGGCCTCAGGTCAACGACCGGGTCCCGGCGGCCGAACCCCGCAGATGCGCCCGCTGACCGTCGGCGTCGAAGATCGACAGGATCTCGGTGGGACCGCCGTCGGGGGCCAGCGAGTGCGGCACCGTGCACCGGAACTCGGCGGCGTGACCTGCAGGAACGATGATGGTCCGCTCGCCCAGGCGCAGCCGGAGCCGCCCGGACAGGACGGTGAACCACTCCTGCCCGGGGTGTACCCGCAGTTCCCGGGCGGCCTCGGCGACCTCGGGCTCGAAGCGGAATTTGGCGACCACCACACCGGCCGGTGTGCCCTCCCGTGACAATGGCCACACGGTGACGCCCGCGGTGCAGTGCGGTTCGGGTCGGATCACCACGTCGGCGTCGCCGATCGGTTCCACCAGCACGTCCAGCGAGGTGTCCAGGGCGCGCGCGATGGGCACCAGCTGATCGAGGGCGACCCGCCGGTGACCGGTCTCGATCCGGCTCAGCGTCGAGGCACTGAGACCGCACCGCGCGGCGAGCGAGTCGAGGGTCCAGCCCTTCGCGATCCGCAGGGCACGGATGCGTTGCCGCACCACCGCATCGATTTCTTGCTCCATACGCAAGATCATATGCCAGTTCGGCATGCAGCGGTTAGCGTCGAGTCCATGACCAGCACATCCACCACCCCCGACCACTCCGCGCAGCCCGCACCGGCCACCCCGGTCGACGTCGTCATCGTCGGCGGTAGCGCCGCCGGCCTCTCCGCCGCCGTCGCCCTGGGCCGATCACTGCGTTCGGTGGTCGTCGTCGACGCCGGACGGCCCCGCAACGCCCCCGCCGACGGCGCCCACAACCTGCTCGGCCGCGAGGGCATCGCCCCGGCCGACCTGCTCGCCGCCGGCCGCGCCGAGGCCCTCGGCTACGGTGCGACGATCGTCGACGGCGAGGTCACCGCCGCGGTCCGGCTCGACGGAACCGATCCCGCCTTCGAGGTGGGACTCGCCGACGGCAGCCGGTACCGCGCCCGACGGCTGCTGCTCGCCACCGGCCTGGTCGACGAACTCCCCGACGTCGACGGGATCGGCGAACTCTGGGGCCGCGACGTGCTGCACTGCCCGTACTGCCACGGCTACGAGGTGCGCGGCCGGCGGATCGGGGTCCTGGGCACCGGGCCGATGGCCATGCACCAGGTTCTGCTGTTCACCCAGCTCAGCGATCAGGTGACGCTGATCGACCAGTCACTGCCGGAACTGTCGGCCGACGAGTACGCACGGCTCGACGCCCTCGGCGTGCCGCTCGTGCGGGGACCGGTCCGTCGCCTCGACACCGCCGAGGGCCGGCTGCGGGCGGCGGTCCTCTCCGACGGCACCGAGCTCGAGCTGGACGCGCTGACCGTCACGCCACGGTTCGTCGCCCGCGCAGACCTGTTCACCGCCCTCGGCGGCGAGCTCGCCGACAACCCGATGGGAACCTTCATCCCCACCGAGATGGGCGGGCGCACAAGCGTTCCCGGCGTCTTCGCGGCCGGAAATGCGGCAGACATCTCGGCGATCGTCGGGGCGTCGGCCGCCGCCGGGGTGCAGGCAGGGGCACTGATCAACGCCGATCTCGCCGACGCGGATGTGACCCACGCGGTCGCGATGCGGGTGAGCACGGCCACCTCGGCCTGAGGACCGGCCCGGTCGCCCGGGACCGGCCGGCCACAGGACTAGTCGGGGAAGCCGTCGAGCACCGCGCGGCTCCCCGACAGCCCGAGCCGGGTGGCCCCGGCCGCGATCAGTTCGGCCGCGAAGCGCGCATCGCGGATCCCGCCGGATGCCTTCACCCCGACCGTCGCGGGCACGGCCTCACGCATGATCTGCACGGCCCGCACGCTCGCACCACCGGCCGGATGGAACCCGGTGGAGGTCTTCACCAACGACGCCCCGGCGGTCGCGGCACGTAGGCACACCTCCCGCAGGGTGTCGTCGCCGGCGAGCTCGAGCAGTGCCGCCGACTCGACGATCACCTTGAGTACGGCGTCGGGGCCGATCGCCTCCCGGACGGTCAGGACGTCGGCGAAGACCTCGTCGAAGGCCCCCGACACCGCGGCACCCACGTCGATCACCATGTCGACCTCGTCGGCGCCCGTGTCGACCGCCAGCCGCGCCTCCGCGGCCTTGACCAGCGAATGATGCTTACCCGACGGGAATCCGGCCACCACACAGGTCTTCTGGGCGCCGGTGTCGATCGGCAGCATCGAGGGTGACAGACACACCGCGTACACCCCGAGTTCGGCGGCCTCGGCGACGGTGGCCTCGGCGTCGGCGCGGGTGGCCTCGGGTTTGAGCAGGGTGTGGTCGACGAGGGCGGCGACATCGGAACGACGGAGGTCGGTGGTGGTCACATCGTCGAGCTTGGCACACTGGACTACCGTGATCCCCTCCGACGCCCCGCACCCCACCGGCACCGCCGCCATCTCCGACCGCCGCTACGTCCTGACCCTCGGTTGTCCGGACCAGACCGGCATCGTGGCGCGCATCTCGAGCTTCCTCGCCGAGATCGGTGGATGGATCACCGAGGCCGCCTACCACTCCGACGACGACTCCGGCTGGTTCTTCACCCGCCAGGCCGTGCGCGCGGACTCCGTGGCGATGCCGCTGTCGGAGGTGCGTGAGCGGTTCGCCGAGGTGGCCGCCGACTGGGGTCCCGACACCGAGTGGAAGCTCACCGACACCGGTGAACCCAAGTCCGTGGTGCTGCTGGTCAGCAAGGAGAGCCACTGCCTGATCGACCTGCTCGGCCGGGCGCATCGCGGCGAACTGCCCGCGACGGTGTCGGCGGTGGTCGGCAACCATCCCGACCTCGAGCAGCTCACCGGACGTTTCGGCGTGCCGTTCCACCACGTGCCGTTCACCGCGCCGGAGGGGGCCGCGCGGGGCCGGACGCGGGTCAGTGCACGCGCCAAGCGGGCCGCCTTCGACCAGGTCGAGGCCATCGTCGACGGCTACTCCCCCGACGCGGTGGTGCTCGCGCGGTTCATGCAGATCCTGCCGGCGGAACTGTGCGAGGCCTGGGCCGGACGGGCGATCAACATCCACCACAGCTTCCTGCCGAGCTTCGTCGGCGCACGGCCCTACCACCAGGCCTTCGCGCGGGGCGTCAAACTGATCGGCGCCACCTGCCACTATGTGACCGCCGACCTCGACGCCGGACCGATCATCGAGCAGGACGTGACCCGTATCGACCACTCGGATGCGGTGGTGGACATGGTGCGTCAGGGCCGCGACATCGAAACCCTGGTCCTGGCACGGGGTCTGCGCTGGCACCTCGAGGATCGTGTGCTCGTCCACGGCCGGAAGACCGTGGTGTTCAACTGATCTCGGTGTTCAACCGATCGGGACGGCCTGATCGGTCAGAACCCGCCGAAGTCGCCGCCACCGCCGAAGTCTCCCCCACCGAAGTCGCCGAAGTCACCGAAGCCGCCGCCACCGAAATCGTCACCGCCACCGCCGAAGTCGTCACCGCCGGTGTCACCGGCACCGGTGTCGAGGGCATCGGTGCCGGCGCCTGCGCCGCTCTCGAACCCGGCTGCGTCGTAGCCCACCCCGGACATCCCGGCGAACAGCGACGAGAACAGCAGCATCGATCCCATACCCCACGCACCGGCGATCAGTGCGGGTTTCCACCAGGGCTCGGAGTACCAGCCGGCGGGCACCGGACGCCCGGCCACCCGACCGCCCGGGTAGTAGTTCGGGGTCGACGTCGACGGGGTGGGTGACGCCTCGACCTTGCGGCCCTCGAAGTCGACGACGCGGTCCTCGGTCACCTGTCCGGCACTCTTCTGTCCCTCGAGCTCGGGAACCACCGGGCCCGGGTCCATGCCCATCGCGATCCGCGCGGCACGGATGTAGTACAGGCCCTCGATCGCGGTCTGTTTGGCCAGTCGCGCCTGGACCGGAGTACTCGCCTGCTCGATCTGCGAGCCGGCCGCATTCAGCCGCTCGGAGGCATCGGCGAGTGCCTGCCGAGCGGCCGGGGAGTCCCCGGTCAGCAGATAGACCTGTCCCCCCAGGCGTTCGATCGCTTGGCGCGCATCGGCTTTCGCGTCGTCGAGATCGCGGGCACGGGATGCGCCGCTGCGTTGCTGCACCATCACCACCACCCCCACCACGAGCAGGATGACGAGCGCGATCAGCAGGAGTTGTCCCACGGTGACCTCCGGGAGCCGGGTGGAGAATCGGACATCTCCCAGCCTACCGGGATCAGAACAGTGACTACCGGGATCAGAACAGTGAGCAGCTGCTCGTCTGCTGCCCGCCGGCGGTCTGCATCTGCGACAGGTCGAGGTTCGATCCGGTCACCGAGAAGTCCACGCCCTGCTCGGTCACCTTCAGGTCCTGCACCGTGATGTCGTCGGTGAGCTCGCCGAACAAGGTGTCACCGAAGCCGTCGACGAACTGCTGGGCGTAGTCGGCCGGGATACCGAAGATGAAGGCGCTCGCCTCGACCGCGGTGAACGTGACCTTGCCCTGGTCGAGCACCGGCTTGAGGGTCAGGCTCACCGGGATCGGGATGAACCCGAGCTGTGCGGCGGCGTCGACCTTGATGGTGCCGTCGGCGGGATTGCCGACCAGCGAGGTGATCTGGGTGTTGGCCAGGAAGTTCTCGCCCCCGGTGCCGCCGGTGGTTCCCCCGGTCTGGCCGGATCCCTGCCCGCCCAGCCCGAACTGTCCGTCCTTGCTGAGGTCGACGATGCGCTGGAAGGACACGAACCCGGTGCCCTTCACCGAGTCGATCTTGACCGCATCACCGCTCTGGGTCACCCCGTCGGCGCGGACGTGCAGGCGGATGGCCGAGCTGCCACCGGAATCGTCGGTGTCGATCTGGACATACGGCAGGTTCTTGCTGATCACCTGCACCAGCACCGGTTTCTTGCTCAGCGAGACGCTCACCGGTTGTCCGGTGATCTCGCCGAGCTGGTCCTGGAGGCAGTTGGTGATCCGGCTGCGGAAGAACAACTCCGATCCCACCAGCGCGATGACGACGAGCAGCACCACACCGACCGCGCCGAGTGCGATGAACTTGCCCTTGCCGCCACGGCCGGGTGCGCTGGTCACCACGCCGTCGGCCGGCGGTTGGGTCGGCGGTTCCTGCGGCGGCAGGGTCTGCGTCCCGGTCGAGGTGAACGTCGCCGTTGCCGGCTTGGCCGATGCGGCGTTGCGCGGATCGGTCGGAGTGGGGCTCGTCGGCGCCTCGGACATCTGCGAGTACGCCCGCGGCTGCTCGGCGGTCGCGATGGGCTCCCACATGTCGGTGGCCGCCGTCTCGGCGGGTTCGGTGGACGGTTCACCGCCCGCCGGTTCGTCCCCGGCGGTTGCGCTGTCTGTGGTCGCGCCGTCTGTGGTTGCGCTGTCTGTCGTTGCGCTGTCGGGTGATTCGCCGGATTTCGCCCCGGTCATCTCACGGGTCGCCGGGTCGTCGGTCGCCGGATGACCGGTGGCCGGGACGTCCTGCGATCGACCGACGCCGCCACGGTCGTCCGTGCTCGGCGCGGTGCGGGATTCGTCGTTGGGGTCCTCGGACATGCGTTCGGTCCTTCGGCATCGTCGGAAAAGGTCAGAAGTGGAATGTGCGCTGGTTGGCCAGCACGGCGAGCTGCTCGCGCGCTCGGACGACCACACCCGGATCGAGATCGTGCACGCCGATCCGGTGGTCCCCCTCGTATGACGCGACCACGCTACCGAAGGGATCTGAGATTTGGCTATGTCCGACCCCGGTGGGGGCCTTGGCTGTGCGCACCGCCTCATCGACCGGTTCCGCCTGTCCGACGGCCACCACGTAGGCGGTCGCGTCGAGCGCCCGGGCGGTCGCCAGCGTGCGCCACTGGTCGATCTTGCCGGGACCGGCCCCCCACGACGCGGGCACCACGATCACCTCGGCGCCGTGCTCGGCGAGTGCGGCGAACAAGGCCGGGAACCGGATGTCGTAACAGGTCGCCAGTCCCACCGAGACGCCGTCGACGTCGATGACGACCGCGGTGTCACCGGCGGCGACGGTCTTCGACTCCCGGAAGCCGAACGCGTCGTAGAGGTGGATCTTGTCGTATCGGGTGCGGACACCGTCGGGTGCGGCGGCCAGCAGGGTGTTTGACACCCGGCCGTCGTCGGCGGGGGTGAACATCCCGGCCACGATGGTGACGCCGTGCGCGGCGGCGATGTCGGAGACGCCCCGCGCCCACGGGCCGTCGAGCGGTTCGGCGATCGGCCCGAGCGGCACACCGAACCGGCACATCGTGGCCTCCGGGAACACGACGAGACGTGCGCCGGCCGCCGCGGCCTCGGCGGTCGCCGCGGCCACCGCCGAGAGGTTCTCCGCGGGATCGACGTCGGTGCTGATCTGGGCCATGGCGATGCGCATGCGGCTCACCCTAAACCAGTGCTCACCCCTGCCGCGGGGCCACCGTCGACCATCCGACGGTGAGGACGTTGTCGACCGATCGATGTCGGGGGATCTCGACGTCGACACCTTCGGCGCGCAGCAATCGCAGCGTCTGCGCCCACCGCGCTCGGGGCCCGAATACGGTCTGGCCTGCGGCGTTGTCCCAGCATCGGTCGGCGAGGACGAGCAGGTCGTGGATGGGTTCACCGGGGACGTTGCGGTGGATGAGCGCCTTGGGCAGCCGTTCGGCCAGATCCGAGGGGCGGGCGGTGTGCCGGGGTGCCCAGCTCAGGGTGAAGGTGCGCGGACCGTCAGCGTCGAGCAGAATCCAGGCGCACCGGCGGCCGATCTCGTCACAGGTGCCCTCGACGAGCAGTCCGCCGGGGGCCAGCCGGCCACAGATCTGCGCCCACGCATCGGCCACCTCGGACTCGTCGTACTGGCGCAGCACGTTGAACGCCCGCACCACATGGGGTCGCAGCCCGGCCAGCTCGAAACCGCCGAGGTCGAAGCGCACCCCGTCGCGGGGGTCGACGATCCGGTCGGGGTCGATCTCCAGACCCACCATCTGCAGGCCGGGTGCGACGCTGCGCAGCCGGTGCGCCATCTCGACGCAGGTGTCGGGGCGGGCGCCGTATCCGAGGTCGACGACCAGCGGGGCGGGTACCGACGTCAGTGCGCCGGTGATCGCCGGCGAGTTCGCCATCCACCGGTCGATCCGGCGCAGACGGTTGATGTTCGTCGTGCCGCGAGTGATCCGGCCCGCGGGTTTCACCGCCCTGCGATCACAGGTTCTTGTCGATCCAGTCCTTGGCGTACTCGGCCTCGGCGCGGAACAGATCGACGACGTTGACCAGCATGAGCTGCTCGAGTTTGCCGTTGACGAACGGGATGAAGACCTTCACCTCGGTGGTCTTGCGGAGGGTGCAGCCGGTCTCGGTGCGCAGCAGCTCCTGCGATCCGGTGAGGCTGCCCGGCCCGGCCGGGATGGACGCGGTGTAGTCGCCCTTGGTGTTGTCGGGATCGAAGGGTCCGAACGACTCCTCACGGGTGATCACCATGTCCTTCATCAGGACGGTCTGGGCGATCGCCGGCAGCTGGTCGCGGCCGATGTGTTGCTTGAGGATCACCTTCATGCCGGTCTCGTCGGCCCGGAAATCCTCCACCTCACAGTGTGGGGAGATCATCTGGAAGCCCGCCATCATGTCATCCCAGTACTGACGGGTGCATTGAGCTTCGTAGAGCTTTTCCGGCGCATGGGTGTAGCGCGCGGAGTAGCTGAGACGTCGTGCCATAACGGTCTAGCGTACGTGACCGTCCCGTTACCTTCGCCGGGGTGGGGCTCAGGGGTGCTCGACGTCCCAGGTCACGGTCTTCTCTCGCTCGTTGTCGAGCAGCGCCTCGAGCTCGCCGATGATGGCCTTCTCGATCTTGCCGCCGAGGAAGGGGATGCTCACCGTCGCCGAGCCGGTGTAGCCGACCGTGGCCGGGTCGCCGCTCACCGAGATCTCGCCGTCGACCTTGGCCGGAGCACCGGTGACGGTGGCCGTCATGGTGCCGGTGATGGTGTCGCCGGAGCGGGTGAAGCGCACGGTGCGGGGGATCTCGAGGTCGCCGGGACGCACGGCGGTGACCGCCGACGGCAGCCGGTCCTCGGGGACGCCCTGCTTGAGTTCGATCACAACGGTGTCGCCGTCGCGATGGAACGACTCGAGCGAGCCGTGGCTGGAGTTCGTCGCCTCGAGCAGGTCATGCCAGTACTGCTCGGTGGACACGATGTCCCAGTACCGGGCGGTGGAGAACGGAAAGGACACCGAGTGCTTGAGCGAGCTCGCCATGCCGAGGAGATTACTCGACGCCTCCGGCGGACCGCGCCGCGTCCCGGCTCGGCCACGTGTGCGCCGGGCCGGGACGCCGATCGCCGAGATCTCACGAGTCCGGTGGCCGGGTTACCCTCACTGCCGTGACCGAGACATCGCTGCAGCACGGGGTGCCGCTCGCCGGCCTGACCACTCTGCGAGTCGGCGGACCGGCCCGCGCACTGATCCGCTGTGCGCAGACGCGTGACCTGGTGGAGGAGATCGCCGCCGCCGACGCCGCGGGCGAACCGGTCCTGATCATCGGCGGCGGGTCCAATCTGCTGATCTCCGACGACGGGTTCCCCGGCACCGCGATCGTGGTGGGCAGTTCCCGGATCGAGTTCGGCACCGGCCGCGAGTCGGGCCGCGCCCATGTGACCGCCGACGCCGGGGTGGTGTGGGACGACCTGGTGGCCCGCACCGTCGCCGAGGGGTACGGCGGTCTGGAATGTCTGTCGGGCATCCCCGGTTCGACCGGAGCGACCCCGGTCCAGAACGTCGGGGCGTACGGCGTGGAGGTGGCCGACATCCTGCGGTCGGTGCAGGTGCTCGACCGGCGGGCGGGCAACCTGCGCTGGGTCTCGCCCAACGAGCTCGGACTCGGCTACCGCACCTCGCGGCTCAAGCACCGCGACGAGATGGTCGTGGTGGCGGTGTCGTTCTGGCTGAACGACGACCGGCTCAGCCGGCCGCTGCGCTACCGCGAGCTCTCGGAGTCGATGGGCGTCGAGCCCGGCGGGCAGGCCGACGCCGCCGAGGTGCGCGAGCATGTGCTGGCCACCCGACGACGCAAGGGGATGGTCCTCGACCCCGCCGACCACGACACCTGGAGTGCGGGCTCGTTCTTCACCAACCCGATCGTCGCCGACGCCGATGCGGCATCGGTCCTGGAGCGGATCCGCTCACAGGTGGGTCCCGACGCCGCGGTGCCGGAGTACCCGGCCGAGGGCGGCATCAAGTTGTCGGCGGGCTGGCTGATCGAGCGTGCCGGCTTCGCCAAGGGCCATCCCGGCCCCGATGCGCTCGTCCGACTGTCGACGAAACACACTCTGGCACTGACCAATCGGGGTTCGGCGTCGACGTCGGACGTACTCGCCCTGGCCCGCGAGGTACGCGACGGCGTGGCCGACGCCTTCGGTGTGGTGCTGCACCCCGAGCCCGTGCTGGTGGGGTGCTCGTTGTGATCTCCGCTCGCGCGTTCCGGTGACCGCCGATCCCGTTCCGGCCGCTGAACACACACCGACCGCCGACCCCACCCAGCTCCCCGACCGGCCGGATCCGACCGTCCACGAAGGGTTTCCGCATCGCCCCTCGGTCCGCACCATCCTGTTCGGGGTGGCCGGCGCGCGGTCACGGATCGGCGGTGCACTCCGCGCACTGATCGCGGTGGCCCTGCCGGGTCTGGTGGGGCTCGCCGTCAGCGGCGGGGTCGGCGCGGCCGTCTCCACCCTCGGTGCGTTCGCGGTGGTGTACGGCGAACGCCGCCTGCACCGGGTCCGATGGCAGGTGGTGTGCGGCTACGGGGTGGTCCTCGTCGGCTGCGCCACCGCGGGTGCGCTGGTCGGCCACGGCATGCGCTCGTGGCCGACCACCCTCGGCTGGATCGTTTTGTGCGCCTTGATGATCGCGATCGCCGTCGGAGCCGCTGTCTGGGTGGATCTGCTCCGCGAACCCGCGCCCGGCTCGTTTCTGCTGGTGTTGTGCGCCGAACTCGCCGGGGTGCTGGTGGCACATTCGACGGCCTCGGTCGGTGCGGTGATCGGATGGACGGCGGCCGGGGCGGGGTCGGCGCTGCTGGTGACGCTGTGCGCGGCACTCCCCGATGTGTGGCGGTCCCGGACCGGCCGGGCCGACACGGATTCGCCGGGGATCACGTCCACACCGGACCCGGAACGCACCGACACCCCGACCGTGGCCGAGCGGCTGCGCTGGGGACACCGCAGCGTCCGCACCCGCACCCTCGCGTTGCGCCTCGGGCTCGCCTGCGTGATCGCCGGTGGCGCCGCGATCGCCGTCGGCCTGCCCCGCCCCGACTGGGCGGTGATCACCGCGGCGATGATCCTGCACCAGGGACCCGACCGGCTCCTCGGCAGCTGGCGCGGGGTGCACCGCCTGGTCGGCACCGTGCTCGGAGTACTGGTGCTCGCTGCCCTCGCCGTACCCCTGCAGATCCCGGCGGTGCTGATCATCGCCGTGGCGGTGCTGATGGCGGTCACCGAGGTCTTCCTGGTGGTGAACTACTCGATCGCGATGATCGTGATCACTCCGCTGGCCATGATCCTGGGTGAGCTGGCGCCGCCGGCATCGCTGGGCCCCACCCTGTTCGCCCGCATCCTGGAGACCGTCGTGGGTGTGACGGTCGCGGTGACCGTGCTGTGGGTCGTCCTGCCCCGGGCACACCGGTCGATCCTCGCCGATGCGAATGCGCGGGTGGCCGCGTCGATCACCGATGCTGCGACCGAACCCGATTCACTGCCCCATCACCGTCGGCTCGACCACGCCCTGCGGACCGGGGCCGCCGCCCTCCGACATGCCGCGCACTGTGAACCCGAGTGGGCCCGGCGACGGTGGCCGGCACATCACGGACTACACACCTCCGGCCGAGAACTGCTGGCCGATCGGGAACGCGCCGCCACGGCGGCGCCGATGCCCGCGCCCCCGATCCGACCGCGTCCGGGCGCCCCTCAGGATGGGTCGGAGGCGGGCCCCACCGGCTGACGCAGGATGGTGCGGAGCCGCTGCACCGCCGTCCGACGGAAGTCGCTCAGATAGATCTCGTGGTGGGTGCCGGTCATCGCGAGTCCGTGCGCGGGGATGAACCGCTGGTGCATCTCCTCGAGCACCGGCGCCTCGTCGTCGAACGACCCGACGTGCAGCGTCTGCACACAGCGTCCCTCGGTGAGCCCGGCGACCCGGATGTCGTCGATCCGGCCGGGTACCGCACGCTTGGCACGAACGGCACCGAACGCCGCCTCGACATCCTCGGCGCCGAGCCAGTCCGGGATCATCAGCAGCAAGGTCCAGTCCCAGCGGGACTTGTCGCGTGCGGTGGTGAAGGAATCCGGATCCGTGGCCCACCACAGACCCTCGAGCGGTGGGACGACGTAGTCGCGACCCAGCTCCCGCTTGCTGTGGAACTTCAGGGCGTACGCCACCGGATACAGCGCGGCGATCGCCTCGGCGAACTCCGATGCCGAGTTCGGGTCACCGTGGCCGTCGATCATCAGATACGACCTGGCCGGGACGTCGACGATGTCGAATCGCCCGCGGCGCGCCCGGTAGTCGGCCGACGTCTTGCCGAAGTCGACCTTCTCGAACTCCCCGCCCCTGCCCGGATCGTCGGCCTGCTCGTGCGATCCACCCACCGGCACTCCTCTCCTCGGGTCCGGCCCCGGTCCAGGATGGGGTGCCTGACCTGGGACACCGCCGCACCCCGACCGCCGCACCCCGACCGCTGCGGACACCTTCAGAAACCCTTCAGTTGCGGCCCCTGTCCGATCCATACCGTATGTCCCATGAGTGATTCACGTGCACCGCAGGACAACAACGACAACATCGACGGCGACGCGGAGACCACCCCCGTCGTCCACCCCGACGATTCCCCCACCACGGCATACCCGGCCGACCCGACCACCGCGATCCCCGCGGCACCCACCGCCCCCTACTCCGGCAACGAACCGGCAGGCGCGGTTCCGGCAGGGGCTGTCCCGGCAGCGGCCGGCGCCCCGGCATCCAGCTCGCGCTGGTCGTTCGTCCGCTCCCACCGCACCGCGATCATCACCGGCGTCTCCGCGCTGATCGTCGGCGGGATCATCGGCGGCGGCATCGGCTGGGCGGCGAGCGGTGACGGCGACGGTCATCGGGGCGGACGCGGCGGCCACTCCCAGATGCAGGGTGACCGGGACGGTTCCGGCCAGGGTGACCGCGGCGGCCGTAACGGCATGGGCGGCATGGGCGGCGGTCAGATGGGCGGCGAGAACGGCCCCGGCATGCGTGGCGGACGCGGCGTGATGGGTGAGATCACCGCGATCAACGGCGACACCTGGACCGTCCGCACCGGCGACGACACCGAGATCACCGTGACCGTCGGCGGCGAGACCGGCTTCGGTACCGGCCGCGCACCGGCCGAGCGCGGCGACTTCGCCGTCGGCGACGAGGTCATGGTGGCCGGTGACCGCGACTGCGACAAGATCACCGCCACCCGCATCGCCAAGGCACCCGAACGCGGTACGCAGGGCAACTCCGGCGCGCCGGGCGGCAGCAACACCCCGAGCGCCCCGTCCACCGCCGGCACCCCCAGCTGAGCACTGTGCGAATCGGGTCCGGCGTCGTCCCCGCCGGGCCCGGGCACTGGCAGAATCTGAAGTCGTGAACGCGACGGTCCTGGTCATCGAGGACTCCACATCCATCCGGGTCGCCCTGACGGCGGCCCTCACCGACGCCGGGCATCGGGTGATCGCCCGCGAGGACGGCGCCCGCCTCGAGCACGATCTGCACGAGTTCGCCCCCGACGTGGTGCTGCTCGACGTCATGCTGCCCGGCTCCGACGGCTTCACCCTGCTCGACGTCGTCCGACGCCGCAGCGACGCCGGCATCATGATGGTCACCGCGCGCGACGCCGTCGCCGACCGGCTACACGGTCTGACCGAGGGCGCCGACGACTACATCACCAAACCGTTCGAGATGGCCGAGCTCGTCGCCCGCGTCGGGGCGGTGCTGCGCAGACGCGGCGCCCACACCGACCTGCTCTACGTCGACGATCTGGTGATCGACCAGGATCAGGGGGTCGCCACCCGTGCCGGCACGCCACTGGCGTTGACCCCCACCGAGTTCCGCGTCCTGTGCTTCCTGGCCCAACGACGCGACCGGGTGGTCACCAAGACCCAGATCCTCACCGGGGTGTGGGGATATGACCACTACGACCCCAACCTCGTCGAGGTCAACGTGAGCGCATTGCGCCGCAAACTCGAGGCCCACGGGCCCCGGCTGCTGCAGACCGAACGCGGCCGCGGCTACACGCTGCGGCCCGCCGCACCGGATGCCGCAGGTGCCGCCACGGCGGCGGGCCGATCGTGAGGCTGCGCCGCCGGATCACCGGCGGTTCGCTGCAGGCCCGGGTCACCCTGGCCGCGGTCGCCGTGGTCACCCTCGCCCTGGTCGCGATCATCGCGATCGGGGCGACGCTGTTCACGGTGGCGAGCAACCAGGCCGCCGAGGCCCTGCTGGCCGATCGGGAAGCCCTCGCCCAGCAGTATGCCGGCAACTCGTCGAACCCCGAGATGTTCCTGCGCCGGATCGAGAACGAGTCGGTGCGCGCACGCGTCCGGCTGGCCGACGGCACCGAGGTGGGCCGGCCCACCCGCGGCTCGGTCGCCCAGCGCGACGTCCGGCTGAAGGGGTCGGGCCGGTCGTGGAGCGACGACGCCGAGGTGACCCTGGCGATCGACGGTGACCTGCTCGGTGAGGTGCGCTCCCGGCTGCTCGTCGACATGGTCGTCACGGGCGTCGTCGCACTCGCCGTGACCGCCCTGCTGCTGTGGTTCGGGATGCGGTACGCGTTGTCGCCGCTCGACTCGATGACCTCGGTGGCGCGATCCATCGCCGCAGGCCGGCGCGGTACCCGCCTCGACCCGGCGCGCACCGACACCGAACTCGGGCGGACGGCGGCGGCCTTCGACGACATGCTCGACTCGCTCGAGGGTGCCGAGGCACGCCAGCGTGCGGCACAGGAGCAGGTGCGTCGGTTCGTCGCCGATGCCGCCCATGAACTGCGTACCCCGGTCACCGGGGTGCAGGCGATCGCCGAGACGCTGTTGCAGATGCGCCCCGACGCCGACCCGGAGGAACGCGAGGAACTGTTGCTGCTGCTCGTGCAGGAGACCCGACGCGCCGGGCGGCTGGTCGACGACATGGTCGACATGGCCCGGATCGACGCCGGTCTGACACTGCAACCGTCGTCCACCGACCTCACCGCGCTCGCCGACGAACAGTGCCGGCGCGTGGCCCTGCTGCATCCCGACCTCGACATCACCTGTTCCGGCGACGCCCCGCTGACCTGGGCAGATCCGGGGCGTGTGTCGCAGATCCTGGCGAATCTCGTCGACAACGCCTGTCAGGCCACCCCGGCCGGCGGACGGGTGGCGGTCGCCGTCTCGGCAACGCCGACCACGGTCTCGGCGACGGTCACCGACACCGGCGTCGGGGTGCCCGAGGCCGACCGGGAACGCATCTTCGACCGGATGGTGCGGCTCGATGTCTCCCGGGACCGCCGCTCCGGCGGCGCCGGACTCGGACTGGCGGTGGCGCGGGGGCTGGCCCGCTCCCACGGCGGCGAGCTGAGTCTGCTCGACACCGACGGACCGGGCGCCACGTTCCGGCTGGATATACCGCTCACCGACGCACCCGGGGACACCCCGGCAACCGAGGCCACCGCACCCGACGGCTCCGGTGCCCCCGCCGACGCGGAGGACACCGGCCGGTCCGGGGACTAGTGGTCGGCGGGCAGCGTCGAGCCGGTCTCGGTGGCCTGCTGTTCGAGGATGTCGTCGATCACGCCGGCCGCCTCGATCGGGGCCATGTGGCCGACCCCCTCCAGCACCACCAGGTCGCGCAGATCGCCCTGGTCACGCAGGACCTGTGCCATCCGTTCGGCGTGGATCACCGGGGTGAGCCGGTCCCGATCGCCGACGATCACGGTGGTCGGCACCCGCAGCGCACGTAGCCCGGCGAGCACGTCGAGCCGGCCCATCGCCGCACCCCATCCGGCCCGGACCCGTGCCGGACACTGCGAGACCATCGCGTCGACAAAGGCGACATGTGCCGCGCGGGCGTGGGGTCCGAGCGCGATGTAGTGCGAGAACCGGTCGTTGAACGCGGTGTGCGGCAACGGCACGGGTGTGGAGGTGACGAGGCGTCCGACGGTCGGCTGGAACGGCCGGCTGTAGAACGGCAGGTTCTCCGGGATCAGGCGATGGTTGCCGAGCACGTCGACCGCCGCGGTGGAGATCAACGCCACCGACGACGCGACGTCGGGCACCTTGCCGGCGAACTGCGCCGCCCACGACATGACGGTCATGCCGCCCATGCTGTGCCCGATGATCATGGCCTTGCGTCCGGCCGGGAGTACCGCGGTGAGCACCGCGTCGAGGTCCTGGCCGAGCAGGTCGATGGTGGGACGGGTGCGGCTCACCTGACTGCGGCCGTGTCCGCGCTGGTCGTAGACCACCACGGTCCGCTCCGGGGTGAGCCGGTTGATCTGGGCGTTCCAGAAGCTGGTGTTGCAGGTCCATCCGTGTGCGGCGACGATCACCTCGGCATCGGATGTGGCCGGATCGGGTCCGTGGATCTCCACGTACAGGTGGGTGCCGTCGGTGGCGACGACCTCCCGGCGGATCGGCTCGGCCGCCGGGGTGGCGATCAGTTCGTCCGGGCCGTCGTCGACCGCCCGTTCGGCGGTCAGTGCCTCGCGCGCGAGTGCGGCGAAGATGCCGCCGATCCCGGCTGCGGCCCCCACCGCCACGGCACCGGCTGCCGCTCCCGCCACACCCATGAGTGCAGTGCGTGTTCGCATGGTTCTCTCCCCCTCCAAGACCCGACGATCAGGTCTTCGGTCCATCTCCGCGCGTCGCCACGCGGGCTATCCTTCGGCCGTCTTTCCGGCCGTCTCCTCCCCGTCAACGAGATCGGTGAGATCACGATTCCCGGCCTCGCCGGCGCCGGCGGAGTCGCGGTCGGCTGCGGTGTCGTGGCCGTCGGCGGTGTCGCGATCGGCTGCGGTGTCGCGGTCGTCGAGGACGGTGATGCCCGCGTCGTCGGCGGCGGTCACGTCGAAGTAGGTCGACGCCTGCCCGATCGCGCGGGTGATCTCGTCGTCGAGCGCCTTACGGAAGGTGGTCTCCACGATCTCGTGGGCCATCGGCCGGACCGTCTGGATCAGGTCGGCGACCTTGCTGATGGTGTCCTCGCCGAGGTCGGGCAGGTTCTCGTTGACGTATTTGTCGGTGATGATCGAGACGAAGCTGCGTGCGGCGTCCTCGAGATCACCCTGTACACGGACGAAGCGGTCGAGCAGGACGTCGATGTCGATCCCGCTCTTGACCAGTACCTCGGCACCCTCGAGGACCTCGGGGTTCTTGACCGCGTAGTGGGCGCCGTCCTTGACCAGCAGACCCAGTTTCTGGCTCAGTGCGATGGAGCGCTCGCTGGCGTTGAGCGACTTGCGCAGTTCGGTGAAGGTGATGGTCGCGGCCCGCTTGAAGTTGCGGAACCGGCCACCCTTGGGTGGGGTGCCGCGCAGCACGTGCTCGACCTTCATCCCGTAGTGCGCGGCGTGCAGCAGTTCGCTGATGGTGGCGAAGGTGTACCCACGCTCGAGCATCCGGGAGATCAGGTTCAACCGGACGAGATGGTCCTCGGTGTACCAGCCGGTGCGTCCCCGGATGGTGGGGGGCGGGAGCAGACCGCGGTCCTGATAGACGCGGATGTTGCGCACGCTGACCCCGGACGCCTCGGCAAGGTCGTTGATCCGATACTCAGCCACGCAGGTCAGTCTATTCCGCTTCGATCCGGCCGCATGCGGCCCGCTCCCGCGCGTCACGCGAGAAGCAGTACTCCGATCGCGATCAGCACGCCCACCTTGACCACCTCGAATGCCACATACACCAGGTGGGTGTTGCTGCGCGGGCCCTCGACGTAGGCGTCGCCGGCCGCGAGCACGGCGTCGGAGCGACGGTTGAGCACCGGGCGGACGCCGCCGACCTGGATGGCCAGCAGCACCGCGACGATGATCACGAGGATGCCCTGGGCGTCCCCGATCCAGCCGCCGGCGGCGGCGCAGACCACCAGTACGACGGCCCACACCACCTCGACGGCGTTGAGCGCCCGGAACACCAGCCGGCCAATGCCCAGGCCCAGCGGGATGGTGATCCCGGGGGCCCGGAACTTCAGCGGTGCCTCGATGAACGAGATCGCGAACACCATCCCCAGCCACAGGAAGGTGGCCGCGGTGGCGAACGCCGAGGCGGTACTCATCGGGAGCTGCCGGTGCGCAGCAGTTCCGGACCGAAGGTCTCGTAGTGGATCCGGTCCTCGGGGATGTCGCGGGCCAGCAGCTGCTCGCGCACGGCGCCCATGAAACCGGCCGGGCCACACAGCATCGCGTGCACGCCGTCGGCGAGCTCGATCCCGTCCAGCGACATCTGGCCGACGCGGACGTCGTCGGAGTTCACATGCTCCACACCCTGCTCGTACCACTGGTACAGGCGGGCGTCGTCGAGATTCTCCACCAGGGAGGCGAGCTGACCGCGGTGGGGCTGGCGGGCACGCGAACGGTCGGCGTGCAGGACGGTGACCTGACGCTGCCGGCCGTTGGCGCCCAGAGCGTTGAGCAGACCGATCACCGGGGTGCAGCCGATCCCTGCCGAGGCCAGCAGCAGCGGCGAATCATCATCGGGCAGAACGAGATCGCCGAACGGTGTGGACACATGCAGGGTGTCACCCTCGAAGACGTGCTCGTGCAGGTGCGCCGACACCTCACCGGCGAGCTTGACGCTGAACGTCCACTCGGCGCGGCGATCGGCCGGGCCGGTCAGGCTGTACTGCCGGATCTGGTGTGCGCCGTCGGCGAGCGGAACCTGCACCGAGATGTACTGTCCGGGATGGAAAGTCGGCAGCTCGGCACCGTCGGGTCGGGCCAGCACGAAGGACACGGTGTCCGGCGACGCCTGGGTCCGGCCGGTGACCAGCAGATCGCGCCATACCTGTCCGGGCTCGACACCGGCTGCGGCGTAGAGGTCGGCCTCCTCGCGGATCAGCACATCGGCCATGTCCCAATACAATTCGTCCCACGCATTGGCGACCTCGGGTGTCACCGCGGCACCGAGAACCTCCACGATCGCGCCGAACAGGTGCTCGTGGACCACCGCGTACTGATCGCGGGTGACGCCGAGCGAGGCGTGCTTATGGGCAATCCGGTCGATGATGAACCGCTGACGACGCAGATCGGGCTCGAGCTGCAGGTGGGCGTAGGTGGCGATCGAGCCGGCGAGGGCCAGCGGCTGCTCCCCGGACTGCTGATGGCTGCGGTTGAACAGGTTGTCGAGCAACTCCGGATGCGCGGTGAACATGCGGTTGTAGAAGTTCGGGGTGATCTCGCCGAGCGCACCTTCGACAGCGGGAAGGGTGGCGGCAACGGTTTCACGAGTGGCCTGCGACAGCACGGCATTCTCCATTCGATAGGTCCCCGGGCGGGTACCGATTGGGGTATCCGGGCGGGAAAGGTAGGTCGCCGAGGGCTATTCGGCGACCCGGTCCACCTCGGCGACGTTTCGCCGCGGCAGGTCGAGGGTGAGCAGCACCGCACCGGTGGGGTCGGCGACCAGGTCGCCGACGGTGTGCTCGTCGAGGC
The DNA here is from genome assembly GCF_001485495.1 of Gordonia desulfuricans NBRC 100010. Taxonomy (GTDB): domain Bacteria; phylum Actinomycetota; class Actinomycetes; order Mycobacteriales; family Mycobacteriaceae; genus Gordonia; species Gordonia desulfuricans. The sequence continues at coordinate 6,377 of NZ_BCNF01000052.1, read as the reverse complement.
TGGCGAAGAACGCCCGACGTGCGGCGGCAAGCGCCCCACGCAGACGACAGGCGGCTCGGAGCGGGCAGGGGGTGGGGCCGTCACAGTCGACGACCTCCCCCTCCCCTTCCAGCCGTCCCGCCAGCCACCCGACCCGGGCGGTCCGCCCGAGTTCGGTGATGACGAGCCCACCGGTTCGACCGCGCCGGGAGTGGACGATCCCGAGCTCGGACAACCGACCGACGACCTTCGCCACATGCGTATATGGCACCTCGAGGTCATCGGCCAGTGCTCGTGTGGTCATCGACCCGTCCCCCTGCACCGCCAGCCGCATCACCACGCGGAGGCCGATGTCGGTGAACCGGGTCAATTGCACAACTACACTTCACCATAATTTGCATCTGAGATGCATATTATCGGGACGTGGTCCTCGTCACGTTCGCGTGGCGGTCGGCCACACCTGGGAATCAGTTGTCGAGGCGCCGGTGCCAACGGTGATCACAGCGCGTACCACGGTGATCGAGCCGTGCGCCAGCAATGGCTGAGCCGCGCGCCAACGGTGATCGAGCCGAGCTGACGAGGCGTGAGCCAACGATGGTTGAGCCGACGAGGAGCGTAGCGACGAGGCGTGTCGAAACCTCCGCAGCCCGACCTCCCCGACGCAACCACCACCCCCGGAAGTGGACAGAAAAAAGCAGCCACCCCATGCGGAGTGGCTACTCGGGAAGCGAACGGTTCGGCCGGTCAGCCGTGTTTACGGAACCAGGACTTGCCCTGGACTGCGTCGACGCGCGGACGTACGTCGACGAGGTAGACGATGAGGGCGACGACGCCGATCAGGTACAGGATCGTCGGAGCCTGGAAGATCCAGATGAACACCGTCGCCGCAGCGAGCAGGGACACCCACAGCACCTTGCTCTGCTTGTCCACCGCGGGGAATGCGTCCTTGCGCTGGATACTGGCATGGATCAGGGTGACAACGGCGGCCACGCCGGCGACGACGGTCAACAGCCACAACACGATGTTCTGGCCGGCCGCAAGAACTCCCACAAGACTCACAGCGACCACTCTAGACCGACATACACGGCAGACGCCCGACGCGACCGGGCCCATGGCCGGTCGGGCAGGGCCCACCCAGGGGTGCCCATCACCGACCGTGGACCGCTACGTCGTGGATCGCGGGACCGCGGCCTTCTTTGCCGGTGCGGCCTTCTTCGCGGCGGTCGTCTTCTTCGCGGCGGTCGTCTTCTTGGCTGCCGTGGTCTTCTTCGCGGCGGTCGTCTTCTTCGCGGCGGTCGTCTTCTTCGCAGCGGCCGTCTTCTTCGCGGCGGTCGTCTTCTTGGCTGCCGTGCTCTTCTTCGCTGCCGTGGTCTTCTTCGCTGCTGTGGTCTTCTTGGCTGCTGTGGTCTTCTTGGCTGCCGTGGTCTTTGCCGGCGTAGTCGTCTTCGCTGCAGTCTTGGCCGGCGCAACCCGCTTGGCTGCGGTCGTGGTCTTCTTCGCTGCAGCCGACTTCGTCGGCGCAGCCTTCTTCGCTGCAGCCGACTTCGTGGGCGCAGCCTTCTTCGCTGCAGCCGTCTTGGCCGGCGTGGTCTTCTTGGCCGGCGCAGCGTTGTCGACAGGTGCCGCCTTTGTGACCGGCGTAGCCTTCTTCGCCGGGGTGACCGTCTGGGCAGCCGGCGTCTTCTTCGCGGGCGCCTTCGCGGGCACAGCCTTCGTCGCCGGCGCCGCCTTCGTCACCGGCATCTTCGGGGCCTCGATCGCCGGGTCGTCGACGATCTCCGCGTCGACGACGAGCGTCTCGACGTCGGTGACGGCGCGTTCGCCGACCAGCCGGGCCGACGACGCGATGGTGCCCAACGCCTCCTCGGTCAGCGCGAGCGCATCGGTGTACAACTTCTCCAGCTTCGGCCGGTTCTCCAGCGCCGAGGGCTGTGCCTTCAGCCTGCCCACCACCTGTTCGCCGCGCTCGGACAACGAGGTCAGCAGGGCCGCGGCGACGGCCAGATAGGCCTCGGCCACCCGCCGCAGTTCGTCCGGCGAGAACCGCGAGGCCAGCTCGTCGATCTCGGCCGGGATCTCCACCGGCAACGCCGACAGCTTCGACCGTGCGTCGTCGAACGCGGCGAGCGCCGCCGCCAGGGTCTCGTCGATGGTCGACTGGGTCTCCTCGATCCCCCCGGCGATGCGGGCCTGGACCCCGCCCACCGTGTCGGCGATCCGCGACTGCGCCTCACCGGTCGCGGCCTCGCCTCGCTCGCGAAGATCGGTCAACAGCGCGGACACCTGGCCGAGTGCGCTGGTCAACGGGTTGTCGAGCATGGTGGTCACTCCTCGGAGTCGGGACCGTCCGGGTCACTGCCCGCTGGGGCGTCTCCCGCCGGGTCGGTTACCTCTGTGCCATGTACCTCTGGGCCGGTTGCCGCTGGGCCGTTCACCTCTGCGGCGTTCTCTTTACGGAAGGATTCGTAGATCTCGAGCAGCATCTGCTTCTGCCGCTCGTTGATGGAGTCGTCGGCGACCAGGGCATCCCGGACCGGGCTGGCCGGCCGTTCTTCGAGGATTCCGGCACGGACATACAACACCTCTGCCGAGACGCGCAGACCCTTGGCGATCTGGGCGAGCACATCGGCCGACGGTTTACGCAGACCACGTTCGATCTGACTCAGATACGGATTGCTGACGCCGGCCCGTTCGGCCAGCTGCCGCAACGAGACCTCGGCACCGAGCCGTTGCGACCGGATGAACGCCCCGATGTCCTGGGCGGCGTTCGCCACGGCATCCTGCGCGACCGCGGTCACGTTCTCGACGGCGTGCCCGACCCCACCGGAATGTGTGTCATGGGCCGGACCGGGATCCGTCCCGTCTCCCGGCGCCCCGTCCCCCGACGACCCTGCCGGGTCGTCGTCGGCGGGATGAGAGGGATCAGGGGTCTTGGATGTGCCACGCATGGTGCAAGCCAGTATCGGCGCAGGTGCTAACTCATGCAAGCACTGTGCATGCACCGCGAGTCTGTGAGGCCGCCCGGCGGTGCCGCTGCCCCGCCGATCAATGGAAGATCAGCACCGAGATCGTGTAGATCACCAGCCCGGCCAGCGAACCGACGACGGTGCCGTTGATCCGGATGAACTGCAGGTCACGCCCCACCTGCAGCTCGATCTTGCGGCTGGTGTCGTCGGCGTCCCAGCCGCGCACGGTCTCGGTGATCACCGAGATGATCTCCCGCGAGTAGTTGGTCGCCACGTGATTGGCGACACGTGCCACCCAGCCGTTCATCTTCTCCTGCAGTGGGCGGTCGTCGCGGATCCGCACCCCCAGGTTGATCACTGCATCCGACAATGTGTTCCGCAGCGTCGAGTTGGGGTCGGCGAGCATCTGCTCGATCACGGCCTTGCCGGTGTTCCAGGCGGTCGACGCCGCACCGGCGACCTCGTCGCTGCCCACCAGCTCGTGCTTGATGCCCTCGAACCGGGCCACCATCTGTGGGTCGTGCTGCAGATCGTGGGCGAACTTCTCGACGAACTGGTGCATCGACTTGCGCAGGTCGTGCTGCGGATCGTTGCGCACCTTCTCGGTGAAGTCGACGAGCTCACGGTAGATCTTGTCGCCCACCAGCACGCTGACGAACTTCGGTTTCCACGACGGGCCCACATCCGCCTCGACCACCCGGTCGATCACCTCCTGGCTGCCGAGCGCCCACTCGTGGGCTCGGTCGCACAGGAGCTGGAAGACCGGTTCGAGTCGTTCCTCGGCGATCAGCTGGTCGAGGATACGGCCGATCGGCGGTGCCCACTCCGGTTCGGCCGCCCAACGCAGCGCGGCCTGGATGAACTGCTCGATGTCCTCGTCACGCAGCATCTCCGAGGCGAGCTTCAGTGCCCGCGCGGCCTCGTCGGACACGCGTGGTGCGTTGGCCGGATCGGCCAGCCACGTCGCCACCCGCCGCGGCATGTCCAGCTGTTCGGCACGCTGGACGATCACCTCCGGCGTCATGAAGTTGTCCTCGATGAAGCCGCCGAGCTGGTCGCCGATCTCGTCCTTCTTCTTACGGATCAGCGCGGTGTGCGGGATCGGGAGGCCGAGCGGATGCTTGAACAATGCGGTGACGGCGAACCAGTCGGCCAGCGCACCCACCATGCCCGCCTCCGACGCCGCCCGGACGTACCCCACCCAGGCGGCCACGTCGGCGCCGTCACGGTGCTCGAGATACCTGGTGAACAGGTAGATCAACGCGGCGACCAGCAGCATGGCGGTCGCAACGATCTTCATCTTGCGCAGGTCACGTCGCCGCTTCTCGTCGGCCACGGAGTCACCGGCGCCGAACCCCGGAGCCGACGCCGACGCCGGCTTCCGGTGACGCCCGGCGCCCGTGATGTCGGGACTCAGTGTTGACACCCCCTCAGTTGTACCCGCTTGCAGCCACTACGCTGACGTGGTGATCGCAAATCGTCCCAGCCCCGCATCCGCGGCCCGCGCCGCGGTGTCGGCCGCGGCGACGGTGACCCGGGGCATCGAGCATGCACTGCTCGGGGGACCCGCCGAGTCCGGGCCGAAGCCCGACGGCCGTCGCGCCCGATGGGAGAAGCACAAACAGGCCCGCCGGACCGAACTCACCGACGGCACGATCGCCGCGATCCGGGAACTCGGCGCCGATGTCGGGATGGACGAGATCGCCGGGCACATCGGCATCTCCAAGACCGTGCTCTACCGGTACTTCACCGACAAGAACGACCTGGGTGTCGCGGTCACCTTCCGGTTCTTCGAGACCACACTGCTACCCCGGCTGACCGACGCGATCAGCGACGAGGTCGACGAGTACACCCTGACCCGCACGGTGATCGAGGTCTACGTCAACGCCGTCGCCGACGAGCCCGCCCTGTACCGGTTCGCCTGGTCGGCGTCGCCGACGTCGTCGGTGACCTCCGCAGAGTCGGAGAAGATCGTCGCGCAGTTGCTCAACGCGACCCTCGTGAGCCGCTTCGACGAGCGGTCCGGCGATTCCTCGGGCGCCCAGGTGTGGTCGTACATGCTGGTCGGGGCCATGCAGCGTGCGGTCGACTGGTGGATGGTCGATCGGCCGATCGAGCTGCCCGAACTGATCGACTACCTGGTGATGATGGTGTGGAGTTCGATCGTCGGCGTGGCCGCGTCGAACGGCTCCCGCGAACTGTTCATGGCCGCCCCACCGGCCATGCCCGACCCCGCCCCATTGCCCGCACCCGGTGCGGAAACCGATCCCGATGCCGGAACCGCCACGGATTCCCCTGCCTGACCGACCCCGACCGACCCGAGGAGATCCACACCCATGGGCAAGAACGGTAAGAACGGCAACGGTAAGAACGGTGGCGGTAAGAACGGCAAGAACGACCCGGCGGGCTGGCTGACCCCGGCGGTCACCGCCTTACGGGTCGGGGCGGTCGGACCGATCGCCGGCTTCGACGCCGATTCGACGCCCGGTTTCTCCGGTTCCCGGGAGCTGGGCGAGCAGTTGCTCGCCGAACGGGGCGAGGTGCTCGCGGACCTGCAGGAGTTGCTGTACGCCAACGGCCGGGCCGGCGACAACCGGTCGGTCCTGCTGGTCCTGCAGGGTATGGACACCGCGGGCAAGGGCGGCATCGTGCGCCACGTCGGCGGACTGCTCGACCCGCAGGGGCTGGCGATCAAGGGTTTCGGCAAACCCACCCCGGAGGAGCTCGAACACGACTTCCTGTGGCGGGTCCACAAGGCGTTGCCGCCGGCCGGGCGGCTCGGCATCTTCGACCGGTCGCACTACGAGGACGTCCTGCCGGTGCGCGTGCACAACCTGGTGCCGCAGTCGGAGTGGGAGAAGCGGTACGCGATCATCAACCAGTTCGAGAAGGAACTGGTCGAGTCCGGCACCACCGTCATCAAGTGCGCGCTGGTGGTGTCGAAGGCCGAGCAGAAGGCACGCCTCACCGAGCGTCTCGAACGACCCGACAAGTACTGGAAGTACAACCCCGGCGACATCGACGAGCGGGGATTCTGGGACGACTACCTGCAGGCCTACCAGGCGATCTTCGATCGTTGCGACTCCGATACCGCCCCCTGGTTCCTGATCCCGGCCAATCACAAGTGGTTCGCCCGCCTGGCGGTCTGTGAACTGCTGATCAGTGCGCTGTCGGGACTCGATCTGGACTGGCCCCCAGCAGATTTCGACGTCGCCACCGAACTCGAGCGCATCCGCTCACTCGACGACTGACCACCCCGGGTCAAGATCTTCCCAACCACTACCGTCCGCAACAACCAACGGCCCGTTGATGATTGAGCCGGGACCGAGCCCGAAGGGCGAGGACCCGAGTCGAAACCTCGGTAGCGTACGTGGGGCGGTGACCAGCTCAGAGGTGGTTGCGTAGGCGAGTTCGGCCTCCTGAGGTTTCGAT